>NZ_JBLJBT010000027.1:0-62604 GCF_047637665.1 Bdellovibrio sp. | reverse complement strand
CTCCGGTCAAAGTCGCTGGGTAATTAAAGGCGGACAGAATCGCTGGGTAGTTACATAAGGCCCCAAGCGGCCTTTTCCGTAAAGATGTCTAACCCCTAGACAGTCTCTAACTCCCTAAACATCATTATATGATTTTAGACCATAAACTGACGGCATAAAACTTGGATGGATACCCTCTGGAGCTCTTGGAGAGCTCTTTAGGGAGTATCTAAATATGAAAACCTTCGTTCTGACAGCGATCATGATGCTTTCTTTCAAGGTCTTTGCTGCTCCAGATTCAAATGTCTGGTTCGATTCCCGTTACGCCAGCTTTGATGGAACCGTAGAAATCGACTTCGGTAATGGCAGTAAAATAGTTCGAACCTTCAGACCCGCAACACGGGATGAGGCCGACCAAGTATACTCCATCACCAAACGTAAAAAAATGATGATTCCCCTTCTTAAAGACGACAATAAATTTGATGATCTCGCCACAAAAATTTTCGTCAGCGAGGACCTTAAATCTTGGATTATGATTGGCAAAGACAGTCACATGACCCAGTGGAGTGAGACCCGCTATCTTGTCATCCGAGACGATGTCTTTAAACAACTGAGCTTGGGCGAACCGTTTGCCGCTTACCGCATTCAATCTTTGAACAACTCAAAGATCGTTTTACTAGACATCAACAATCAAGCTTTTGAGGTTCGAATAAAAGGAACCCAGGGTTTCCTAGGCGAGCCTCTGCCGAGAATGTTATCTTGTTCTGTAGCTCTTTAAAGGGATTTCTCGGATTATGCATTTTCCAGCCCTGTTATCCCTGAAAAACCGGTCACAACTGCAATTCTTGACATTTCATGAAATTTCATGATATTATCTCAATCATGAAAGCTATCAAGTTTGCTACCCAAATTGATGAAAAGGTTCTTAAAGATCTGAAATCTTACGCAAGTGCGACCGATAGAAGCATTTCAAGTGTGGTCAGCGAGGCCGTCGCAGAATATCTGCAGCGCTCTAAATTACGTCCTGCTTTTCGTAACGCTATGGATGAGATCTTGGATGAACATGAAGAGCTTCTCACTCGATTAGCAAAATGAAAACAGTCCTCTACCCCACTCTTTCTGAAACCTTAGAATTGCATGTGCGCCTCATAGAACGCTTTGGCGGCAAAGAAGGCGTGAGAGATATGGGGCTGCTTGAAAGCGCCCTTATGCGTCCACAAACAGGTTATTACAAATCACTGTCTCTTCAAGCCGCTGCTCTTTTACAAAGCCTCACGCAAAATCATTCGTTTATTGATGACAACAAGCGAGTCGCGTTCGCAACCAGCGCCATTTTCTTACGAATGAATGGCTATCGATTAAAAGTCGACGCTGATAACGGCGAGTCCTTCATTATTGAGCGAGTCATCAAAAATAAAGCAGATATTGAAGAGATCGCAGCTTGGCTTGAAAAACACATGAAAGCTGTGAAGTGATGCAAAAAATTTTGATTACATTGGCGGCAATTTTGGTTTTTCCGGACACCGAAAGAATATAGATGATATCATTCTATATCTAGAAAAATTAGAGACGAGCAAAAAGGACCTCTCGGGCTCCCAAATCGACTACTATCTGAGAAGCTTGTGTGCATTTCTGAAAAAAGCACCCGATTCGTTTGATCAAACAAAGATGCTAGAGAAAATGCATCCCATGATCATTCTAATATGCACTGGAAAAACATTCTGACAAAATCAGCTCTCACTTCCCGGACGAAATTAATTGGCCAGCGATCAAGGCCTAAGAAATAGAGTTGCCCACACCTATGCCACGATAGACGCTGGTATGATTTGGATATTCGCGAATGAGAAACTCACTGCAATTGAAATTGCAGTATCGCGAATTCTTAAAAAGAGATAGGAGCTATAATGTAATTTGTATTTATAATCGGATTATGATTTACTTATTGCATGCCGAAAGCATCCACAAGGAAAGTCACAACCGTTCACGAACATAAAAGACGAGTAAAACCCAGTCTCAAAAATCCAAAAGGCATCACGCTTGTAGATCAGCACTTACGAAGAATCCCCGGCACATATTTGGATCCATTTGAGATACAGCGCGTTTTCTCTGAATATGATCGAAAGAATATCGTATATCCTGCAGTTGGAAAGCTACCGGAATATAAAGAAAAATCTGATAAATTCGATAACCAGATCGCAGTTTGGACGGATTACTTTAACAAAAAATTTAAAATAGATCCGCCACTTGAACCAAACGTCGTGAAGGCCCTCATCGCTAGTGAATCGAGCTTTAATTCCTCCGCAAGAACAAGAGTTGCCATCGGAATTGCGCAAATCACCAAAAGCACTCTTAAGATTCTTCAGGACCCAAATGGTGAAGTTAAAGAATTCATTTTCGGAAAAATTCGTCAAAAGGATTTAGAAAATCCTGACATAGCGATACCTATGGGCATCAGATGGCTTGCCTGGAAGCGCGAGAGGGCGATGAATAAGTTAGGTCGCGCACCAACCAATGAGGAAATCATTCTTGAATACAAAGGACTTCTGAAAAGCAAAAGTGCTTATAAAAATTCAGCATTGGAAAAATACAGGACCTCTTATGCATCACTCACAAAGAAATAGCATACTTTACGTCTCTCTCCTTCTATTAACTGGATGTGCAACATCGACATACAATGCTCGCAAGCTAACTAACTCGGGAACAGAGATTGTTGCATCATCCGATAGGATTCTTGTCCAATGCGAGTATCAAGATGGGTATGATGGCGAGGTCAAAGAGCCTTACGGATTTATGATGCATGTTCTGGACGCAAAAAAAACAGTCTTAACGTTAATTGTCGAACCAGTTTTGGAAAAGAAAGACTGCTTTCAAATTATGGATGCCACCAATAAGATTCTAAGTAAATCAAAGGTCGTACATATTGGTTCATTTTCCCCCATATCAGGAGTGCCGAAAAAATCAGACGACAGATATACTTTTCCTGGAATTGGAACCTTCCAAGGAAATGGGCATGTGCTCAATTACCAAGCTATTTGGAGTGACCGTGGCCAATGCTACGATATCGACTCCGAAACTAAAAAACCATGCCCACGGGATGAACTTAAAGGTCTATAGTCATAATGCAAACAACGCTTGCAGCCTGTAGGCAAGATTCGCGCATCGGGATTTCTTTGGTGGGCTTTCTAAGATGCTGCAGCGCCTGATTTATTAAGCTCTCTTTTTGCGTTCTTCTCGGTGGGATCTCCAATCCTTTGCCATGATGACGTATTCAAGGTAATTTAGTTGGTGTTGGAAAATAAAAATGAGATTCAAATCTACATCGATGCGGATGCATGTCCTGTTAAAGAGGAAACCTATAAGGTTGCCGCTCGCTACAAGATTAAGACTTATGTCGTCGCCAACAGTTATATGAGAGTTCCACTGGATCCGCTCGTAGAAATGAAAGTCGTCTCGGGAACATTTGATGTGGCCGATGATTGGATTTTTGAAAGTGTCACCGATCGCGATATTGTGATCACAGCAGATATTCTGTTAGCTGAGCGTTGCGTGAAAAAGAAGGCGCGAGTCCTTGGCCCGAAAGGTGCGGAGTTTACTGACGATAATATCGGCTCCGCAGTCGCTAGCCGTGAGCTTATGCAAAATCTCAGACATATGGGCGAAATGCGAGGCGGCCCGGCTCCGATGGATCAAAAAGCCCGTTCACAGTTCTTGGGAAAATTAGATCAGATTATTCAATCGCTGAAGCGGGGATGACTCCGCGAGCTTCTCTATCAATGAGACACCACTTCACCCGTGATTGTCTCAGTACCAATCGTCACATCACACTGTCCCTGTTGAACCAATAGAGACCAGCGATTGTTTTTTTCGACTCGTGCGCTGAGACTTTCTAAAAAAGCGGGCGCTACTGAAAAGATATTAATTTCATTGGATCGATGAACTTCGCTGGTACGAATTTCACTAATCAGAGCTTGAGGATTTTTATAGGTGAAAACGATGACTTCTTTTGCTGCCTTGGTTGCTTTGTGAAGTTTACGGGCAGAGGTGTTGCCGATTTCAATCCATAGATCGATGGAGTTGTGAGCTCCTAGCTTTCGCAAAGCAGGCGCTTCGGGATCCGAGAGGCCACCTGGTGTGAACTCGAGGCCATCTTGGTAAGTCAGGCAATAAGCAAGAACCCGTGTGAGAAGATAGGGATAGGTTTCGGAAGGATGCTGAGCCACACGGAAATCGAGTGATTCGTAAACGCCGCGATCGATGTCTGATAGTTCGATTTGGAAACGGTGGAGCAAATAAAACCTCGATTTTTGTCTGGCCACCGCAGAACTACGGCTCGTTCCAAAACCCGAAAAATAAAAAAGGCAGCCTTGCGAGCTGCCTTGATTTTTCTTTTGATTCCAAACACTTGAGGGGTTTTACCATCTACTTCGAAAAGTAAATGGCGGGGTGGACGGGACTCGAACCCGCGGCCTTCCGCGTGACAGGCGGACGTTATAACCAACTTAACTACCACCCCACATCGATTTGGAGAATCTTTTATAGCTACTCTGGACCCGCAATTCAACAAGATTCTTTAAAATATTCCTTAGCATGGTGTTTAATGCCCTTATTTTGGGCACCTAGACCTCTTGGAAATACCCAAAAACGGGTATACTGTCATTTAAAGACTCAAAGGAGGCCCCCATGAAGAAGGCTTTTATCATTGCAACCTTGCTTATCTCCCAAACTGCCTTGGCAGAAACCATCACTTACAACATCGAAGGAATGCACTGCAATTCCTGCGTCCGCTCCATTAAAGCGCAAGTTTGCAACATGGAAGGCCTGGAGAAGTGCGACGTGAGTATGGGTAAACTTGTGATCTCACCAAAAACTGGAATCAACATCTCTCAAGATCAGATTCAAGCTGCTGTTACAAAAGCTGGTGAATACAAAATCACTGGCTCATCAAAAAGCAAATAAGGTTTTTTAGAAAAGAGCCCTCTTTACTAAAAACTCCTAAATAATTTTACCGACTCACCGGCGCTCTGTCGGTGACGTCGCAAATCAACTTTGTCATAATCAACCTATGACGAACACAGCCCCCACCCCAAAAAAAGGACGCCTTCTTATCATCGATGATGAGTCCGAGCTGCGTGAAGTTCTTATTGCCCTACTTGAAACCTCGGCCTCTTTGATTCAAGAGGCGGCCAATGGTGTTGAAGGCATTGAGCTTCTGAAGACACAACAGTTCGACGCCGTCCTTTCAGACGAAAAAATGCCCAAGAAGTCAGGTATGGACGTTCTGAAGTGGATGCGAGAAAATGGCATTAACACTCCCTTTATTATTCACACGGGTTACGGGCAAAAAGATATTGTCTATGATGCCCAAAGGCTGGGAGTATACGCCTTTGTCAGCAAACCCTGGGACGAGCGAGCTTTAATTCGCACCATCGAGGAAGCCCTTCGCTGCGGCATGGAGCAACAGAAAGACTAAAGCCCCCTTGTCACAACCTAAGGATTCCCTCATTATAGAACTTTCGGGTCAATGACCCTAGAATAGGAATCCCCATGCAGAAACTTTTTTGGCTTGATATGGAGATGACAGGTCTCGATGTCGAAAAAGAAGTGATCATCGAAGTTGCCGCGATCGTCACCGATCTCAACTTTAAAGAACTCGACACTTTTGAAACTGTGGTGAAACAACCGCAAAAATACCTCGACGCCATGGATGCTTGGAATAAAGAGCATCACAAGAAATCCGGCCTGACGGCCAAAGTTCCCAACGGCATGGAGCCCGATCAAGTCGAGGCTAAACTTGTGGACCTGGTAAAGAAACACTTCCCCGATCCTAAAGACCGCCCCGTCCTTGCGGGAAATTCGATCATGCAAGATCGTCTTTTTATCAATAAGTACATGCCAGATCTGGCGGCGCGGTTGCACTATCGCATGGTGGATGTTTCATCGTGGAAAGTGATCATCAACAACAAGTTCAACTATATCTACGAGAAGTCCAACAAACACCGCGCTTTGGAGGACATCCGCGAAAGCATCCAAGAGCTTCGCCACTATTGCGACAAGATGAGCTTTGATAAGAAGTAATGCCACAGAAAAAAGAAGACGCTTCAGACTCTGCCTTTAAGCACTGGATCAATGCCGATTTGGTCGAACGGATAGCGACGCACATTCAGCATCACCACCCGTCTTTCAATCGCAAAGAGTTTGTAGCGTTAACCCTGCATCTTCAAAAGCTTGAACTCAAACCTCGTGTTCAACTGATCTGCGACTACTTAAAAAAATATTTGCCTGAAGACTACAAAAAAGCCCTCGGCATTCTTCTTAAAGCCACAACGACCCCCAGCCCCAAAGCCAAGCCCCTGACCGGGTTTGATCTTTGGGCCGTCACAGAATACGTACATCGTTATGGTCTTGAAAACTTTGAGGAGTCCATGGAGGCTCTTCATGAACTCACGCAAAGATTCACTGCCGAGTTTGCCATTCGTCCTTTTCTAATTCATGAAGAAAAGAAAACACTCAAGGTCCTGCACCAGTGGAGCCAAGATGAAAATCATCACGTGCGCCGTTTGGTTTCAGAGGGCAGCCGTCCTCGACTGCCCTGGGGTGAGCAACTGAAATCGTTCATCCAAGATCCTTCTTCGACACTGGAACTTCTAGAAAAATTAAAATACAACGAAGAACTTTACGTCAGAAAATCCGTCGCGAATCACCTCAATGATATTTCTAAAGATCATCCCGCTTTAGCGGTAAAGACAGCGAAAAAATGGCTGAAAGAAGCGCCAGAAAAACACAAAGAGAAAATAAGCTGGATCGTCAAACACGCTCTAAGAACTTTACTAAAAAAGGGACACCCCGAAGCTCTGAAACTTTTAGGTTATAAAACGACGGGGAAACTTCAGGTAAAAAATCTAAAACTCTCTGCCAAAAACGTGAAAATCGGCAGCTCCCTCGAGTTCTCTTTTGAACTCACCAGCACCCACCCGGCTCAAGTCATGGTGGACTATTTAATTCACCACAAAAAATCCAACGGAGAAAACAAACCCAAAGTTTTCAAACTCACCAGCAAATCCCTGAAAACCGGAGAGTCTCTGAACATAAAAAAGAAACACTCTTTCAAACCCGTAACCACAAGAAAATACTACCCCGGCACCCACTACCTAGAAATCATGGTCAACGGCCAACTTCTAGCCAAAACCCCGTTCACTTTAAAAGAATAACAACTCTCGATAAAAAGATCTCTGCTCTTCAAACAAAAACAAATCCCAAACCCAACAACCCTCCCCAACACACACACACGAAGACACAATTCCAGCGCTTTGGGCTTAAAAAAGAGGGGCTGCCGGGCCTTGCAAAACCGAGTTCCGCAGCGCCCGACACCCCAGCCACAGCAATCAGAAGACTAAAAAAATAAAAAAAGGGAGCCAAAAAGGCTCCCTTCGCGCGAGGAAAAAATGGCCATGACGGCCATTTTTCGCGAAGTCCGAAGGATCGAGGGCAGGATGCCCTCGACACTGTCCGAGCGTTTTGCAAGGCCCAGGCCCCCCTTTTTAAACCCAAAGCGCGGGTCAATTAGTATCGATAGTGCTCAGGCTTGAAAGGCCCCTGAGGACTCATGTGCAAGTACTTCGCCTGCTTAGAAGAAAGCTTCGTCAACTTCACACCCAATTTATCAAGGTGAAGAGCCGCCACTTTTTCATCCAAGTGCTTTGGAAGTCTGTAAACAGCGATATCTTGATATTTATCTCTGTTATTGAACAACTCCATTTGCGCCAATACTTGATTCGTGAATGAGTTACTCATTACGAAGCTTGGATGCCCTGTCGCACAACCCAAGTTCACCAAACGACCCTTAGCAAGAACGATCACTTGTTTGCCGTTCTTCATCGTGTGGATGTCCACTTGTGGTTTTACTTCGCGGATCTTTGAGTTTTTGTTCAACCAAGCCATATCGATTTCGATATCGAAGTGACCGATGTTACAAACAATCGCGTTGTTTTTCATTTTGTTGAAGTGCTTGTCAGTGATGATGTCGCAGCAACCTGTTGCCGTCACAAAGATGTCGCCGACAGCCGCAGCTTCGTCCATCGTCGTCACTTCAAAACCTTCCATCGCCGCCTGTAAAGCGCAGATAGGATCGATTTCAGTCACAAGAACGCGTGCGCCCAGGCCACGCAAAGAGTGCGCAGAACCTTTACCGACATCGCCGTAACCCGCAACCACACAAATTTTACCAGCTACCATCACGTCTGTAGCACGCTTGATACCGTCTGCCAAAGACTCGCGGCAACCGTACAGGTTGTCGAATTTAGATTTCGTCACAGAGTCGTTGATATTGATCGCTGGAACTTTCAATTTGCCGTTCTTCAAAAGAACTTCCAAATTGTGAACGCCGGTTGTGGTCTCTTCAGAGATACCGATGATCTTTTTCATTTCTTTGGCGAAACGAGGCTCATGCATCATGTTGGTCAAGTCACCACCATCATCCAAGATCATGTTAAAGCCGTCTTTACCCCAACCTGTGATCGTTTGTTCGATACACCAGTTGAACTCTTCTTCCGTCAAACCCTTCCATGCGAACACAGGAATGCCCGCCGCCGCAATTGCAACAGCCGCATGGTCTTGAGTTGAGAAGATATTGCAAGAAGACCAGCGAATTTCTGCACCCAGCTCTACCAAAGTTTCAATCAAAACGGCAGTTTGGATTGTCATATGAAGGCAACCAGAGATGCGAGCACCTTTCAAAGGCTTCTGTTTGCCGTACTCTTTACGAAGAGCCATCAAACCAGGCATTTCTGTTTCAGCAATCTTGATTTCTTCACGTCCCCACTTCGCAAGTTTTGCGAAGACTTCAGGATTTTCCATCGCCTCTTTGCAGACTTTGAAATCACCAGCAGGAGCTTTCGTCGTTGTCTTAGCGTTTTTTTTCATAGCGGACTTTCCATTCGTTGTCGTTAATGACATTGATTTACCCTTGTTATTAATAATGTAATTTATAGTTAATTCAATTAAGGAAGAGTTAGTATCTCATATCCCGTATCAGTCACAAGCACCGTGTGCTCAAATTGCGCTGACAATAGACCATCCGCAGTATCGTAGTACTTGATACTCGACCCGGGGATGGCAAATTCAACAACCTCATCCGTTCCTTGGTTGACCATAGGTTCCACCGTAATGCAGTGGAATGGCACCAAGCGGTCGCCCTTCCCTTTCTTACCGAAAGAAGGAACAAACGGCTCTTCGTGGAACAGACGCCCAACGCCATGTCCCCCGATCTCTTTCACGGTCGTGTACCCTTTGCGAGTCACTAGCTTATTGATTTCAAAACCAATGTCCCCGGTAAATCCATTGGGAGTGATCGCCTCAATCCCTTTGTCACGGGCCATCAGGGCCGTCTCTACGAGATCTTTTGCCTCATCAGAAACATTGCCAATCATATACATCTTGGAGGTATCACCAAAAAAACCATCAATCCACGAGGTCACATCGACGTTGATAATATCCCCGTCCTGGAGAATGGTCTTATCATCGGGAACGCCATGACACACAACCTGATTGACCGAGGTACAGGTGTACTTCGGATAACCGTGATAACCGATACAAGCCGATTTAGCCCCTCGACTGAGCATAAAGTCGTTGGCAAGCTCATCGATCTCATTGGTGGTCATTCCGACCTTAATGTATTTATCGAGGTAGGTCAGAGTGTCGGCCGCAATACGGCAGGCAATAGTCATTTTTTTGATTTCTTCTAATGAAAGCGGCTTAATTCCCATAGGGGCATTTTATAACACAGAGGCCCCACCTTGGATAGACCAAAGGAATCTAAAACATAAAAATGCAGGGAGGGCCAAGGACCTGCAAAGCAAAAAAAAAGCCTAGGTGTTACCCTAGGCTTTTTGAATCTAGTTCAGCTTTAGGCTGATTCTAAGACTATTTCAAGTGCTTAGAAACAAGCTTAGTCATATCGAACATAGAAACAGTCGTTTTACCGCCGAAAACTTCTTTAAGTTTTGCATCAGCGTTGATGTTTCTTCTGTTTTTAGCATCTTGAAGACCGTTCTTCTTGATGTAAGCCCAAAGTTTTTTAACAACTTCAGTGCGAGGAAGTGGAGAAGCACCAACAACTGCTGCCAAAGCTGCAGAAGGAGTCAACGCTTTCATGAATGCTGCATTTGGCTTACGAGCAGATTTTGCTTTTGGAGCAGCTTTTTTCGCAGCTTTTTTAGGAGCAGCGGCTTTTTTTGGAGCTGCTTTTTTAGCAGCTTTTTTTGGAGCAGCTTTTTTAGCTGCAGCTTTCTTTGTAGTAGCTTTCTTAGCTTTCGCCATTCTAAATTCCTCCGTTAGGTTTTTAGTCTCGTTTATACGAATGAGCTTAGTGTGTATCTAAGTCGAGTCGTTTGTCCAAAAAAAAATGCAGGTAAATTCATTTTTTTTGCATTTTCCCCTAGGGAAATCAGGTTTTCCCCTCTAAATACGCCCTTTTTCACAGGGAAAAAGGCTATTTCTCGAGGGAAAACCCCTTCTGGACTGCGGAATCCAGGGGGTGCGCCGATAAGAATCACATGAGTTTTCAAGCAAGCTTTAAGCAAATTCTACGAGAGAAAATGGGGTCACAGACCTCTTCTTCCGAGGGAAAAAGCGCTTTTACTGTGAATGAAGACCCCGCCCATCTGGCTTATTTGCTGGGACAAATCAGTCGCTTAGAAGTCCATTCCCCCCGAGGACATTATCCCCCTCCCAAAGTTCGTCCTCAACGAAAAGCCCATAACTTCACCTCAGCACAACGACTCTCTTATGAGTTCCTAAAGTCTTGGATTCATGATCTCAACGAAGGTTACACCGGCTCTGAGCTTAAGAAAGCCTTCCGTCAGGCGGCGATGATCCTTCACCCTGACCATGGTGGAAGCGCGCAGCAATTTCTGGAACTCAAAGAGCATTACGAAACTCTGCAAGGGATTTTTTCTAACTAGAGCCGTTCTCAGAGATTACATCGCAGAAATGCCAGATGAGCTCAAGGCTCGCTCCTCTATGAGACAACAGGGGCGTGCTGTTAAGGTTTCAATAAAAGATACCGAATAATAACCCTATGAATATCCTGAACGTCCTTTTTTATTCATGCACCCTTCTTATGGGGGCCTTGGCGTGGGCCACCCCTGGAAGCCTCACCTATCAAGGACGCATCAAAGGACTTGATGGAGCCCCTCTAGAGATCAACGGCGTTCAATTTGAATTCTCAATCACCAACCCAACTGGGACCTGCATTATCTATAGAGAGAAGTCCAATTCTATAGATATGCGCAACTCCGGCGGCGTCTTTGATGTTCCGATTGGCACGGGTTCCCAAGACTTCCCCATCTCAACAACCTTTAAACTTCTGGATGCCTTCGATAACTCCAAAAGTCTCGACTGCGAGGGGGGTGGCACCTATTCTCCGGTCATCGATGACAAACGCCTGTTGCGCGTACAGTTCTTTGATGGCTCTGGCTGGAAGCTGATCTCGCCCGACAGTGAAATCCGTTCGGTCCCCTATGCGGGGCACGCCAAGACCGCGCAAAAGCTGGGTACCAATGTCGCGTCGGACTTTGTTTTAAAATCGAATATTCCCCTCTGTGCGGCAGGTACTTACTTACGTCACATCGCGCCTGCAGGGACCTTTGAATGCACAACACCCTCAATTTCAGGCGGTAACGTCAGTGGAAATATCTCAGGAAACGCCGTGGGCTTTACGGGAGCTCTGACCGGGGATGTCTCTGGAACTCAAAGTGCCACAAGCGTCGACAGAATCAAAGGCGTCTCTGTTGTCATGACAGGAATCGACACGGGAAAAGTCCTTAAGTACAACGGCTCTCAATGGGCTCCGGCCGACGACTTAGGCACCACGGGGGCCCTCACGGGTCTTACCGGAGACGTGAGTTCTACAGGAGCCCCCACGGCTACAGTGACAATCAACAACAGCGCCGTCTCAACAGGTAAGATCGCTGATGCCGCCGTGACCACCGTCAAAATTGCCGATGGCTCTGTGACCTCTGCCAAAGTTGCAGACGGTACTCTTGTCGACGCCGATATCGCGGACGGGGCTGCGATTGTGGATTCAAAACTTGCGACCATCTCAACTGCCGGAAAAGTTTCAGGAGGTGCGGTCACCTCGGGGACAATCGGGGGCTCCACAGTCATCAACACGAGCGGTTTGATTCAAACATCCAACGGGGTGCGTTTATATCAGGGCTCTAAATTTGTGGAACTCAAACCTCCCGCCTCCTTATCTGCGGACCTCAGCTTTTCCCTTCCCAACACGGCGGGAGGAGCCGGGCAAGTTCTTACCAACACGGGCTCAGGAGTTTTGGGCTGGACAACACCGATGACCAGTATTTCTGCAAGCGACGTTCCTAATCTCGCAGGAGATGTGACTTCGAACGGCGGCACTTCCGGAACCAAGGTGGAAAAGATTCAAGGGTTTCCCGTGAGCACCTCAACACCTCTCAACGGCCAAACCATGGTCTCAAACGGTTCGCAATGGAGCATTCAGTACTTCGGCTTTGGCCAGTTGCGCTCCACACTCACGGGGAATTTACAAATGCCGGGATCTTGCGCTTCTGCCGACAAAACTTTGACGTGGAGTGCGATCACTGACACCTTTTCGTGCACGAACATTTCTATTGCGAACACTCAAGTCAGCGGTTTGGGCTCTGCCGCAACAAAGAACTTCGGAACTTCCGCAGGACATCTGGTTGAACTCGATGCCGGGGCCCGCGTTCCCGCCTCCCTTATTCCTCAGGGCGCGGGGGGATTCCTTGTCGACGGCGGCAATTCTACTGGCGCTGCGATCAATGTTGGAACCAATGATGCAAATGCGCTTTTTCTAGAGACTGCGAATACCGCAAGAATGACAATCGCTTCGGATGGAAATGTGGGCATTGGAGTCACCAATCCTCAGGCCAAACTGGATGTGGCTGGCGAAATCAAAGTCGGAAATAGTGCCGCCGCTTGTGACGCCTCCAAAGAGGGACAACTGCGCTACAACGCTTCGGCGAAATATATGGAGTTCTGCAACGGTAGCACCTGGGGGCAAGTGGGCGGAACCCCCGCTATTCCTTCTGGAGCCGTCCAAACCTTTGCACAAGGTGCGTGCCCCACAGGTTGGTTGAAAGCAAATGGTCAATCCGTCTCACGCACCACCTACGCGTCCCTCTTTGCGGCCATCGGTACAACCTATGGCACTGGCGATGGCTCTTCGACATTCAATCTTCCAGAACTTCGCGGTGAATTCATTCGTGGATGGGATGACGGTCGCGGCGTGGATACGGGAAGAACTCTGGGCTCAAAACAAAAAGGATCCCTTGCCGTCGGTGACGATGGCAATGGCGCAAACTCACTTTCTTTTGCAACCAGCTTTGCGACTCAGTACCAACACGATACTCCCGTCGCTGCCGACTATCCTGGCACAGCGGCCTCCTCGGCCAATGCCGAGAATGTGAACTATTACACTTTCGCCGGCGCCTCTGCTTACTTTGGAGTGGTCCGCCCCCGAAACGTTGCCCTTCTCTACTGCATAAAAGAATAGTCCTCACAAAGCTATAAAGATACTGTCAAAAGCAGCCGATAAGATAAGTATGAAAACATGGTACGTCTTGGTTGTTTCATGCCTACTTCTTCTTGGCTCATGGGCTAAAGCTATTCCCTCTTCCTTAACCTATCAAGGGCGGATTAAGAATACCAATGGTGAACCTCTCGAAGTAAATGCCGTTCAATTCGAGTTCTTCATAATGAATCCCAGTGGTAGTTGTATCATCTATCGAGAAACCTCTCACCCTATTGATATGCGCAACTCAGGCGGAGTTTTCGATGTACCCATCGGTACAGGGACTCAAGTTTTTCCGACAAGTGCAGGTTTTAAATTTTTAGATGCCTTCGACAATGAGAATTCTCTCAGTTGCGAGGGCGGCGGGAGCTATTCGCCGGTCGTGGACGACAAACGTCTTTTACGAGTTCAATTTTTCGACGGCACCGGATGGAAACTTATTTCTCCTGACAATGAGATTCGAACCGTGCCTTTTGCTGGCCACGCCAGGACCGCACAAGTTGCGAGAAAGCTAGGGGCCAATGTTGCTGCGGATTTCATTTTAAAATCCAGTCTGCCTACCTGTGCGGCGGGACAATATTTACGTCATATTTCTCCAGCGGGAAATTTTGAATGTACAACGCCAAATATTTCCGGAACCAACGTGACCGGAAATATTTCTGGCAACGCGTTGGGCTTTACCGGCACCCTTGCTGGAGATATCTCTGGCACCCAAGGCGCAACAAGTGTTGATAAAATTAAAGGGGCTCCCGTAATCATGACCGGCCTCGGTTCGGGCAAAGTTCTTAAATACAATGGCACTCAGTGGGCACCGGCGGATGACCTCGGCACAACGGGCGCTTTAACGGGTTTGACGGGAGAGGTCTCCTCTTCTGGAAGTCCTACCGCGACAGTGACCATTAACAACAATGCCATTTCCACCGCTAAACTTGCAGACGATTCCGTAACTACGAATAAGATTGCGAATGACTCTGTCAGCTCTGCAAAAATCACTGACGGCACGCTTGTCGACGCCGATATCGCGGACGGGGCTGCGATTGTGGATTCAAAGCTTGCGACCATTTCAACTGCCGGAAAAGTTTCAGGAGGTGCGATCACCTCAGGAACAATCGGGGGCTCCACAGTCATCAACACGAGCGGCTTGCTTCAAACATCCAGTGCTGTGCGTTTTTATTCTGGAGCCAACTACGTCGAACTCAAAGCCAAGAGTGGGCTTGCCAGCAATGTTCTTCTGACTTTACCCACAACTCTGGGAACCGCTGGACAGGTTTTAAAAATTAATGGCTCGGGAGAACTTTTCTGGGATAACGCCACAGCTGGATCTGTCACAAGTATTGATACCGGGACTGGCCTCACCGGAGGGCCTATCACGGGCACGGGGACTATTTCTTTGGCCAACACGACGGTCGCGCCAGGCTCTTATGGTTCAACGACTCAAGTTGGTACTTTCACTGTCGATGCTCAAGGGCGCTTGACGACGGCAGGAAATACGACACTGACCCCTGCATGGAATTCAATCACGGACAAACCCACAACTCTTGTTGGATATGGCATCACCGACGCCCTTCCCCTTTCAGCTTACGCGGGGGATTTAACAGATGCTGTGTCCTGTGCCGCAAATAAAAAACCGTATTGGAATACCCTCAGTGATAAGTGGATGTGTGCCGATATTGGTTCTCTCGATGCCTCCGCAATTACGACGGGAACGATTGATGCCAGTCGCCTGCCCGCCAGTCTGTCTTACTGGTCTTCAGCAACGGGGGGAATTAACTATGCCGGCGGCACTGTCGCTGTAGGGACGGGAACTCCGGATGGCTCAGCCCTTCTGGATCTGAACTCAACATCGCGCGGCCTCTTACCCCCACGACTGACTGCCGCCCAACGAGACGCCATTGTAAGTCCGGCCGCGGGACTCATCGTGTACAACATCACCGCACAGCAATTGCAAGTTTACGATGGAACAAACTGGATGAGTGGCAGCGGCACGGGGACTCAAGAAGTTGTTCAGGGCTCCGCTGTTAATTTAAGCAACGCCGTCAATACGGATGTTTTATCTTTAACTGTGAATTCCGGCGGAAAATATTTAATTCTCGCCTCGGGAAATTCCAACACGTCACAGCCTTGGACTTATTTTTCCATTCTTTGCTCTCTCGCAAAGAATGGTTCAAATCTTGACTCCAAACATTTTTATTATGGTGGTTCCGGAGGAGGAAGCTCCCCCGGGGTCCCGTTCGTCTTATATTCCGCGACCACAGTTAATACAGGGGATATTCTTAAGGTCTACTGCTATTCTTCGTCCGATGCCGCCACTCGAAGTTCTTATGGATGGAAAATCACGTTGCTGAATTTAGGAGTCAATAATCAGATTGGCGCCGACAATCTTGGCAACCACACGGCCACTCAGAACTTGAATATTGCAGGTTACAAACTGGTCGGTGGTGGCAGTGCCGGTTTATCAGTTGATGGTTCTGGAAATGTGGGAATCGGCACAGCAACCCCCACCGCAAAACTTGAAGTGAGTGGTGATTTAAAGCTCAGCGCCACACTTGTTTCCTGCACGGCCGCCGACGAAGGGACCATGCAATACGATGGCACTTTAAAGGTCATGAAGTTCTGCGATGGCACTTCGTGGAAACCGACCTCCAAGTTTGTTGGCGCAAGCTGCAAAGACATCTTACAAAAAGGTGGAGATTTCGGTTCGGGATACTATCAAATAGATCCCGATGGTACCGGGGGAAATGCCCCCTTCAAAGTATATTGTGATATGGAAACCAACGGAGGAGGTTGGACCCGTTGCCTAGATGTCAGAACTTCGGACTTCCCCACCATCAACACAACTTCTTGGTATAAGACTGCTTGGACTGGAACCAATGGTTACATTCGCGATTGCAGTGGCTTAACGGGGGTCACGCAAAGTTACGTGGAAGCCAATATCGACTATAGTTCTGCCGACGCAAACACCTGTCGTTATAAATCAAACGTCGTCAGTGTTTCCGGCGTCTACAACACTTCATCCAATTCCTTAAGGTACACCACCGCGGACGCAAACTCCTGTGGCGGAGTCGATATCTGGTTTATTCCTAATGATGTGAGCGTAACGACGTGTTGGACGGAACGGGTCACAGGTTTTTGGTCGAATGCCTGCGGCAATGAAGGCATTGCTTTTACCAACAACGGGGGATTTGCCACGAAACCAGCAGACACGGGGCTTTTAGACGCCTCTGGCGGACGTTATCTCTTCCAATACTGGAGATAAATACTGTCGCACTTATGGCCTTGTGACTAAAGCTGAATAAATCCAAAAGAATGAAACACCAAAAACAAAAACGCAGGCAGAAGACTTAGCAAGGCTCTGGTGCGAAATGCTGAGTTTGAGATCGCAGCAATCAGAACCCCCTTCGCGCAGTAAGAGGCCAACAAAGATATTTCCACAAGCTTTTCATACTGGGCACTGTCAATGCCATTGGAAGCATACAGTTGCGCTGAGGAAATCAAAGACCCATGCACCTCAAACAAGGACACTACAAAGGTCAACAACATCAACCCCTGACTGCCCGCCCAGAGTTGCACCGCCTTTGATGCTGCCATGATAAGAACAATGAAACCCGTCAGCTTCAAGGTCGACGTAAGATCTAAAATTTTTCCCTCGGGTGGCAAAGCATGAGATCGTTGCGGCTTCCGACGCCACAAGATCACCAAAAGACCGACCGTTATTGCAATTAAGATCGCCAAATGAATATGCACGACCTCTAAAGCAACAACTCCCCCTGCCGCAGCAAGAAAGGCCACGGTTTCAAACAACATCGCCAAAATGGAACTCTGTAAAGCGGCAATTCTTAAAGTTTGAGAGCGTTCGACTTCATGGGAGTCCTTGGCAATAGAAACCGTCGTCGCTGTACTGGACAACAAGCCTCCAATAAAGCCCGACATCAAGGCTCCGACCCTATGCCCTAAAGCTTTGGTTAGAGCTGCTCCAAAAAACTGCACCGCCGAAAGTGCGAAGAATATTAAAACAATCTTTTGAGGACGAAAAAGCCCCCACGGATCTAGAGCGAAGGGCGGAATTAGAAAGGAGGCTACGAAAAGAAGGAGCAGAAATAGTCCTGCTCCCACCCATTGTTTTTTCATATACGGTTTCTCAGAGTCGCTAGATCATTTTAAAGCGTACGCGCTTAGGGCCTGCATTTTCACCCAAACGACGCTTACGATCTTCATCGTACTCCGTAAAGTTGCCAGGGAAGAATTCAATTTTTGAATCCCCTTCAAATGCCATAATGTGCGTACACACACGATCCAAGAACCAGCGATCATGCGAAATGACCACTGCGGATCCACCGAACTCTAGAAGAGCTTCTTCCAGAGCACGCATGGTGTTTACGTCCAAGTCATTTGTTGGCTCATCCAGCAGCAACAAGTTCGCACCCTCTTTAAGGATCTTAGCCATATTGACGCGGTTTCTTTCGCCCCCAGACAACTGACCGACTTTTTTCTGTTGATCTGTTCCAGAGAAGTTAAACCAAGAAACATATTGACGAGCGTTGATCTCCCGAGTCCCCAATTGGATGACATCCGCACCGCCCGAAAGCTCTTCAAAAATTGTTTTGTTCGGATCTAACGTTTCTCGGGTCTGATCCACATAAGCAATCTTCACGGTTTCACCAACCTTGAAAGATCCGCCATCTGCTTTTTCTTTACCCGTAATCATACGGAACAATGTGGACTTACCCACTCCGTTCGGTCCAATCACGCCAACAATCGCGCCTCGAGGAATGGTGAAACTGACGTTATCCAAAAGAACCTTATGATCGTAGGCCTTGGTGATGTCTTTGGCTTCCACCACGATGTCCCCCAAACGAGGTCCCGGTGGAATATAGATCGACATCTCTTGAATTTTTTCAGGAGACGCTTCTTTGATCAGATTTTCGTAGTTAGAAATACGCGCTTTGGATTTTGCCTGACGAGCTTTCGCTCCTTGACGAATCCACTCAAGCTCGCGTTCCAAAGTTTTGGCTTTGCGAGCTTGGTCTTTGGCTTCATTGGCCGTACGCTTGTCTTTTTGCTCCAACCATGAAGAGTAGTTTCCTTTCCAAGGAATGCCCTCGCCACGATCCAGTTCCAAAATCCAACCCGCCACATTGTCCAAGAAATAACGATCATGCGTGACGGCGATCACAGTTCCTGGGAACTTTGAAAGATATTGCTCAAGCCATGCTACAGACTCTGCGTCCAAGTGATTCGTCGGCTCGTCCAAAAGAAGAATATCCGGTTCACTCATGATCAATCGAGCCAAGGCCACACGGCGCTTTTCACCACCCGAAAGATTGGTGACAGGAAGGTCTCCATCTGGACAACGAAGAGCATCCATCACAATTTCAATTTTTTGATCCACGTCCCAAGCCCCCAAAGCTTCCAATTTTTCCTGGATAGCGCCTTGTTTTTCAATGAGCTTGTTCATCTCGTCCGGATCTAAATCAGGATCGCTGAACTTGTCGTTGATAGCGTTGTATTCCTTCATCAGCTTGGGAAGTTCACCCATACCTGCAAAGATGTTCTCTTTCACGGTGAGAGCTTCATCCAAATGGGGTTCTTGCTCGAAGTATCCCACTTTCATGGTCTTTGAAGGGAAGGCTTCCCCAAGGAAATCCTTATCCACACCTGCCATAATTCTAAGCAAGGTCGATTTTCCAGATCCATTCAGACCCAAAACACCGATCTTGGCTCCGTAGAAGTAAGAAAGATAAATATCCTTCAAAACGTATCTATTTGGAGGATATACTTTACTTACGCCCTTCATTGTGTAGATAATCTCTTGAGACATGATGTCACACTCCTAAAAATCGGTATTTCGAGGTAATTTACCAGCCTAAAAATACTTGTCAAATGGAGTTCATTTTATCACACTATCGCCCCTGTGCATGAAGCACTTTCGGTAGAAAAAATAAGCAACTAAGAAGAATTTAGACAGCGAATGAGTGACGACATCTTAGAACCACAACTGCCCGAAAGGCAGAATCAATCCAAGGACTCTTCAGCTCTGACTGAAAAGAAGGAGTCCTCGAGAAAGTCCTTGTTTGGGAACCTGAATCAGGATCTTAAGCAGGCTTTGGATACGTGGGACACCCTCACGGAAGAGATGAGCCAGAAAGTCTCTCCCGAAGAAGAGCAACTTCAAGAAGTTAAAAGACTTCTGGGAGAACTCAAAGCCAAACTCAACGAATTCAGCGAATAAGAATCATCTATTTATTGGATTTACCGCCGCCGCGACATTCGGGCGATTCAAATTCAAGCTTCGACTTTTGGAGGTCCCACTCCTGAGGGGTCAGGGTTCTTTGAGTTAAAGCGTGAAGACCGCTTTGCAGCTCGACCTTCAACAACTCATTGATCAGACGCTGACGGTCCACGCGGGATTTTCCCTCAAAAGACTGAGAAACCACCAAGACTTTAAAGTGAGTTTCACTCCCAGGAGGGACTGAGTGCATATGGCTCTCATTTTCGACCTCTAGATGCAGAGGATTGAGAGCCTTTGTGAGAACATCATTAATACGGTTCGCTCTGGACATGGACTTTAGTGATTTTTCTTTTCAATTTTTGATTTTACAAACTCAAGGCCCATCTTCGCCATCGCGATGACACCTTTTTCTTCCAACTTCTTTTCGACATCCTTCGCAGTACGGAGGGCTTTGGCCGCCGCCATTTGAGCCAAAGGATTTCCTACGGGAAGTCCCTGGAATTGGCCATCATGCACCCACTCATCAGCAACCGTATCTGCCAACTCCATGACCTTCGGCGCCTTCTGACGGATCAGTTCGCTGCCGTAAAAATCAAGATGCACTTTTCCGCGGGACTCAGAAGGTTCCTCGCCGTAGGCAGGGCCTCCCTCCGCAATCATCTCGGCTTCGGCTTGAATCTCTTCAACGTAAATGCCTTCATTCTGAGCTTCGGTATTGATAGCCTCAGCCTCTTCACTAATGTCCGCCGCTTCAACTTGGATCTCTTCAGCTTGAGCCTTTATTTCTTCGGCCTCACTCATATTTTCAGACATCTCATGATGAGGACGACGCTTGTGGGGATGCTTTTCATGAGCTCCCTTCGTGTGGTTTTTGGCTTGGTGCTTTTTCTTCCCATCGTAGTGCTTGATCTCTGGCATATTATACCTCTTAAACAAATCCTAACATTTCACGGGTTACAAAATCATAGTCCGCTTTCACCGGAGACTTGCCAGCAAAAAGACTTTTGCCGGATCGCACGGTGTTTTTCACTTCAGAGGAAGTTCGAATATAGCCCTTCATCAGGGAATCTTCAAAGTCTTCAATACATCTCTGTAAAAGCTCATGGCTGGTATTTTCCCGCCCATCAAACTTTGTGAATAAAATCTTTTTCGAGAAGCTTAAATCAAAGTCGCGCTTAATATCTTCCAATTCACTGAGGTTCTTATGCAACCCGAGAAAAGCGAACTTGTCGGGGTTCACGGGCAAAATAACTTCATCCGATGCCACGGTCACCGCCGTATTCACCGCACTCAAGGCCGGTGCTGTGTCGATCAAAATCAGATCATACCGATGTTTGATTTTCTCTAAAGGCGTCTTGACGATTTGCGACCAATTGCGATTGGAGTTGAGCAAAACGCGATCCAAAACTGAATTGTTCAAAGAAGACGGAATCAAGTCGACATGAGGCTCGACAAAACGCACGCACTCTTCAATGCTTTTGCGTTTTTCGGCAATATCCACCCACACCGGAAGACTTTCATCTTCCACTCCAAGAGCAAAACTAAGATTGGCCTGTTGATCCAAATCTACAAAAAGCACTCGCGCGCCGTACATGGCGGCTCGCAGCCCCATGTTCAAAACAGAGGTGGTTTTAGCCACGCCCCCTTTGAGCATCTGCACAGAAATCACTTTTTGAGGATAAACATAACCTTCAGACAAAAGCAGCGAACGAACCTCTTCTGGCAACAACCAAGGAGATCTGATTTTCTTTTGCAGAACGGCTTCGGCCTTTTTCTTTACTTCACTGGGCGGAACTTCCATAAAAGAGGCCAAATCACTGAGGGTGATACAAAATTCCTGCTGCGCCAATGTGGACATAAGGACCTCCTTCTGGATAAGAGCCTACCGGAGAGCAGGGCCCAAGAGCAAGAGCGGCGCACAGAGTTATTATCATAGCTCTGGGGGATTAAAGTCCTCCAGATGTTGGACTTCCTGCCTTAAAAGCGACTTCATCTGCTCTACGTCCTTATCGCTCTTATAAGACCAGAGTAATTGCTCGCGCATCTTACGAAGCTGCCAGATCTGTTCGGGGGCTAACGGCCGCAGGGACTCGATCATATGGCGCAAGTGCAGATCCACTTCCCGCTTAAAATCCCCATAATCGGGATCATCTTCCTTATCTAAGAAATCCAGAAATTCAGAAATCGACGGATGCATATAGAACTCCTCACATCCCTGCTATTCTCTAGCTTCCCTCTCCCCATTTCCATTCCCCGAGGTCATTCCTGCCAACAATCACACCCTTCCTACACAAGGACGGTAGTTTTTTCGCAATTTTAGAACCCCCAAGCCCTCCCTCCACCGCCGAACACTAATTTTCGTGCATTCCCCCTCGCTCTCCCGTAATAAAGGAAGACTTTTTCTATGAGTTCATTAGGAGTGCCCATGAAGCCTGCCCAAAAACTGCCTGTTGTTGAAAAATCTAAGCACTGGCTGATCATCAACAAACCCACGGGGATTTCTGTCCATAACGAAGCTGGAGACGTTCGCAGTATCTTAAAGAAGCAGCTTCATCCTGGCACCTTTCACGACATCTACCCCGTCCATCGCCTCGACAAAGAGACCAGCGGTCTTTTGGTGGTTGCCACAGAACAAGAAGCCGCGGCTTCACTTTCTGAACAGTTTCAAAATCACAAAGCAGAAAAAATGTACTACGCCGTTCTTCGCGGCCCCATGGATGTTTCCGACGAGTGGCAAGAATGGGCCTTCCCTATTTCTGACAAGGCCGAAGGACGGAAGAATCCCCAAGGCCTTTTGAAGGACCGCATTGAAGCCAAAACTTTGTACCGAGTCCTTGAATCCAATAAATTCTTTTCGTTGGTGGAGCTTCGTTTGCTGACAGGCCGCCAACATCAAATCCGCAAACACAGTGCTTTAGCAAAACATGCCATCGTCGGCGATCCCCGCTATAATGATCCCACTTACAACAGCAAAATGGCGAAGATCTATGGCAACGATCGCATGTACCTGCACGCGTTTCGTTTAACTCTTCCTATCGGAGGACGAGTACAAACCTTCGAAACTCCCGTTCCTCCTGATTTTAAAAAGCTTTTTCAGAGCTAAAGGGGCCCGCCTCAGCTTTATGCAAGGTCGTCGACACCAGGAAATATGAGCCGACTCCAAGACAGTCGGCCTTTCTTAAGACCTAAGAAGAGAACTTACTTCGCCCTTCAATTACCTCGTGATTTCCTCACCTGGGTGCTCAATAAATAGGCACATTATTTAAGGAGCCTTCCTGTGCCTATGGACTTCAAATTGCGAATTCTGCTTGCGTCTATTATCACGCTGATAGGGGCCTCGTGCTCCCTTTCTACCTCGTCCAGCCCGATCGATTCCAACCGATCTACGTCTGTGGAGGAGCCAGCGCCAACACCCTCTCCAGAACCAACACCAGCACTCCCTCCAACGCCTAGGTCTGACGATCCGGCGCCTCCCGAAGCCTCGTATCCTGATCTTCCCACCGAAGATTTAGGACGAGAAAATATCGGAACCAAAATAAGAGTGTCGAATCTTTTTGATCGTTGGACTTTAAAAAGTTCTGTCACCGCAGGACGAGGCTCTCAGTACGCCGACGTCACAACGAACTGCTATGGCAAAATAGATTTACCCTATGCCCTCACCGCCGACCAATGGAAAGATCGTGCGCAAAAAAGTGCTTACTATCAAAGCATCGACCGCCTGATTGAAAAAGTTGGCCTCCAGCTAATTACCGATCGAGGAGGGGTGCTGACTGGAACTGAAAAACAAAACTTCTTAAAGACCCTTAAAGCCCTCGCCTGGCAAGAAAGTGGTTGGCAGCACTATGTGCGCTACAAGAATTGGTTTTTCGTGATCTTAAGTGGTGGCTCTTACAATGTGCTGGATGACTGGGGAATCACTCAAGTGGCTCGCTCAGGATTTTCCGCAAGCCAACTTCTGAACGCCGCCTTTTTCTCAAACAAAGAATACTGCAGTATCGAAAGCACACTTTATTACGGCTTCACCGAGTACTATGACAACTACATAGAAGCTCGCACCTTGAGTTGCAATCAAACAGGAAACCCGATGGATAAACTCTTAGGCGCCTACAACCGCTACTCCTCGGGCTTCAGTGCGTGTTACAACGGCCTCTCTCCCGATTCCGCCTACAGAACCTATCAAATCAACGCTATGAACGGCCTAAAAACCCACTACCAATCAGCCCCCTGGCTCAACGCCATAAACTAGCGCCCACTCTGGGGAGTCGAAGTGCCCTTCCCATTAAACAGATATCCGAGTTCCGCAGCAGCAGCCCCGAAAGGGGCGCGTCCGCGAGGACTGTCCGAGGAGATCTGTTTAATGGGAAGGGCACTGGGTCTTTAGAGGGAGCAAGTTACTTCTTAGAAGGCCCGATCTTACTGTCCAGCTTAGAAAGAAAACTCGCAACCAAGTCTTCGCGTTCTTGACCTGACACCGGGCGAACTCCCAAAGGGAATTCCTTATAAAGTTCCTTGGGAATTTCCAGCAAGAACCGTGACGGAGTCACTGGGCGCACGGCCCCGTTTTTTTTGCGTTGCTGACAGCGGGTCATGACCAAACGTTTTTTCGCGCGAGTGACGCCGACATAAAACAAACGGCGCTCTTCATCGATATCAGATCCCAGGTTTTTATGAGGCAAAAGGTCTTCTTCCAGCCCCGCCAAAATTACGACGGGGAATTCCAAGCCCTTCGAGGCATGCAACGTCATGAGTTGCACTTTATTGGGATTTTCCTCTTCCTGAGACATATCATCGCGCAATAACATCGCATCCACGAAGGATTTGATACTTTCCACATCGTAAGCCCGCCGGCCTAGGTACGCATCCAAGATACGCCCTAGAATTTCAACAACCATCCACTTCTTTTCAGCACTGGTCGGATCTGCCGCCGTGCCATACACATAGTCGCGATAACCGATATTCTGAAAAATTTCGACCATCTTAGCTCCCGGGGTTGAACCCACTTGGAAATCCAAGATGTTCTTAGGAAGGTCTTCGACAAACTTCATCAGTTCATCAATGGACTCTCCGGCTTTATCCTGCACTTCCGCTTCTTTCCAAAAACGGCAGGCATCCACAAAGTTGATTCTTTTCTTAAGAGCAAATTCACTGAGCTTTTCAATCGTCGTATCACCGATGCCCCGCGAAGGAACGTTGATAATACGACGCAAAGACACCTCATTCGGAGCCAAGGCTTGCTTGAGATAAGCCATCAAGTCTTTGATCTCGCGGCGATCAAAGATCGAAGTTCCACCGGAAATATTATAAGGGATATTAGCCCGTCGCAAAGAGGACTCGATCAGTCCCCCTTGGGTGTTTGAGCGATACAGAATTGCAAAGTCTTTATAACTATAACCTTGCCTTTGGAAATGCAGGATTTCGCTGACGACAAACTCACATTCGTCTTCTTCACGATCTAGTAGAAACATTTCAGGAAGTTCACCTGTTTCTTGGGCGGCTTCCGCACGAAGGATCTTCCCATGGCGGTTTTTATTCTTTGAAATGGCGGCGTTCGCCACCGCCAAAATTTCAGAAGAGGACCGGTAATTCCGCTCGAGTTTAATCACTTCACAGTTTTTAAATTCTTGCGGAAAGTTCAGAATATTTTTTACTTCCGCCCCTCGCCAACCATAAATGGACTGATCGTCGTCTCCAACCACGGTGACGTTGTTATGAACTCGCACGATCTGATGAATCAAATCCATCTGCATTCGATTGGTGTCTTGAAACTCATCGACCATCACTTGGCTGAACGAGCTTTGCACCTTTTCAAGAATATCTGGATGCTCTTTAAAAAGTTGGAGAGGTTTTATCAAAAGACCTTCAAAGTCCACCACGCCCAAATGCTCTAAGCGTTTGGCGAATTTCGGAGCCAAAACCTCGGCCATCTCGTGGTATTCATCAAAGGCTTCATTCTGTAAGGCGATTCCGGTGCGGCGATCATTGATCATCGCCAAAATCTTATCGACATCGAACTTGTCTTTACCTGAATTTTTGACGTCTTTAATCAGATCCTTCAGGATGGCATTGCAATCACTCTGATCGACAATCCCAAAATACGGCGACAGACCGGCATGTTTATGAAAACGTCGCAGAATCTGCAGACCAAAAGAGTGGAAGGTCCCCGCCCAAAGACCTTTCCCCGTGTTACCAAGCTTAACTCCCACTCGATGTGTGAGTTCGCGCGCGGCTTTGTTGGTGAACGTAAGAACACAGATCTCTTGAGCCTTCGCGACTCTTTCAGAAACCAATCTCCCCGTTCTTGAAACAAGAACTGTCGTTTTGCCCGAACCCGCCCCAGCCAAAATAAGCAAAGGACCGTAATTATGTTTTACGGCCTTCTGCTGTTCGGGGTTCAACCCTTTAAGCCAATCCATTTTACCGCGCTAAATTCAGATAAAAGATTATGTTCTGTTGTGAATCAAGGTACGAACTTCGTCTTCAAAAACCACTTCGATTTTATCAGACAAAGCATCTTTAATGAAACCCATGCCAAATTTAGGATGTTGAAGTTTGGTGTTCTTTTCAAACTTCGCCTTCATGTTGTAGCTTGCCGTAGGAGCGCCCTCGTTGGCCATCAACATTTCATATTCATTGCGATGACTGGATTTGCGAGAACTCATAGTTTGTTCACGTTTTTTAGCCGCCGCACCCGTCAAAGGCTTGCCAGTGCGAGTTTGCGCTTTCGGAAGAGAATAGGTTTTTTGAGATCCACAAATTTCACATTTGATTTTCGCGGAAGTCGACGACGTGTGAGCCAGGACCACATGGTATCTATCTGCATCACATTTCTTACAGAACGCAAAAAAAGATTTCGCGACGGGGGGCAGGGTATTCATCGACATTTTTTCTTCCTATCTAGTATTGTTGTTTCAAACTATAAATCATCAATTTTTCATCCAACTTCTTCTGTGCAATTTCACCTGCACTGAGGAAGAAGGGACCTTCACTACGCTCAATACGCTTCTGAAAGTCTAACATACTCTCTTCACTTTTCGGATCAATGAAGGTCCCGGTCGGACCATAATTTTCCAAAAACGCCAGGTCGGGTTCTTTATTAAAAAACTTTTCCCAGCAATTCGTGTTTACTTGAACACGATAAGTGATCGTTTTTGCGTGAGAGTGCACTGGAGCATAAGCTCCAATCACCTCCAGATGGCCATAATGAGAGTGAAGTTTTAAAGCCGGACTTCCCCACTGGGTCATACCTGAACACTGATCTACGTTAGCATACCACAACCCGAAGGCCTTAGAAAGGAACCCCAAGCCATAGAATCCCTGCCCCTCGGGAACAAGAGAATTCACCGAACAAAGATTGTGAGCCACCCACTCGCCTTTGTGCATTGTCGGAATAATGATAAACAACGACAAGGGAATCCAGTCCATCTCGTCCAAAGAGGTCACTTCCTTCAATACACTGGAAGTTTTAATCGGAGAACCCGTCGCGGGAAACTTTTTGGGATCAAGGGCGTCGCGCATTTCTTTCGTTAATGCCGAAGGCTTCGCGGCAAACCCCGCGACAAACCCAGGCATGACCGCACAGTCATAAAAAACCCAGCGAGGCATCGCCATGTTGGAGGGCCCAAAGGCACGCTCTTCTAAAGAATAAAGGCGATCGGCAAAGGCCAACTCGCTGATATCGAGAGGATCTTTGAAAATGGGTTCCTGCTGAAACCAGTTGAGACGATGAACCGAACCCGGCTGAGCGATTTGGTTTTCTGGACGAACAAATACATAAGGGCGAATATCATCGCGCTCCATCCAGTTCGCTTTTGCCAATAAAGGATTCATCTGCTTTCGCCCCTCCGGGGACCTTACCGTCCCACCATATCTTCTGGTTTTACTATCTTATCAAATTCTTCGCCAGAAAGGAGTCCAAGATTGATAGCTTCTTCGCGCAGTGTTGTGCCGTTTTTGTGGGCAGTTTTCGCGATTTTAGCGGCATTATCATAACCAATATGAGGGTTCAGAGCCGTGACCAACATCAACGAATGCTCCAGATGCTTCCGAATTTGCTTCTGGTTCGCTAGAATTCCCGTCACACAGTGGTCCGTAAAAGACTCGCAGGCGTCGGCTAACAAGCGAATTGAGTTCAGCACGTTAAAAACAATCAGAGGTTTAAAGACGTTCAGCTCAAAATGGCCCGTAGCCCCCCCAATACTGACTGCCACATGATTCCCCATCACTTGCGCACAGACCATGGTCATGGCTTCACTCTGAGTCGGATTCACTTTACCGGGCATAATCGAGCTGCCGGGTTCATTTTCAGGAAGCTGCAGCTCACCGATCCCACAACGCGGACCAGACCCCAGAAGGCGAATATCGTTGGCAATCTTCATCAAAGACACGGCCACCGAGTTTAAAGCGCCACTGACCTCGACCAGAGCATCATGGGAGGCCAAAGCCTCAAATTTATTTTCAGCCGAAACAAAAGGAATCTTTGTCTCATGTGCAATGGATTTCGCCGCTTCCGTCGCAAACTGAGGATGCGTGTTCAACCCCGTCCCCACCGCGGTGCCTCCCAAGGCCAACTCATACAGATGAGGCAATGTATTTTTCACTCTTTGCACGGAGTGTTTCATTTGGGTGGCGTAACCTGAAAACTCTTGTCCCAAAGTTAAAGGGGTCGCATCCATCAAGTGGGTACGACCAATTTTGACGATATCTTTGAATTCTTTTTGCTTATGCTCCAGGGCTTTATGCAGCTTCTCCATCATCGGCAACAGACGGTGATCAATTTGTTCAGCCACCGCAATATGCATCGCCGTGGGGAAGGTGTCGTTGGAGGATTGCCCTTTATTCACATCATCATTGGGATGAATCTCTTTACTGGGAAGCTGAATGCCCAACATATCCATCGCCCGGTTGGCGATCACTTCATTGGCATTCATGTTGGTTTGCGTCCCTGAGCCGGTCTGCCAAACCACGAGAGGAAAATGAGCATCCCACTTTCCGGCAATGACTTCGTCAGCCGCTTTCACGATGACCTCGGTTTTCTTGTCATCCAAAATCCCCAACTTGTGATTGGTCAGGGCCGCACATTTTTTAAGAATTCCCAAGGCACGAATCATCTCGCGAGGAAAACGATCCCCGCCAATGCGAAAGTTCTGTGTGGATCTTTGCGTTTGAGCTCCCCAGAATTTATCTGCCGGAACCATCACCTCACCCATGGTGTCTTTTTCAGTTCGAAATCCATTCTGTGCCATTGCGCTTATCCTCCCTGATTATGAAAAATATTTTAACTCTTACGGGCGACTTGGCCTACATGGGCTTGGTCAGTTGGGTAAATAACAAGCTCCTGAATATTCACATGAGCCGGGCGAGCCACGCACCACGCGATGGTCTCTGCAATATCCTGCGCAGTTAAAGGAGTCATGCCTTCATAGACTTTGTCCGCCTTGGCGGCATCCTCAAAACGCACCAAAGAAAACTCTGTGTGCACCATTCCTGGCTCAATATTGGTCACGCGAATTTTGCTGCCAAGAAGATCCATGCGCAGTCCCTCTGACAAGGCTCGCACGGCGAATTTGGTCGCGCAATAAACGCCGCCGCCAGGGTAAGTCCATCTCCCGGCCACAGATCCCAGATTGACAATGTGCCCTGAGTTTCGGCGAACCATGTGTTCGACCACTCCTCGGGTCATAAAAAGCAATCCTTTGATATTGGTGTCGATCATGGTTTCCCAGTCATCCAAGGAGGACTCTTGCATCTTATCGACGCCTTTCGCGAGTCCGGCATTGTTCACAAGAACATCGACGTGCGCGACATCACTCGAAAATGTTTTTAAAAACTCACTGACCTCGAAACGATCCGAGACATCAAAAGCCGCCGTCTTCACACTGACAGCCGGAAACTGAGCTTTTAAATTTTTTTCGAGTTCCTGAAGCTTTTCCAAGCGACGCCCCGTCGCCAGAATGGAATACCCCTGCCCCGCCAAAGCCAAAGCTGTCGCCCAACCAATTCCCGACGTTGCCCCGGTAATCAAAGCCCACTTCGCCATAATGTCACCTCACCCAAAAAACGATAACAGCCCCGCCCCCGAAAAGGTACCAGCTTCCCTTCGTGTCGAAATCGCCCCATTCTTGATGCTGCGCACTGCAAAAAGGTACGGCGTACCTCCGGGGCGGGAATTCTGGTAGGGTCGCGGACATATGAAATGTCCTTGTGGGTCTGAAAAAGAATATCTTGAGTGTTGTGGTGTTTATCATTCTGGCAAAGAGGTCGCGCCGACGGCGGAAGCTTTGATGCGTTCTCGCTATAGTGCTTTTGCGAAGAATCAAATGGCGTATCTTCGTGATACGACCGATCCTCAAACTCTGGATCTGATTGATGACGAGGCCAACCAAGAGTGGGCGGAGCGAGCCCAGTTCTTGAAACTTGAAATTTTGAAGGCCGAAGAAAAAGGCACCAAAGGCACGGTCGAGTTTAAGGCGTTCTATACCGTGGACGATGAAGAGTACATCCATCATGAAGTCAGCACCTTCCGCAAACAAGCCGGTCAGTGGTTTTTCAAATCCGGAAAGATCAAAGCGGAGAAAAAATAAATGAAATACTGGCTCATGAAATCCGAACCGGATGTTTTTTCGATCGACCAACTTAAAAAAGACAAAACAACCTGGTGGGAGGGTGTGCGCAACTACCAAGCGCGCAACTTCATGATGAAAGACATGCAAGTCGGTGATGCGGTTTTATTTTATCATTCCAACGCCGAACCTTCGGGTGTTGCGGGACTGGCGAAGATTTCAAAGATTGCCGCCCCCGACAAAACTCAATTTGATAAAAAGTCAGAATACTTTGACGCCAAGGCCAGCAAAGAAAAACCGATCTGGTACTGCGTGGAAGTTGAATACGTCGATAAATTCAAAGAGGTCGTCAGCCTCAGTGATCTTCGCACCAATGGGAAACTGCAAGATATGCTGGTTCTGCAAAAAGGGTCCCGCTTGTCCGTACAGCCCGTCGACAAAAAGCACTTCGACATCGTCAAAAAAATGGGCGGCCTTTAATCCATGAAACTTTTTTTAGCTCCAATGGAAGGCGTGGTGGACTGGGTGATGCGTGACACCCTCACCCGCATTGGCGGAATCGATCAGTGCGTGACTGAGTTTCTTCGCGTCACCGATCGCCTGCATCCCGAGAGTGTTTTTTATAAAAACTGCCCCGAACTTAAAACCCATTCCCGCACTCGCTGGGGAACCCCCGTCTTTGTTCAACTTCTGGGAGGTCATGCCGAACCCTTGGCACTCAATGCCCAAAGAGCCGTAAAACTGGGGGCCCTTGGCATTGATCTCAACTTCGGGTGTCCTGCAAAAACCGTCAACCGTCACGATGGCGGGGCCTCTTTGCTTAAATCCTGCGATCGAGTTTTCACTATTATCGATACCGTTCGCAAAGCGGTTCCCTCTGAAATCCCCGTCACCGCCAAAATTCGTTTGGGCTTTGATGATCCCAGCAAATGCTTGGACATCGCGCAAGCCGCCCAAGAGGCCAATGCCACTTGGCTCACAGTTCACTGTCGCACCAAAACTGACGGCTACCGGCCTCCCGCTTATTGGGAGTGGATTCCGCAAATCAAAGAAAAAACAAAATTGAAAATCGTCGCCAACGGAGAAATCTGGAACGTCGCGGATTTTCATCGCTGTGTGGAAGTGACTCAGTGTGAAGACTACATGATTGGTCGCGGGGTTCTAAGCAATCCCTATATTTTTCAGCAGATCAAACAGAGTGTGAACAAAGAGCCCGTCACCGAGATGTGCTGGGCGCAGACCAAACTCTTACTGCCCCAGTTTTTTGAAGCCAGCACTTTGTATATCAATGATTACTTTGCTGTGTCCCGCACCAAACAATGGCTCAAAGCTTTATCGTTCAAGAATGCCGAAGCCAAACAGGTCTTTGATGAAATCAAAGTTCTAAAAAAGCCCAAGGAATTCCGAGAACATTTGGAACGGATTTGCCAGCAACCTTAGTGTGTGGCTCGATACATCGCCTGAACGCCTTCTTTGGAAACCTCTTGATTCAACTCTTCGACAGCTTGACGGAAGGTTCTTTCAATTAAAACCCGGTCTTTCTCCGTCAAGCGCACTCCCGGCGCTTCCCCGATAAGCAGTTTCACGGAACCCTGATTCAACTTTTGAGTCTTCATATCGACCCCAAAAGTCAGACCCTGCAACTTTCGCGGCTCCATCGATGCCCCTAAGGTTTTGCGCAAGATTTTTTCCATCGACTCACCGTGAGTGGCCAGCGCATTGCGTGTCTCTGCCGCCGCCACACCTTCGGGGATAAACGCCAACCGATAGCCGCCGGAATATTTACTATCCGCAAGACCCGCCAAGATTTTAGTTTTTTCGGCCTCATTCAAGGGGCTCACCGCCACAGAAACGCAGTCATCCCCTGAACACAAAGTCTTCAGTTTCCCTTGGCTGACCGATCGACGAATGACTTCTTCAAAGTACTTCTTTTGGTCCTTAAAACTTTGAGTCACAGCCTTTTCGGCGGTACGGGTCAACTCCAAAGCTTGGTCCACATTCTTCGCCGAAGCCAACGCCTCTGCTGTGCCTTTTAAATTCGCGGCTCCCAAACCGATGATATCGGCGGAAAGCCCCCCTTGAGCCGCATCATTCAGATGAGCCACTTCCCGACTGGCAATATGAATTCCCGGAGAAAAACTATCCGTCGCTTTCACATAATCTTGAATCTTCATAACAGTGCTGCGCGGAAGTTCACTCAAAGCAAATCGCTTCGTCAAGGCTTGAGAAATCTTATCAGGCTCCCCTTGATTTTTACGAACTATATCAAAAACATCTTGGTGAAGTGTTTGTCCCTCAACCATGCCCGTTCGCCCCACCTCATCACGAATTCCTTTTCGCTGGCGATCCAAACTGCTAAGCTGGCGACTCATCGACTGCTGCATAGATTCTTGAGCATAGTTTTGCACGACGTTGTTATTTTGACCCCGTGAATACCGGGCCGCTAAGTTGGCCTGGTCTGCAGAGCGCCCCACGCCGCCCCGGAACCACGTTTCTGCGCTGTCCTCTGTGCGGAGAATTTTATTTTCTTTAAGATAGGTTGAGAACTCTTCATTGGTTTCACGGAAAATCTTATCCAATCGCTTTTCAATGTCTTTGGGAACACTTCCGCTAAACGCAAAACGAGAAGACTTAAAATCTGAATACTTATCGATGATCAGATTGGGGAATTCTTTTTGCAAGGCTTCCATCTTGGAAAACAAAATATCCTTGTGATAGTTCGTCAGGCTGGTAACCAGATTCTTGTCCTTCAACGTGTCGTTTAAAACCTTCATCTGACTGTTTTCAACGTCAAAGAAGGTCATCTTCGCCCGAGTGCCCTTTTCGGCTTGCGCAATCCATTTCTCATTCTGCGCCGTGGTCGCCGGAGAGTAGTGAAGATATTTATCGATCAGTTCGCCTCGCGTTCTAAAAGTCGAGCGCGCCGTCATAGTGGCGACGGATTTTTCAACTTCAACCCCGGCCTTTTCCACTTTTGAAAGACGACCGGCCGCTGCGACGACCCGGGCGCCTTTTATAAAATATCCGGCAAAAAGTGTTGGGTCGATGACATTTCCGACCGCATAACATTTCAGTTCTTCGCGAGCTGTTCGGTTGTAACAAAGATAACGATCATACTGTTCTTTAATCTTAGCTTCGGCCGCATCCAAGAGGCCCGACATCTTAAACTTTTGTTCTTCGGTTAAGTCGGTGTCATCGCGAGTTCTCTCTGAAATTGGCACATAGGGCTTCGGACGAACTCGTTCTGCGGAGGCTTTAAAATTCTTCATATCCTGGGCCTGAACATAAAGAAATGTCGCCGTAAATTTATCCAACTTTTCATCAGGAAGATTATTATATCGATGATCGTCCTTCACAAGATCTCTTTTGCAAAGAAGCGACTGATTACACTGCTTCAAAAAAGCTTCGCGATCACGATTGCTTTTTTTGAACTTCTCCCAGCTGTCCTCAATAAATCCACCCAGGGAAAAAGCCATGTCTTTGATTGAAATTCCCAGATCCACCATCGCGTTTTTATAACCACGAAGACACGCGATGCCGGATTGACTTTGATACTCTTTAAATTCTTTACAAAGACTCTCAAAGTCACACTTCCGCATGAGAGGTGCCCACTCAGGATTCTTGGCGGACAACTCCTGACAGCGATGCCCCTCTTGCTCTACCCGACACTGCAACTCAAATTTCTCGACAAGCTTGAACTCATTGGAGGAGCAGGTTTTTCTATCTTTTTTGCAAAGAGAATAAAGCAAAATATCCTGCGCATCAAAAGCGTGGGCAGTCAGGGATGACAGGATTATGTAGGTCACAATTTTTAAGAGCATCAAAACAAGGTACCTCGTTGAAACTCTTCGGATTATTTTGAGAAAATTGAAAGCCTTTATTGAAAATAACTTAATAAAATCACAAGGGTCCTCATAGAACCCGGTCTGAGGGGGCCCGACCTAAAGCGGGCTTAAAACAACTTCTGAAAAATCCAATAAGGGCTTTTTGATTTGATCAATTGAAGTTTGAAGTGATTTGCGATCCATTTCATGGTTTTTTCTGAGAAAAACACGACATGTGTGAGGTCTCGTCGATAATGCCAGTCATGAAAAGACGCTTCTCCCCGATGACCAGACGTCATGACAGCCAAAATCCCCCCAGGTTTGAGCAAACGCAATTGTCTCTCGATTTCTTGACGAGGATTGTACAAATGCTCCCAGACCTCCGTACTGGTTACGAAGTGATAGGTGCGCCGTAACTGTTCTTGGTCAGGATGATAATAAAGGTCGTAATTGAAGGCCTTGTACCCCTTGGATGCAAGAAGCTGAGACAACACCGCCGTCGGGCCGCAGCCAAAATCCAAAACCGACAACTGGGACGGCGACATTCCCGCCGCCTTAAAATAATCGTCAATCCCTTGAATAAGGGGCTCAAAGAAAGCCTGATAACCAGCCGAACTGGGATTGTTTTCATGTTGATCGTAGCGCTGCTTTTCCTCCTGAGGACCGAGACGCTCCGCAGGATTCATAAAGATCAGATCACACTGTGCGCAATGAAAATAGCTCCTCTCGGGCTTTCTCTCCACTTTAAAGGGGGCTGCATCTGGGGTTTGGCACAGTAAACAAATCATCTTAGAGAAACCTTGTCTCCCCCCTGTCCCTATGTCAAAAGGAATCATGGCTAAAGTACTCATGTACAAAAAAAATCCCTGCCCGTACTGCGACCGCGCGATCAATTTTCTTGAAAGCAAGGGCATTGCTTACGACGTCGTGGATTTGACAGATCAACCCGAAGAAATTGACAGAATTAAATCCGAAACTGGCTGGAGAACCGTCCCTATTATTTTGATCAACGGCAAGTTGATTGGGGGTTACACGGACCTGAAGGCTTTAGATGAGGAAGGCAAATTGATGCCACTTTTGAACTCAGAAGAAGGAGAATAAATATGAAGAACTTGTTAGTTGTGATCAGCGCGGTTTTTATGTCTTTCTCAGCTCAGGCCGTGGAAACACTTGGTGAGACTGTGACTGTTTATATGTCGTTGGGAAGTGCACCCTACAACGGAATGGCGCGCGGCTCACTGGAATTAAAGAACACCGGCGACAAAGATTTGACTGGCATCGTGTGGGATCTGAAAGGCATGGGTTATCGCGCACAAGACAATTGCCCTGAAGCTCTTGCTCCTGGTAAAGCGTGCAAAATCTATGTGTCTTACTGGAATACGTTCCCAGGGCACAGCTCAGGAACTTTGAAGATTTGGACCTCAGACAAAAACTACATCGTGAATCTATCGGCCTACGGGGAACCGGATCCTTTTAAAAATCCAAATCCACCTATGCCACCGCGCTATCCCTAAGAAGATCGCCTATTGGCGCAGTTCCGTTCGAGGGCTCATTTCTACAGGGCCCTCGAAAAACTTTCGAACTCCCGCTTCCATTTCTTCCGTCGTTTTTGCTTTCGCACAGACACCATACAACGCATTTCCAAATACCAACCACACACTGGTTGTTCGCACATAAAAACGCACTTTTCTCATCGCCAAGTCTTCTCCAAAATATTTTCGAGAAAGCGCGATCAGCTTTAAAAGACATTTGCCGTACTCGGCCCCTTCGTCTTCAGGAGTGCGAGGTGCTTTCTGGCCTTCTTTTCCCAGAGGGGGAGCAAACCCCAAGGTTTCTCCCAGTTGCCACATCATCCATGGCCGAGCCGCAAGTCCTCGGCCCGCCATCGCCATGTCACAACCTGTTTCCTGAAGCATCAATAAAGCATCTTCCGCCGTCTGAATATCACCGTTACCAATAATTGGGAAATCCACTGCGCGATGAAGTTGTTTGATCTGCTCCCAGTCCGCGGATCCGCGTCTTTTTTGTGCGGCTGTTCGCGGATGTAAACACACCCAACTCGCTCCGGAGTTACGCAAGCCCATCACAAAACTTAGAAGTTCATCAAATTCCTTCGTGCTGCCGACGGCGCGGATTTTGACACTGACCGGGATCGAAGAGTTTTTGACGGTCATTCTGACAACTTCCGCCGCATAACTGGGATCCCCCATCAATGCGACTCCATAGTTGTGTTTTAAAGCCTTCTGCACGGGACATCCCATGTTGATGTCAATGGCTTCAGCGCCCCATTCGATCAAACGTTTCACGCTTTCCGCAATCGGAACTTCTTCATTGCCAAGAATTTGGGGAACCAGTCCGTTTTCATGGGGCGCGCGAAGTGTTTCAGGTGTTTTCTCAAGATTTTCAGAAGGAATGCGCCGAGAGTTCAACATCTCGGTCGGCCAAATTGTGAACGCTTCGTGCGGAAGATACTCCCGCATCAGTTCACGCAAGGCCACGTGAGTTAGCCCCACCATCGGCGCCAAGCAAAGGGGAAAATTCACCTTTCCATTTAAAATGGGGCGGTGTAATCCCGCAGTCCCCTGTTGTTTCATGGCGGCGAAACTATCACCGATTCATTCTATTGTCGACCAGTTCTTGGACAACCCCGGGCTCTGAAAGAGTTGTCGTATCACCCAGTTGCTCGGGATGATTTTCTGCGATCTTTCTTAGAATTCGACGCATGATTTTTCCTGAACGAGTTTTCGGTAGCCTTGTTGCCCACTGAATTAAATCTGGCGTAGCAATAGGCCCAATCTCTTTACGCACGGTTTGGATCAGTTCTTTGCGAAGCTCTTCACTGGCCACCTCGCCCGTTTTCAAAGTCACAAAGGCATAAATCCCTTGGCCCTTGATATCGTGAGGATAACCCACAACCGCCGCCTCGGCGACTTTGTGATGGGCGACCAAGGCCGACTCAATCTCTGCCGTGCCCAGACGATGTCCCGACACATTGATCACGTCATCCACCCGCCCGGTGATCCAATAATAACCATCTTGATCGCGACGACAACCGTCGCCGGTAAAATAATAACCGGGGTAATTTGAAAAATAGGTGTCTTCAAAACGTTTATGATCTCCGTAGATCGTGCGTGCCTGTCCCGGCCAAGAATCGGTAATCACCAAAACTCCGTCCCCTGGTCCCGTGATCTCTTGTCCTTCATTGGTCAGAATCTTGGGTTGTACTCCAAAAAATGGCAACGTCGCAGAGCCTGGTTTTTGTGCAATCGCCCCCGGCAATGGGGAGATCAAGATTCCTCCCGTTTCCGTCTGCCACCAAGTATCCACGATCGGACAACGCTTATCTCCCACGATATCGTAATACCACGCCCAAGCTTCCGGATTGATAGGCTCCCCCACGGATCCCAGAAGTCTTAGCGAAGCTCGCGAGCATTTTTTTACGAAGGCATCCCCTTCTCTCATCAAAGAACGAATGGCTGTTGGAGAGGTATAGAAAATCGTGACCTTGTGTTTATCAACGATCTCCCAAAAGCGCGCGGGTGTTGGATAATTTGGAACCCCTTCAAAGAACACGGTGGTGGCGCCATTTGCCAGCGGACCATAGACAATATAACTGTGCCCTGTCACCCATCCCACGTCAGCAGAACACCAATAAATATCTTGTTCATGATAATCAAAAACATACTGATGAGTCATACTGGCATAAACCAAGTAACCACCCGTCGTATGCATGACACCCTTGGGTTTTCCCGTGGAACCAGAAGTATAAAGAATAAACAGAGGATCTTCAGCGTCCACCATCACAGGCTCACACTGGCTGCTGACGTCCTTCACCATCTCGTGATACCAGAAATCACGCCCTTCTTTCATTTCGATTTGATTGCCGGCGTATCTCACCACCAAGACCTTGTCGGCTATGGAGGCTTTCACTAAGGCCTTATCAATGTTCTCTTTCAGCGCAATCACTTTACTGCCGCGGAAACCCGCATCGGCGGTGATCACAAACCGAGAGGCCCCATCAATAATACGATCGGCAATCGAGTCTGGAGCAAAGCCACCAAAAATAACCGAATGAGTGGCGCCAAGACGAGCACACGCCAGCATCGCAAAGGCGGTTTCAGGAATCATCGGCATGTAGATCGTAACAACATCGCCTTTTTTAACGCCCATTTTTTTCAGAACATTGGCAAACCGGCAGACCTCGCCGTGAAGTTCTTTGTAGGTGATTTTTCGTGAGGGCACAGACGGACTGTCGGGCTCCCACAGCATGGCGACTTTATCGCCTCGTTGATCTAAATGTCGGTCAATGCAGTTATAAGAAACATTCAGCTTCCCGCCCTGATACCATTTGATATGAACAGGCTTCTTAAAGCTGACATCTTTCACCTTATCCCACTTTTTGTCCCACACCAATCGCTCGGCTTGTTCAGCCCAAAAACCTTCTGGATCTTTGAGAGATCTCTCATACATTTCTTTGTATTTTGTTTCGTCAATCCAGGCGTTTTTAGCGAAGTCAGGGGATACCGGATAAAGCTCTTTATGCATAACCACCTCATCTGTTTACTTAAATCGTAATACTGAAGAGCATGGGGTCCAACAAAAAAAAAGCCGGGTTTCAAACCCGGCTTTTTTTTGTGAAATCAAAATTAATTCACATCTTTGTAATCTGCATCGATGACGTCGTCACCTTTATCAGAAGAGGCTTCGCCGCCTTCTTGCTGAGTGCCGCCGCCTTCACCCCCACCTTGAGCTCCTTGCTTTTTATAGAGCTCAGAAGTGAGTTTGTGAGTGATGTCTTGCAACTTATCGAAAGACGCCTTGAGTTCAGAAGCTTCCGCCGATTTGTTCTCAAGAACTTTTTTCGCACTCGCAATAGCCTCGTTGGCAGATTTCACCTCAGACTCAGGCAATTGCGCTCCTGAATCCTTGAGCAACTTCTCAGTTTGGTAAACCAAGTTGTCGAGGTTGTTTCTTTGAGTTGCCGCCTCGGCCTTACGCTTATCTTCTTCCGCATGTCCTTCGGCATCATTCACCGCACGTTTGATCTCTTCTTCAGAAAGACCAGACTGAGCCGTGATCTTGATCTGCTGAGACTTACCAGAAGACATATCTTTCGCATTCACATGCAGGATACCGTTGGCGTCGATGTCAAAAGTCACTTCAACTTGAGGGACACCACGAGGAGCTGGAGGAAGACCTACAAGCTCAAAGCGCCCCAAAGTTTTATTGTCAGACGCCATCTTACGCTCCCCTTGAAGAACGTGGATGTCGACAGCTGGCTGATTGTCCGCAGCTGTTGAGAACACCTGAGATTTCTTCGTAGGAATCGCTGTGTTTCTTTCGATCAAAGTGGTCATCACGCCACCCAAAGTTTCGATACCAAGGCTCAAAGGTGTTACGTCCAAAAGAAGAACGTCTTTTACTTCACCAGCCAAGACACCACCCTGAACTGCGGCACCAACAGCCACTACTTCATCAGGGTTCACTGTGCGGTTGGGCTCTTTACCGAAGAAATCTTTAACTGCCTTTTGAATGGCAGGGATACGAGTAGAACCACCCACCAAAACGACTTCGTCAATTTCAGAGGCTTTCAAACCAGAATCCGCCAAAGCCTTACGGCAAGGCTCCATCGAACGCTTCACAAGGTCTTCTGTCATTTGCTCGAATTTTGCGCGAGACAATTTTGTCTGCAAATGTTTTGGACCCGATTGATCCGCCGTGATGAATGGCAAGTTGATCTCTGTTTCTTGCGCTGTAGAAAGCTCGATTTTTGCTTTCTCGGCTGCTTCTTTCAGACGTTGCAACGCCATTTTATCGCTCTTAAGATCAATACCTTGATCTTTTTTGAATTCAGAAATCAACCACTCCAAGATCACAGTATCGAAGTTGTCACCACCCAAGTGAGTATCCCCATTGGTAGCGCGCACTTCTACAACACCATCGCCCACTTCAAGAATAGAGATATCGAATGTACCTCCCCCGAAGTCGTAGATCGCGATCTTTTCATCTTTCTTTCTATCAAGACCGTAAGCCAGCGCAGCCGCTGTGGGTTCGTTAATAATACGTTTAACTTCAAGACCCGCAATACGACCGGAATCTTTTGTCGCTTGTCTTTGCGCATCGTTGAAGTACGCAGGAACAGTCACCACCGCTTCTGTGACAGGCTCACCCAAATAGTCTTCTGCAACCTTTTTAAGTTTTGCAAGAACCGCCGCACCGATTTCCTCTGGAGAAACCTGTTTTCCCTGCGCCTTGAATGCACAGTCATTGCCCTTGGCAACCACAGTGTAAGGAACCAGTTTAATCTCTTCTTGAATCTCTTCAAATCTGCGACCGATAAAACGTTTTGCAGAATAGATTGTGTTTTCAGGATTCGTCACCGCTTGACGTTTAGCGATTTGACCCACCAAACGATCTCCGTCTTTTGTATACGCTACAACAGAAGGAGTGGTACGAGCGCCCTCTTCGTTCACGAGAACTTTAGGCTCGCCGCCTTCCATGATCGCGACGCATGAGTTCGTCGTTCCTAAGTCGATACCAATTATTTTACCCATACCAAAATCTCCTTAATTTCCATGAAGTTAACTCTATTTAGCACTTTAAATGTGGGGCCTCATTCGTTTTCGTCAAGCCACCGTAGTTATTTTTTTATGACAATATTTTAATCAACAAAATCAATATCTTACGAATCTTTAACTCGTGTTATCGGGCAGCTTTAGGCATTATGAGCCCTCGCTCCTCTCTTAAAAACACAAAACAAATATGTCCCCTCTAGGCCTCGGCGCAAACCCTTCAACGCCGGGGCCTCAATTTTTCTACTTCTTGCGACCGAAAAGACCGCCGCCCTCGGGGGCGACCTTCAAACCGCGAGCTTTTGCAATTTCGCGCAGAAGTTTCTCTTCGTCTTTATGTAATTTTTCAGGGAACTGCACATTCACGCGGAAGTAGATATCACCGCGACGATTGCCGCGCAAAGAAGGCAATCCTTCTCCAGAGAGCTTCACATTGTCACCATCATGAGCTCCTTTAGGCACCTCCACAGTCGCCTTAGCAGTGACCGTTGGCACCTCAATTTCCGCACCTAAAAGCATTTGCACATACGGCACAGAGAGCTCTGCAAAAAGATCATCCCCACGACGTTCGAAGTGGTTGTGCGGCTTCACGCGGATCTCAACGAAAAGATCTCCCGGAGGCCCCCCCATGTATCCACCTTCACCTTCGGTGGCAACACGCAAACGGGTGCCTGTATCGACCCCGGCTGGAATGTTCAAACGGATCTTGCGATGTTCACTGACACGCCCTTTGCCTTTGCAGGATTTGCACGGATTCTTAATCACGGTGCCTTGACCGTGGCAGCTTGGACAGGTCGAGGCCATCGCAAAAAAGCCTTGAGAACGAACCACTTGGCCCGAACCGCCACACATCTGACATTGAGAAACCTGCGAGCCCTTTTCGGCCCCCGTGCCTTTACAATCATCACAGTTTTTATCAGTATCAAACTCAATTTCTTTTTCTAAACCCGTGATCACTTCTTTGAGGGTGACCTCGGTCACATAGCGAAGATCCGAACCCCGACGAGGTTCATTGCGACTGCGGCGTTGTCTTTGCTGACCGCCCATGCCGCCACCGAAGAAGTCGCCGAAGATGTCTCCAAAATGGGCGAAAATATCATCCACATCCTGGAAGCCCGCTCCTCCGCGTCCCGAGAAAGCTTCGTGACCAAAACGATCATATTGAGCCCGCTTCTGGGGATCACTCAAAACTTCGTAAGCACCTGCGGCCTCTTTAAATTTTTCTTCGGCTTCTTTGTTCCCCGGATTTTTATCGGGATGAAGTTGCATTGCCAACTTACGATAAGCTTTCTTAATCGCATCTTGGTCTGCTTCACGAGGAACGCCTAATATTTCGTAGTAATCTCTTTGCGCCATAGTCTGTGCATTGTCCTAAAATCTTGAAATTTCACGTGCAAATCAAAATATGGTGACGAAGGAGCGTCCGTCAATGCTTCCCTCTAAAAAACTTGCCCGGCCCTCACAAACAAAGACCTCGAGTTGGATTCTTCGAGTGGGAACTTGGACGCAATGCTTCTATTTGGTTGGCATATGGAGAAAAAGGACTGATCACTGGCCCGAGGACTTCAACGACTCAATTTTATCTTCAAGACGTTTAATTAAAACTGGATCCTGATTGTTGCGTTTCATTTCTGCCAAAAGAGATTGCGCTAAATCCAGATGACCCGAGTCAGAGTAAAGACGCCCCGCCAACGAGAACACCCATGGTGGAGCTCCGTTTTGTCCCGCTTGAATCAGCAATTCCGCAGCTCTTTTTTTATCCTTCACTTCGTAGAGATAGTGATAAGCCGCACGATACAAAATCGGCCAATCGTTAGGAAACTCTTTGACGCCCTTATCGAAAATTTTGGTCGCACCATCAATGTCAGAGATGATCACGGTCAACGCCAGCGCCCCGGCAGCATAGGGAGTGCGAAAGTGAGGCGACAAGTTTGTCACTGTATCAAGCATTTTGTAGAGCCATGAGTTGTTCACACAAACCTTCGCGGCGATTTCTTGATCGCAGTAATCGAAGTCTTGGATGGCTCGGATCCACATTATATCCGCGATGGACTCTTGATAGCCAAAGCTCATGCGCTCGATATAAGGAGGCGGCGCAATTGGCTTTCGTTCAATCTTCGTTGCGGCTCCAAATTGTCCGCTGGTTAAAACGATGAGCCCAATAGCAAAAATCCCAAGCACAAGGCCTGGGATTTTCTGAATACTATGAATCATGTCAACAGATGTTGGCATTAAGGAATACCAGGAGTCGCGTTTCTCAAGTCTTTGTTTTGATCAATCGTCCAAACGTCACCAGCAGGCATACTAGTATGAATCACAGAAATCGCAGCCGCACGGAAAGTCGTTCCGTCCAAAACTGTCGTTGGAAGACTTGGCGGAGCCACATTCGTCGCGCCATTGAGCAACGTACAAGGACTATTATTGCTGAACGCACCAATCGCATTTCCCACACTGGTATTACAGTATGAATATGCATTAATTTGATTTCCAGGAGCCGTTGTTGGAGGGTTGTTATAACCATTTCCAGTACCAGCATCTGGAGTCCCCGCGGCACTGAAACCTACGTTGTATCTCAACTTACCTTCAGGAGAGTATCCAATGGCTCCAAACATTGTATGGTAAGCCGTGTACTCAGCATAAAAAGCTTTTTCAGACGTATAAATTGAAGAAAGATTTGTCTTCGCCTCTGACTGACGTGCTTTGGCCAAATATTTATTGATAGAAGGCACCGCAATCGACGCCAAAACACCGATAATCGCCACAACGACCATCAACTCAACGAGAGAGAAACCGCGTTGAGACTTTCGAGTTGATAAAAACATTAGGACCTCCATGGTTCTTAATTCTGTTTACCCACATAAGTGTGTCAAAATTAATTCCCGATTGCAAGTTTCCACAATAAATACGAGAGGGACACAGGGCCGGACCTAAAACTAGCTTTTCTTACTCCCCTAGACTTGCCAATGACGAAAGAGTGATCAAATTGAACCATGAGGTAAAATAAACGCATGGGTGACAACAATAATAATAACAATAGCAACTATCCTTTCTCGAATCCCGAGGGAGAAGCAGGGGTCCAGATTGTTCCAAAATTGGACACGCCGAAGATGTACAAGGTCATTCTTCTGAATGATGACTATACTCCCATGGATTTTGTCGTTCTTGTTTTGCGTCGCTTTTTTGCGAAATCAGAAGAGCAAGCCACGCAAGTTATGTTAGATGTACATAAGAAGGGCGCTGGTGTCGCCGGGGTCTACAGTCTTGAGATTGCCGAGATGAAGGTCATGCAAGTGAATCAATTCGCGCAGCTCAATCAATATCCCCTGAAAAGCACCCTGGAGGAGGAAGCATGATGAGCCGAGAACTTGAGCGCAAGCTCGCCGAAGCCACAGAACTCGCCAAGCGTCACCATCATGAGTTTGTGACCCTGGAGCACATCCTTCTGGTCCTGACTGAGTCCCCGATCATGGTGGAAATCCTTGAAGCCTGCGCCGTGAACGTGCAGAAGCTCCGTCAAGATTTGCGCGATCACCTTAAAGCGGGCATTCCGCAAATCACTGATGACCAGCTGTCCTCCTATGGCGGATTTGAATCTTGGACTCCGGAATTCACTTTAGCGTGTCACCGTCTTATTCAGCGTGCTGCCATTCAAATGAAAAGCGCCGGACGCAATCAAATCAGCGAGGGAAGCCTTCTTGTCTCGCTCTTTTATGAACAAGATTCCCATGCGACTTTTGCCCTAGCTCGCCAGGGTCTTACTCAATTTGATATCATCAACTACATTTCTCACGGAATTACCAAGGATGGAAAAGAACACGATATTCCACCCGCAGCAGCCTCTCGCCCGACTGAATTTCAGGGGGAAGGTTATGAGGAAGGCCGCGGATCTCCTCTAGAGAGCTTCTGCGTGAACCTGAATGAAAAAGCCAAACAAGGAAAACTCGACCCCTTGATTGGCCGTGCGGATGTCCTTGAGCGAACCATTCAAGTTCTTTGCCGTCGCACGAAAAACAATCCTCTTTTGATTGGCGAACCTGGGGTTGGAAAAACGGCCATCGCCGAGGGACTGGCGCAAAAAATTGTCCAGGGAAGTGTTCCTGAAAAACTGAAACACGCGGTGATCTATTCTCTTGATCTCGGAGGATTACTTGCGGGCACAAAATTCCGGGGTGATTTCGAAGGCCGCTTAAAAGCCGTCGTGAAAGATATCTCCAAACGCCCGGGCGCTATCTTGTTTATCGACGAGATTCACACCATCGTGGGGGCCGGAGCCACCAGTGGTGGCTCTATGGATGCCTCGAACTTGTTAAAACCCGCCCTAGCGAGCGGTGAGATCAGTTGCATCGGCTCCACGACTCACAGTGAATACCGCCAGTATTTTGAAAAAGACCGTGCCCTCAACCGTCGCTTTCAGAAAATCGACATCAACGAACCGTCCCGTGAAGATTGTGTTGAGATCCTAAAAGGTCTGCGTAAATCCTATGAAGATTTTCATGGTGTGAAATTTTCTGATGAGGCTTTACGGGCCGCTGTCGAACTTTCGCAAAAGCACATTCACGGTAAACTTCTACCGGATAAAGCTATCGACGTTCTGGACGAGGCCGGAGCCCATTTCAGATTGAAGTATGAAAATGCTGAAGATATCAAGATTGATACCGCCGAGATCGAGGAAGTCATCGCGAAGATGACAGGTCTTCCTATCGCGACGGTTTCTTCGAGTGAAAAAACCCAACTTAAAGATCTAGATAAGAAACTGAAAGCTCTGATCTTCGGTCAAGACGAAGCCATTGATCGCCTGGTCGCCAACATCAAGTTTGCGCGCAGCGGTTTAGGGCGTCCGAACAAACCGATTGGAAGCTTTCTCTTCACCGGCCCGACAGGAGTGGGTAAAACCGAAGTCTGCCGCCAACTCGCACAAATCATGGGTGTTCATTTTGAACGCTTTGATATGAGCGAATACATGGAAAAACATGCAGTCGCTCGTCTGGTCGGAGCGCCTCCGGGATATGTCGGTTATGAAGAAGGGGGGCTTCTGACTGAAGCCGTCACAAAACATCCTTACGGTGTTCTTCTTCTGGATGAGATTGAAAAGGCCCATCCCGATGTCACGAATGTTTTGTTACAAGTCATGGATGCGGGACGCTTAACGGATAGCAATGGTCGGGTCGCTGATTTTAAGAATGTGATTTTAGTAATGACCTCCAATGCCGGGGCCTTAGAAACTTCGCGGGGCACCATCAGCATGGTCGAAGAAAATCGCAGTTCGTTATCTATGGATGCGATTAAAAAAGCGTTCGCACCTGAGTTTATCAATCGTTTGGATGCCGTGGTTTCGTTCCGCGATCTGAGCGAAGACATGGTACTAAAAATCACTCAGAAGTTCGTCGATGAACTAAAAATGACTTTGCTTGAGAAAAAAGTTGAATTGAACGTTTCTCAAGACGTGATTAAGTGGCTTATGAAAAAGGGCTATGACAAAGTCTACGGTGCTCGTCCCCTGGCCCGCTGTGTGGATGAACATCTGAAAAAAGCTCTGGTTGATGAACTTCTTTTCGGACGACTGGTCGACGGTGGACGTGTCAATGTGGAACTGGAAAAGGATATTTTGAAGTTCCATTTTAGCACCACCCAAAACGGAACTGGGCAAAAGAATCAGAAACAACCTGTCACGACGTGATGTGATAGCATTGACATTCCTTTTAGAGTTATCATTATTAGTAGTGACTCTAAAAGGAGTGTTCTTAAATGGCATTTTTAAAACGCATCGGTTTATTTGTTCTCACCAACATCCTGGTCATGGTGACCATCGGAATCGTTTGGTCTCTTGTCAGTCGCTTCCTAGGACTTGCGGGTCTTAACTCTTACATTCCCTTCTTGATGGCCTTCTGTCTTGTTTGGGGTATGGGAGGAGCCTTCATTTCTTTGCTGATGTCCAAGTGGATGGCAAAGATGTTCCATGGGGTCAAAGTTATTGAACCCAACAATCCGAATCCAGAACTGCGTGCTTTGGTCAACAAGGTTCACGAATTGGCTCGTCGTGCACAGCTTCCTAAAATGCCTGAAGTGGGTATTTATGAGTCTGTCGACATCAACGCTTTTGCGACGGGACCTTCGAAGAGCAATTCTTTGGTTGCCGTTTCAACAGGACTTCTGCAAAGAATGAACGACAAAGAAGTGGAAGGCGTTTTAGCTCATGAAGTGGCTCACGTTGCCAACGGCGATATGGTCACAATGACTTTGATTCAAGGTATTGTGAACGCCTTTGCGATGTTCTTCTCTCGTATTTTGGCAAACCTAGTCGCCTCCAACGTCGAAGAAAGATATCGTGAGATCGTGCGCTTTGCTGTAACAATCTTGGGAGACATCGCCTTCACATTGTTGGGATCTATCGTCGTGAACTACTTCTCGCGCCGTCGCGAATTCCGCGCTGACGCGGGGGGAGCTAAGTATTCATCCCGTGAAAACATGATCGCAGCCTTGCAAAAACTTCGCTCGGTCTATGATCTACCGATCCCCCCCGAAGAGGGTGCGACGGCCACTCTGATGATTTCTAACCGCGACAAAGGTGGATTGGCGAAACTTTTCATGACCCATCCTCCTCTGGAAGTTCGTATTCAAACTCTTCAAAGTGGTCGCCTCTAAGCGATCACTTTCCCTGCGGCTTAACGCGTTCTAAGTCTGTAAGCAGGTTGTTCTTTTATTCAAAAAGGCGTAGCCTAATCAAGCTATGCCTCGTTTTATAATCGCCCTTTCATTTATTTCTGTTCTTTTGGGTTGCGCGACGACTTCGCGTTTTGACACGCGTATCGACAAGCGCTTAACACCTCCTCCTCCGCCCTTCTTGGGAAAATGGAAGATGGTATCGCCGAGCGATCTTGAGAAACTTGAGGTCGGAGCCAAGGAAGACAATATCCGCTGGTGGAAAACCTACACCCTGTCTGTCTTAACAAAAGAAAAAAATCCTCAAGGGGCCTGCGAGGGATTTAAAGCTCTCTCAGCAGAGCAGGACTTCCCTTTGCACGATTTGGCTTTATTGCGGGCCTATGAAGTTTGTCATGAAAAAGAAAAGTTGATTGAGCTTCCCGGGCAAGTCGCCCCTTGGTATCGCGATCTTTATGTCGATATCAAACTGAAAGAGGCGCTCAGTTCGGAAGACCTCAAGGACGACCTCTCGGCCTATCTTGAAAAAGCGCGATTAGAAAGCAACAAGAAGAACAAAGAAGATCTTTTGCAAAAAGCTCTTCAAACCGCACAAAAGCTGGAACTCAAAGAGGAGATCGGCCAGGTTCAGGCGCAACTTTACAAAAATTCTCCGCGCCTCAATCCCCTTCCAGGTTTTAAAGAATTAAGCTCGGTCGCGGCCGACTATCGCTTTCATCGGGATTTTGATAACGCCTTTAAAACATATAAAAAAATTCTTAGCTCCAAACAAGCTAGCACGGACGATCAATTTCAAAGTCTGAAGAACATTCGTCAAACCTATAAAGTCGCGCAACAACGCACGGATTACATCAATGCCACGGCCGACCTTGTGAATTGGGCGAAAAAGGAATTTCAAAGCAATAAAAAAGACCGTCGAGCGATCTCGCGCTACCATGATGCACAAGTTCTCTTTGCTAAAACACTGTGGACGGAAGATCAGACTTCGCGAGCGGTGCAGGTTTTGAATGAAACTCACCGCCTTTTGCGGGGACTTTACCCCATGGATGAGGTCTACTTTATCCTGGGCCGTATTGATGAAGAAAAAGGCAACTTTCCGAAAGCTCTTGAGTACTTTGAAGCCAGTTATCAACAGCCCGTCAGTCTTCCAGGACTTCGCGACAAGATCGCGTGGCTAAAATCCTGGAACTACTACAAACTGCAAAAATGGGACGAGGCCAAAACCAGTCTTGAGCAAATGAAGTCGCTGGTAAAAGATCCGTCAGATCTGGCGCGAGCGCGTTTTTGGCTGGCTCGTGCGCTTGAAAAGCTGGGAGAAAATGCCGCAGCCACCTCAGAACTTCAAACGCTCGTGAAAGAAGATCCTCTCGGTTATTACGGAGTCCTGGCTGTACGTGAGTTAAAACAAAGCTATGCGCCCCTGAAAGTCGACAACAAGGAACTACAAGGTTTAAGTCTTCTGAGTGTCAGCGAACTGGCTCCGCAGACTCGCCTCACTACAGAGTGGCTTATCGCAGTGAATGAAAAACCTTTCGCGGAAAAAGTTCTTAACAGCGCCGTGGAAGATCTGAAAAAACGAAATATCACCTCTGAAGAAACATGGTTGGCAGTTTCCTCTGGCTATGCGCGCACGGGCCTTTACCTTCCCCTCTTCTCGGCATTGGGGGCTTTGCAGCCTGAGGTGAAAGATCGCCTTCTGAACGATCATCCCGATCTTCTTTTTCCTCAGCCTTTCAGCGAAATTATTCTGGCCGCCTCCCAAAAAAGTGGTACGCCTCAAGAATTTATTTATTCTATCATTCGCCAGGAGTCCGCTTTCAATCCGGAAGCGCGCAGTCCGGCCGACGCTTTTGGTTTGATGCAACTTCTGCCGAGCATCGCCAAACAACTCGCTAAACAAAATGACTTGGAATACCGCGAGGCCCTGGATCTTTTTAAACCCGAGATCAATGTGCCCCTGGGAGCCTTCGAACTTAAATCTTTAATGAAAAAATATAACAACCAATTTATTCTGGCGGTCTCAGGATACAATGCCAACGATTCTGCCATTCGTGGGTGGTTGAAAACTCGCTATCGTGACGACTCTGTCGAATTTATCGAAGAAGTTCCCTATGAAGAAACTCGCGCCTATATCAAACTTGTCATGCGGAATTACGTCTTTTATCAGCGGCTTTTGAATTCAGACAAAAGCATCGCATTCCCGGAAGAGCTTCTGGCACTCAAGAAATAAACACACCCTAAAAATCGCCCCAGTTGTCTCACTCTGAGACAACTTCCCCTGCGAAAGTCAGGCCTAGAACCTTAAGAATACCCCCGCTTCTCCGATAAGACAGAGTGGAGAAAGGGGAATACTTCATGTCTTCTCGCAAATTGTGGATTGCAGCTGGCTGTGTTGGTTTGGTGTTTTTTGGTGGGTTAGGTCTTTACCTTTACTCGACTGAACCTTCTCCTTCTCGTACCCAAAGCTCCAACAAAAAAGATTCCAACCGTCTCCTGGAAAATTCTTTCATCACCTCCAAAACTGATAAAGTTGAAGACGAGCCCAGTGCTCTTTTTAATGATCCTGCAATCAGCCAAGCCTGGGGACTCAAAAAATCCGACGCAGCTCGCGCCTGGTCGGTGACCAAGGGCAGTCGTGATATTGTCATTGCCGTGATCGACACGGGCATTGACATCAAACACGAAGACCTTGCCAGCAATCTTTGGCGCAACCCCGGAGAAACGGGAAAAGACTCCCAAGGGCGCGACAAAGCCACCAACGGCATTGATGATGACGGCAACGGTTTCGTGGATGATGTCTATGGCTGGAACTTTGTTTCCAACAACAACAAGCTTGATGACAATCATGGGCACGGAACTCATATCGCGGGAATCATAGGTGCAGAAGCCGGAAACGGAAAAGGCATCACAGGAATTGCCCCCGAAGTGAGCTTGATGGTTCTTAAATACTACGACCCCAAAGTGGCTGGCACTGACAATCTCAAAAACACGGTCGCCTCTATTCGTTACGCCGTCAAAATGGGCGCAAATATTATCAACTACTCTGGAGGCGGAACTGAGTTCTCTCAAGAAGAACATGACGCCATCGCCGAAGCCGAGAAAAAAGGAATTCTTTTTGTCGCGGCGGCGGGAAATGAACGCTCCAACTCGGATCAACACCACTACTACCCTGCAGACTACAAACTTCGCAATATTATCTCTGTGACAGCTATTGATCCGTCCACGCAAGTCTTGGCCTCTTCTAACTATGGAGTTGAGACCGTAGACATCGCAGCTCCAGGGCAAAACATCTTGTCCTGCCTTCCTGGAAACGCTTACGGTTATATGACAGGCACTTCACAAGCCACCGCTTTTGTCACGGGAGCCGCAGCCCTGGTGATGGCGCACAAACAGTCTTTCAAAGCTGAAGACGTTAAGAAGTACATCCTAGCGACGGGAGATGCACAAACGCAGTTAGCCTCTAAGACACGCACGTCACGACAACTTAATCTCTACAAGTCATTGACGATCCTAGATCAAGGTGTGTCGGCCTCTGGAGTTATTGCCGTCAATACTCAGAATATGAAACAGTTCACCGCCGACCCCAATGATAAGAATTCCCGCGCCACAGCGGCTGCGGAAGAAGGCGTGGACCCGAATGCTCGTGAAATGAGTCACTTCGGTCGCTCCCTTATCGATGCCATGGGTGGAAATAAAAATCGCCCGACAAAGCTGGGAACCAAGCAAGAGGGTGAAGGGTTCTAGTAACTTGCGAGTCATTCAAAACACTCAAGGATCCAAAAACCAAAAGTATTCTCGACATTCTCTCATTAATCTACTAAGTTCAGGGGTTAATGAAAATATGTTTACTTATCTTGATAAATCTCGCCTTGTCGTCGGCATATGATAGCTTTAGACTAAGAGAGGGCTTGTAGAATGAAGTCAATGATCACAGCACTAATTCTGACATTTACGGTGGCCTGTTCTTCCCTGCCGCCGACTTCTTCACGGTTATCATTAACCCAGATTGACAGTTTAAACTTAATGAATCTCAACACTGTCACTGCAAAAAAAGAATTAGGTGCCCCAGATATAAAAGACTACACGGACAGTAGTCATCAAGAGGAAACCTGGCTTTATCTTGCCGGAGAACCTACAACCACTCGGCTATCATTAATTTTTAATGCGGCAACCGGGAATATTATCTCTGCACATTGGTTTATGGATGATCGGGAGCCAGAGTCTGAACTTAATAGACTCATAAAAAGATACCCGAAGGCGTCGTTTGACATAAAAAATCCCACAAAAAAAGAGAGTATTTACGGCCCATCTCTCTTCTATCAATCATCCACAACACCCTTAACTATTATTGTCGATGAACGAACAAACAGCGTCAGCGCGATGTCGTGGACAGCTAATCCCAGTTTAACTCCGAGCGGAAGAAAACCTACAAGTCACTAAATTATCATTATCTATCCAGGATACGAAATTCCACCTACAACTCAAAAGTCAGGACGGGAGGCTTGGAGGTATTGATGACCTCCTTGTGCTCGATCCATCTGCGCTGACTCTCGGAATAATATTGAATCACAAGAACATCTTGATCATAGACTTTGAAACCATTTTGAATGGTTAAACCATCGATGAGTCGTCCATTGACAGCGACTCTCAAGGATTTTCTATCTTTGAAGTTATCAAATCTTAGCAAAATGGATTTGCTGTACACTCTCTGCGCAGGGACCGCAGAAGACGCCAGTTCCCTCTGTCCAGATGAAAGAAGCTCGGGATGCTGGCGATAATACCAGCCCCCAATGGCCGCAACCACCATGAGTCCCGCCAAAGGCATGGCCCAGTTGGATTTTTTAGGTTCTTTGGTGAGCACATCATACAGCGTGATCTGTTGAGGCATTGAGGTCTTTCCTGCTGACGAAGAAGTCAGAGGTCCCTCCATAACAACCCGTGATTCCGTCGCAGCCCCCTGAGGAACCGGAATATCTTTGGTGAACTCTCCCAGAGCCTGGGCGAAATCTTTCTTATTATAATTGGCATCTAGAGCCTTCAGACGAGTCTCCATGATGCTTCGCAAGCGCAAGGCCGACACGCGCTGGGACGGGTCCGGAGCCAACATCAACTTCAAGACATCCCCGTCTTCACTGCCAACATTTAAAAGGCGGGTCTCCAGATCCTTGTTGGACCAAGCATCCAACGTTTTAATCAACTCAACTTCATTCAAATGTTCAAAAAAGCGCTTCCCCGAAAGCAGTTCATAGAAAACGATTCCTAACGAAAAGATATCCGAAGCCGGGGCTAAATTTTCGCCACGCACTTGTTCGGGGCTCATGTAGGCGTACTTGCCTCGCACGGAGCCCACCTTGGTCAAAGACTCACTCTCTCGTGACTTGGTGATTCCAAAGTCGATGATCTTTACGTCACCGCTGTGACTCACCATAATATTGTGAGGGCTCAAGTCCCGATGTATGCACACCTGATCTTCTTTGATGACCGAAAGCTCGCCGTGCAAATAAGAAAGCCCCAGGGATGTTTCAGCCAAGAGATAATACGCCATGGTTGCAGGGAAAATCAGATCATCTCGCTCAACAACTTTCATGATGTCGCGAAGATTCACGCCATCAATATACTCCTGAACCAGATACAGACTATCCTGGTCGGTGCCCATTTCAAACGTGCGAACTAAATTGGGATGATGAAACGACAAAGAAAGTTTTGCTTCGCGAAGAAACAGCTTTGAGTAATACCACTTGTCACCGGCGTTAGCTGTCACCTTTTTTATGACAAACACTTGAGACGAACGATCCCCCATCTTTTTCGCCAAAAAGATATCTGCCATCCCGCCTGAGGCTAAGGGTTTAATAATTTGAAACTGTCCGACCTGTTCCACTACAAGCTGCTTCCCTCGTAGAGAACTATCGGAAATATGAGGATTTTCTTTATGAGATGGGACCTGGACTCGACGAAGGCTGGACTACTGGGCAGGCGTCTAATCAACAAAATCAGAAAGAGAAATCTTCCCGCGAATCATCACGATCAACCCGGCGGACATGAAGGCCAAAGCAACCCCAGTCCCGATCAGATTGCGATGACCTAAGTTAACAATCCCTAAAAGGATCAACAGCGCGCTCAGCGCGAAGGGGCCCCAATAAAGATACTTCTGCCATTTGGGCCGGGCTGGTGTCTCTGGGGGCTTACCCGCCACCGGCTTCTGCGACAGCCCCACCATCATCAGGCTGTTGATTCGTGCGATCATTTGATCGCACTGAGGGTCGCCACCTTGAGCCGCTTTCAGCTCCTCATACTTCAAGGTTGCAAAGCGCAGAGCATCCAACTGATGACAAGCCCGGATGAACTCATCGTGAAGTTCTTCATTTTCAAAGTTCTCAACCAGATTCTTCCATTTGCGCACCAAACTTGGCTGCGCCTTCAGGCTGGGATCTTTAGGAAGTCCTTCTAACTTTTCAAAAAGAACGTGGCAGGAATAACACTCCTTAGAGCGTCGTCCATTCAAAGCCCCACACTTCGGACAAGACTTCATCTCGTGAGCGCCAGGGTCAGGGTGTACTTCTTGATGCTGAGCGACACTCGTTTCTTCCATAGGTGCTTGTGCTGTCGCTACCACCGGAACCACAAAACACAGCACATTTTGAGGATCTACCGGAGGATACTCAAAACTGAATCGACTGTCGCAGGAGATACACTGAAACAACGGAGTTTCAGAGTGAATATCTTCACTCTCCACTTCATACAGCTTTGTGCATGAGGGGCATCGAATTTTCATTTTCTCCGTCAATTTCACTCTGGACTCACTCACTCTTTGTGTTACTAATACCATGATGAAGAAATGGTTTCAATTTTTCAAGCATAAAGCCTACGAATTTCGTTGGGCGATTCTCTCAGGAATTCTCGTCGGCACAAGCTACATCCCCTTTCCGCCCTGGGCCCTGATTTTTTGCTACACCCCGCTTTGGCTTTACGTCACCGAGGACAGTCGCTCGGTGAAGGACTCTTTCTGGGCCGGATGGGTGACTCAGTTTTTTCTGACCCTGATTGGCTTTCACTGGATTGCCTACACCGCTCACGAGTTCGGTCAAATGCCATGGTCTTTATCGGTCCTCGCATTGCTGCTTTTTTGTGCGCTCATGCATCTTTATATTCCGGTCGCAGTCGCCTTAGGAACCTGGCTGCGCCTGCGTTTCTCGCTGAGTGGAGGAAAGACTCTTTTCATTATCGCCCTCCTTCAGTCACTTCTGGAAAGAATTTGGCCCGTCATTTTTGACTGGAACCTGGGGTATACGTTCTTTTGGGCGAAGATTCCCACCTACCACCTGGCGGATCTGGTCGGCTTTTTCGGACTCTCGACAATCATTCTGCTTTTTAACGCCTGGATGGGATACATTTGGCTAAAACAAAGTTATGTCAAAAGAGCCCTGACTCACTTAAGTTTCCTGTCTTTGACCTTTGCCGCTTTGGTGGGCATTGGTTACTGGCACGGACTGGGGTGGAACCATTTTGACCGAGAAATTCGCGCGACCATCGTTCAAGCCAATATCGGCAACCTTGAAAAAGTCTATGCCGAGCAGGGACGCGGATACCAAGAGGTCATTACCAAAAAATTCCTCACACTTTCTCAAGAGGCGTTACTGAAGTTTCCGCAAACCGATATTCTGATATGGCCTGAAACCGCCTTCCCCGACTATCTGGATCAGCACCTTCTAGGACGCAAACACACGCAAATGTTGACTCAAGGACTTGCCCCTCTGGGAAAACCCTTGATCACCGGCGCTTATTCCAAAGATCCAAAAACCGATGAAAAGTTGGATCAATCGACCTACAATGCTCTTTTCCTGGTCGACGCCCAAGGAAACAATCTGGACAGCCCTTATCGTAAAACTCACCTTTTGGCTTTCGGAGAATACCTTCCCCTCAGCGAGCGTTTTCCGTTTTTACTGAAGCTTCTTCCCTTTGTTTCCAACTTTGGACGCGGCAAAGGCCCGCAAGTCATGGCCTGGGGACATCAAGGTGAAACCATTCATTGGGGAGGACAAATCTGCTATGAAGGTCTTTATCCCGAGTTCACTCGTGGTTTGGCAGAAAAAGGCACGGACATTTTGGTGAATGCCACTAACGATTCTTGGTTTGGACACCCCTCGGAGCCGCAACAGCATCTATACATGACTCTGGCGCGCGCCATCGAAGTGCGTCGCCCCTTAGTGCGCTCTACCAATACGGGAATTAGCACGGCCGTTCTGGCAAATGGTGACGTTCTACAAAAATCACCGCTTCATCAAGAATGGAGCGGACAGTTTGTGATAAAGTATCGCAAAGATGCACCAACCACTTTTTACGTTCAATGGGGGCATTGGGACTGGGTTCTCATTCTTATTGCTCTGGCTGCATTGATTACTACAGGAGCCCTTCATGCAAGATCTCGTCGTTCTTGATTGGATCGAAATTTTAGAAAAGATTCGTTCTCACGCAACCAGTGAAGCGGGTCGTGAAACGATCATGGCCACGCGCCCTTTGAAAACCGCCGAAGAGGCGTATCTCGGTTTTGAAGAGATCGCCCAAGCCACGGAAGTCCTTAATCAAGGCGTCCGTCCTTACATGCAAAGCCTGGATCTGTATTCCACATGGATCACCCGCCTTAAAAAAAATGCTGTTCTAAAAACTTTGGAAATGAAAGACGTTCGAGGCTTTTGCCTTGAGGCTTTAGCGTTAAAAGAAGCCCTTCACTCGGTCGAAAACAAATGGGCGCAAAAAATTTCTTCCCGCCTGATGAACGCCGAAGAACCCGTGTCAGCAATTGATCAGATCTTGACTCCCAACGGAGAAATTCGCGCCGACGCCAGTGAAACTCTGTTTCGATTGTATCGTGAAAAAGAAAGACTGGCCCGCGAAGTTCAAGGAACATTAGATCGCCTGGTGAAAGATCACCAGATGGAAAACGTTCTTCAAGACAAATACGTCACGACTCGAGATGGACGTTGGGTCTTGCCGGTGCGAAGTGGGATGCAACATCACCTTCCAGGAGTGATTCACGGTTCTTCACAGACCAAACAAACGGTTTTCATTGAACCGGAAAAAGTGATTCCCGCCAACAACCGCCTTCGTCAGATCGAAGTGGAAATTGAAGATGAAATCGAAAGGTTGTTAACGGAGCTTTCCAGTTATCTTTCTTCAAAAGCTCCCGAAATTGAGGTCTCCCGAATTCTTTTAGAAGAAGCGGACGTGCGTTTTTCACAAGCGCAGTTTGCAACCCTCGTGAATGCACATCCCATCGAGTTTTCCCTGGACAGCTTGGAACTCATCGAAGTCCGTCATCCCCTTTTGCAGCTTTCAGGAAAAAAGGTTGTTTCTAACTCGGTCTTACTTGAAGGCCAAAAGAGTGTGTTATTGCTGAGCGGACCGAACGCCGGAGGAAAAACAGTTCTTCTAAAATCCATTGGCCTTGCCGCGCAAATGGCTCGCTGTGGACTTCCTATTTGTGCCAGTGAAACTTCCCGAATTCCATTCTTTAAAGATGTTCTTATCGGTATCGGCGACGCCCAAAGTGTCGATGAAGAGCTCAGCACCTTCGCTGCTCACTTAAAGATTCTCAGCAAAGCCGCAGAAATGAAGGGTCGCCAAAATTTGATTTTGATCGATGAAATCTGCGGTTCGACGGACCCCGAAGAAGGCAGTGCCCTGGGGCGAAGTTTTATCGAAACATTTTCAACAAATGATGTTTTTGCCGTCATCACATCGCACTTAGGCCCCTTGAAAGCCGGATGGGATGAAGAAAGTCGCGTCCTCAATGGCAGCCTTGAGTATGATCCAAAAACAGGGCGCCCCACCTACCAGTTTATCGCCGGCATTCCCGGAGATTCTTTGGCTATTCAAACCGCCAAACGCGTGGGAGTTTCTCCTGCCATCGTCCAACGTGCGATGGATGTTCTGGCTCCGGCAACACGCGCCCGCTTAGAGGGTTTAGAGCAAATTGAACAACTTAAAAGCGATATTTCCATTCTTCAAGAGCATCTGAAGAAAGAAACCAAAAAGGCCCTTGAAACTAAAAAGAAATACGAAGGTCTGTTAGAGCAATTCAATAAAGACAAAGACGAGTGGCTGCAACGCACTCTGAAAAAAGCCGAACGAAAAGTCGAAGAGGCGATTGCGCAGGCAAAGGTCACAGAAACTTTCAAACGTCACACGGCTTTACAAGAAATTAAATACAAACTTCCTGAGATCGTGAAAGCCAAGCCTATTACTCAACCCGGGGCTCCTGAGAACGCCGAAGAGTTCGGAAAGAAATTTCCTCCGGGTTCGAAGGTCTTTGTGCCGACTCTGAATCAAGATGGTATTATTCAAAGTACGCCCAACTCCAAAGGGGATGTGTTGATTCTTTCTGGTTCCGTAAGATTGCAACTCAACTGGCAGGATTTAAAGCCCCCTGGAAAACCACAAAATCCAACCTCCCAACTGGTTCGCCAAGGAGCTTCGATCAGTGTTGCTTTGGCCGACGATGATCGCACCTTGGACTTGCGTGGAAAAACCGTGGAAGACGCCCTCTCGGAATTAGAACTCGCCTTGGACAAAGCGGCTCAGTCCCGGGAAGATCGCATGAAGATCATTCACGGCCATGGCACAGAAGCTTTAAAGAAAGCCGTGCGCACCTATTTATCACGATCCATCTATGTCAAGAAATGGAAAGCCGGCTCGCCTGAGGGGGGCGGTGACGGAGTGACCTGGGTCGAACTTGGCGAAGCTTAGAGTCCGACCAAAGGATTTATGGTGCTGACAGATTTTAATACCGCAAGCTGGATTCTTTCGAAGGCGTTGAGTTTTTCTTACTTTATCGCCTTTCTTTCCTTGATGCCCCAACTCTTGGGGCTCTTTGGCCGCCAAGGTATTCTTTCTATCGATCATCTTCTCAACCTTTTAGACAAGGAAATGAAAGGGGAACGCTTTTATCATGTCCCCTCGGTGTTTTGGTTTTTCTCCTCTGACTTTTCCCTGAAGGCCGTGTGTTTTATTGGCATGACGGCCGCGTCTTTGGCATTTCTGGGATTCAGTCAAAGCTATATGCTGCTTCTTTGTTTCATCTGCTATCTTTCTTTTGTTAGCTGCGGGCAGATCTTTTTAGGTTATCAGTGGGACAGTCTGCTTTTAGAGTTTGGCTTTCTTGGACTTTTCTTTGCGCCCTGGCAGTGGGAATGGATTCCTTTTGGAGCACATGTTCTGCATCCGGCCATCTATGGTTTGACGCTTTTCCTCCTATTCAAACTCATGTTTCTTTCTGGCGTCGTGAAACTTTCTAACAAAGACTCCTGCTGGCGGAATTTCACGGCCTTGACTTACCATTACTGGACTCAACCTCTCCCCACACCTTTGGCCTTCTTTGCCGCTAAACTTCCTCTGCCGATCCAAAAGATGAGCTGTCTGGTCATGTTCTTTATCGAACTTGTCGCACCTTTCTTGATTTTTATTCCCGGCCCCACTCAGGTTTTTGCTGTGAGTGCGCTGGTGCTTCTGCAGATCTTGATTCTTTTAACCGGAAACTTTGGATTCTTTAACCTGATAACTCTGGCACTTTGTTTGGGAGTTTTACCCGACTCCTCATGGAGTGCCAAAGTGAATTGGGTCGAAGCCTCGACAATCCCTGACTTTATGGTGCTCCTTCCACTTTTGATTTTGATCCCCACCTCTTTATTTTGGATTTACAAAAGTCTTTTTGAAAAAAGCACGAAGCTGGATTTTCTGCTTCCCACAATGCGTTTCTTCTATCCCTTCCGCATATCCAATCCCTATGGGCTTTTCGCCGTGATGACTCGGACTCGTCCTGAATTGATTCTTGAGGGGAGCAACGATGGGGAGCATTGGGAAAGTTATGAGTTCCACTTCAAACCCGGCGACCAAAAGCGAGCGCCTTGTATCGTGGCCCCTCATCAACCACGCCTCGATTGGCAAATGTGGTTTGCCGCTTTGGAGAATTTTAATGAAAATCTTTGGTTGCAGAATTTAATAACGCGGATTTTTCAAGAGTCCCCAGACGTGTTGAGTCTTTTCGCTATAGATCCTTTTCATGGAAAAGCTCCTAAAGCCTTACGTCTACAACGCTACGAATATCATTTTTCAAGTCTGCAGGAACTTCACAAAGAAGGTTTGTGGTGGAAACGAAGCCTGATCGGCCCCTATGGGCCTGTTTTTCAGAGAGAAGAATTGAATCCCGAGTCTTCTGATTAGAATCCCGAGATCCAACTGACGTAGACAGTCCCGTTGACCTTTAACATTGTGTAGACGGTATCACCAGAGGGCTGCGCATTGCTTGGTACAAACCTAAATCCACCAACGGCCACTGTGGTCCCCGTTGTATGAACAAAAGTACAAGGACCCGTATGAGCTCCTCCCGCCGTCACGATCAACGTGTAAGAGCCTCCCTCGGACATATTCTGTAAATCAAAATCTTCAGAACCCGAAACTGTCGACCCCGCACAGGCTTTATTGCCCGTCAGGTTGATGACGTTTCCTTTATTAAAATCAATCACAGTTCGCCCAGCTCCTGCCGTCACCGCCCCCAATGCGGCGGCAATCTGTCCGCCGGTGACAACCGCTTTATTTGCATCGGAAGCGATCACTCGACTCGCAGAAGTATTTCCCAAATCCGCAGTGGCTGCGGTTCCCAGAGTAAGCAAATCATATCCTGTTCCTCCCGCATTGACCTTCACGACCTTACCAGCGTTGGCCAATAAAGGCGAAGGTGCAAAACGATCATCATTCCCTGCCGCCGCTGTCCCAAGAGTATTTCCGAGCGAAATACTTAGAACAGGCGCTGTCGTCGTGCCGCCCACGCTCAAAGGTGCATTGGCTGTGACCCCTGTGACCGCCACAGAAGAAGCACTAATCCATCCCAATTGCCCCACACCCGTCAGTCCCAACACCTGATTCGTAGAACCCGTCGCATTTGGCAACGTCAGGGAATAAGATGTGACCGTCGCCGCCGGGTTCAAAGTCACAGTTCCACTGCTGGACCCGCGTAAAACCACAGAGTTTAAACTTCCCGCGCCTCCAGTGATACTTCCCGAAGTGTTGATGATGGTCGACCCACCGATGGTCCCCGTGATCGCACCACCATCGACTTTTCCAGAAGTTGTGATTGTCGGAAGATCCGTTTCAGCAATAGTTCTAAAACTGGGCGCCGCATCCGCGCCACTCGTCGGTCCGGCAAAAAATGTTTTCTGCACCTGAACGCCGAAATTAGAGCCCGCAATGTTCGGCAACAAGGACGTCGGAATTTTGGCGCCCGCATCCAGAACCGGAATGTTGCCTGCTGCCGTTCCCGTATTCACGGTCGCCCCCGTTCCCAGTGTCAAAAGATCGTAACCCGTTCCTCCGGCATTGACCTTCACGACTTTCCCCGCATTCGCCAACAAGGGCGACGGTGCCAGACGGTCGTCATTTCCGGCCGTGACTGTTCCTAAGGTGTTGCCCGTGGCCACTGAGATATTGGGAGCCGTGCTGGTTCCCGAATTGGTTGCAGGAGCTGTCACACTAATACTGGTCGCATATCCTAAAGCAGGAATAATGGACGTCGGAAGTTTATCACCCGCACCAATTGTTGGAATAGTGCCATTAGTGGTTCCCGTATTGAGAGTCGCCGCTGTTCCCAAACTCAAAAGATCATATCCCGTTCCGCCGGAATTCACTTTCACTACTTTACCCGCATCAGCCAAGGCCGGAGCCGGAGCAAAACGAGTGTCGTTTCCTGAAGCCAATGTCCCTGCAGTGATTCCCGTTGTGACTCCTATAATCGGAGCCGTGCTGGTTCCTGAGTTTGTCACCGGACCCGTGACACCGACGGAAGTGACCACTCCCGTTGAAGGAATCATGCTTGGCGCCAGCTTTCCGGAAGCATCCAAAAGAGGAATTTTTCCCGCTCCTGTTCCTGTATCGGCGGAAACGGTCACGTTCCCTGTAGAGCTCGACACGGTGATGCCCGTGCCGGCAATAATTCCCGTCACTGGGGACGCCCCTGCCGCCTCAAGCTGATTCCACGTAGCCCCTCCGACATAAACCTCAAGTTTACCGACATCAGAGCGGAAGCGCAGAGTTCCCACGGCAGGACTTGCGGGACGGTCTCCAGCGCCTGTGCCCGAAGGCACTTTAAGCCCCGGCGTCGCATCTGGATACTTCATAACAAAATCACTTTTTGAATATCCCTCCAGAGTCAAAGCACTGGGCACCTGATTGATGACCTGCGGAGAAAGAACCTGTTCAGCCCCGGAGCCTTCTCTAAATTTCAAAATTAAAAATCGCTTTTCCGCGCCACTTCCGGTATCAACAAAAGAACCCGAAGGACATTGAGATAAGTAAGGAAAAGAACGAGACGAAAGAAAAATGTCTTTAACAGAATATGATGTACTGGCCGGAGCCACTCGCGTGCTGTCATCAATCACGCCCTCTCCAGTACCAAGACTCAATTCAAAGATACCCTCAGTATTGCTCAAGTTTTTATTGGTAAAGAACTCTCGATAGATCACACAGTCAGCATCAGTGGCATTCACTTTTCCATGAACTTCTACAGTGAAGCTCACCAGCCCTGAAGGAGGTTGTCCTGAAGAATTTAATATACGCCCGTGGTAAGTAAGACCGGCCCAGGCCGGACTGGATATGGAGAGCAGAAACAAAACAAATGTCTTATTCCAAGATAAAGAACGTACCATGATGATCTCCTGATGCCTTTCTTATCGGCATAATCATGAGATTTAAAAGTTTTGCAGGCTCAGATTGCAAAAAAGTACACAAAATCAGTCCAATCCTCAGGTTGCACTGATTAAGAAGATGCTATTTCTTTACAGAGTTGTTACGAATCCATCTCAAAACGATAATCCAGTTAAGAGCGATTCATAAAAGACCGATAAGGAGGCATAAGCCTCTAAAATTGGACCGTTTATGGAAACAAGAGCTTTAAAATATCTTTGCACTTTAGCGATTGGCTTCATTCTGACCGGATGTCAAATGGATGCCAGTATTCAGCAAGCAACGGTGGTTCTCCCCTCCTCTCCGCATTCTCAGAAGGCCCAATTAAATGAGTTTGTCTCCGGCTCAGGTCAGCTTCAAGTGACATCGGGAAATTATCGGGTCGACAGCTCCTTTGGAAGTTACACTTCGAAGATAGAAGAGACGACCCAAGGCGGATATAAGGTCTTTATCTCAGCTCAGGGAAATATCATCTCCAACTAAC
>NZ_JBLJBT010000026.1:0-319134 GCF_047637665.1 Bdellovibrio sp. | reverse complement strand
CTACTTGTCTTTTTAGGAATTTTTGAACTTATCAACAGTTGCGTGAAGAGAACCGCAGAACAAAAATAGTTTTGTTAGAAGAATCCCGCAAATTTTTGACAAAAAAAAGCCCGGCGACTGCCAGGCTTTTTAAAATTGGTAGTGAGAGGCGGACTTGAACCGCCGACCTACGGATTATGATTCCGTTGCTCTAACCAGCTGAGCTACCCCACCACACGTAACGCGTTTGCGTGAGACAGGATTTTTAATTGGGGGAGCGTGTTATGTCAACGATGGGCTTTGCGTTATAGTGGCTTTTTTAATTTTTTGCCCACAACCTCGCCTTAGGTCTTGACCTCCCCCCTGTTTCCACAATGCAATAACAGAGGATGTAAGAAAACCACCATGGAGGGGGAAATTACTATGAAAAAACTCATGATGGCACTGGCGGTGCCGGCGCTGCTTATTGGCTGTTCCAAGGATTCCAAGCCAAAAAAGCCAGGTTCCGACGGTATTGCGGGTCTGTTCTGGACCCAAGAAACAAACCTTATCACTATTAAATCCACAGACGATCAGCCTCTGGCGGGAGCACAAATCCTGATCGGCGATGCTCTCAATGCTCCTTTTGAAGGTAACTTCCTGACCGCTAACGAATCCGGCCAAGTGGAAATTCCCGCCGCATGGACGACGCCACTGACCATCACCGTTCAAGCTCCCGGTTATGTGCGCAGCACTTATATGGGACAAGAACCCGGTGCTTTGACGATCAAACTGCGCCAGCAACCCACAAAAACTCAATACGAAGTTCGCGGCGGCACTCAAGGCCTCCCCATTCAAGACAAAGATGGTCTTGTCGATTTCGGTCTTGTGATGCCCGCGTTCTCAAAACTCGATTTGATGGCTTTCGACATTAATAATGTTATCAGCCCCCAATTCGATCGCATCACAGCCATGGGCCAAGACATTGATGTTCCCGCAAACATCTCTTTGCCTCGTCAAAGTGAGAAATATTCTTTATTCACGATCACGCTGGATAAACCCACTTATCGCATTTACTACGGCCAAACCGGCGTGAATCGCGTTTTTGCTGCCCGCGGACGCTTCCCATTTAAATCCACGGTCGACGCCCTCAGAAACGGAGCCGAGTTCTATGAACTTATCAATGATTTCAAAATCAATGGCGGAGCCGTTCGCGATATCGAAGTAAAATCAGCCCAAACAAAGTTGGATATGCCCACCCGCGAAATCAACTTCACGGACTCTAAAGGACTGGTCGCTCCTCAATTCCGCGCCGATGAAATGTTCCTCGCCGTGGGTATCGCCAAACAATCAGGCTACATGATCCCCACGGATGTGAAGAAAACCACTCAAGGACAAAAGCTGACTCTGAACACTATGCCGGACTCAGAACAAATGATCCTTGGAGTGCTGAAAAAAACCGCAGACATGAAAAGCGGCGGCGATCGTATGAGTGCGACCTTACTTCCGTTTGCTTCAGGTGTTGCCCCCAAGATGCTGCCTCTGATCCCCGATCCTACACTTGCTAGCGATGGAGAGGTTTTAATGCCTAAATTTAACACAGTTGATGGCGTCAATCCGATTGCGACCTACTCTATTCTTTCCAAGGTGGAGGAAGTGATGCAAGGAACCGCAAAAGTGAAAGTCCTTCATCCGCAGTGGGAAGTTTACTCACAAAATTGGCTGGAGCGCATGAAGCTTCCCCAATGGCCTGAGGACACGGCGATCCCTGGCAAAAAGCGCTGGGAGGTTAATTTCGTAGGCTCCCAAACTGCTTCACAAGTGCCGGTGGGACCTGCTATGATCGAAGCCGCAACGCATGTCACACACAGCTCAATCTCTTTCTAGAAAAATCCTTCTTGGACTTGTGATTTTCACAGGCTGCACTCTTTTTGGGTGCAGCTTGTTTGATAAAAAACCTTCCGCACACACGCGCATGGCGCAAATCAATAAACAGAAAGTCTTCTTCGCCTCTTACGATTCTGTCTGGAGAGCGGCTCACTCTGTTCTGAAGTATCCCATTGCTCAAGAAAACCAAGACACTGGGATTATTGAAACCGAATACATCAAGGGCATTGATGGATGGCTTCCCCCAAATGAACAACGTCCCCCTTCTAGCGGCATCCGCTATAAGCTGATCCTGACTTTTGCCCGCGGCAAAGCTGAAGGACGTGAGTCCGTGCGTGTGACCGTCGATAAGAAGATGGAGATTTTACGAGACTTTTTCTCTGAGCCCGAACCCATGGAAAGTGATGGTTTGGAAGAGAAAATTATTTTCTACCGTATTGAGCGAGAGCTCATCGTCAACGAAGCCCTTAAGCGAGCGAATTAAAGCTCGATCGCTTCTTTTTTAACATAGTTTTTCCAAAGTCCAACAAGAGCCGACGGTTTTTCCTGTCCACCACCAAGCTTAATCCCCGTTAACTTTTCCAAACCACGAACCGCAGGCAAATGCACCCGTTGATCTTTATCAGAAAGAAGTTGCGCAAAACTTCTTATTTCACGATCCATCGGTTTTTGCGCCAGAATTTCCACGATTTGATGACGAATCCAAAGGCTTTGCGAATTTTTGAAATTGTATCCCTGATTCAACTCTTCCCACAAAAGTTCACGAACAGTCATTGAACTGCTTTTTTCAAGCACACTCACTGCCGCCGAACGAACCACCAGGGCTTTGTCCTTAAGAAGTTTTTGCGCCAGCTTCTCACCCTGCTCTGGGTTCACTTCACTTAACGCAACCAAGGCTGCATTTCTCATGTACCATTGTTTGTGCGCCCCCGCCTTCACAAGATCCGCCGTCGCCTGCATGCCCTTGGCTTCCGCCGCCGCCATCAAAGCTCGCCAACGAAGGCTCATGGGTTGAGCCTCATTAAAGGCCACAGAAATAAAATTTTGATAGTGTTTATCACCCTGCCCCCGAATCACCATGCGGCGATTTTCACCGGGAAGATTCAGAACTTCGATCGCAGAAGTTAAAGCACTAGATGAAGGTCTTAATCCGACCGCGAAAGCACTTGAAGAAAGTCCAGCAAGTAATGCAGAGGTCACAATAATCTTATTCATGGTTTAGCTCTTCTTTGCTACGAAGTTTTCAAACTCACTCATCAGTTGGTCTGTTTCATCCCCTGATTTTTTTGCCGCTTCAGAGCCGTCGCCGGCCTTTTCTGCCACTTTACTCAGGTTCTTCTGACCTTCCACCGCCGCCGCAAATTCCTTCATCAACTCATCGTCGATAAGGTCAGCGCCCCCTGCCGACACATCGGCTGCGGGAGTTTCAACGACAGGGACGGGCTCTTCAACTGGTGCCGCCACTTCAACGACAGCAGGAGGCTCTTCCTGAGTCGGTTCCGGCTCCGTAACAACTTCCGCGACTGGAGGCGCGACCGCCGCAGCACCGCCACCAGTTTTCAAGGCTTCAAGCTCTTTTTTGAGCTGATCATTTTCTTCACGATAACGAGACAGGTCTGCGATATCTTCGCTGATAATTTCATATTCAGCCAATCGCGCTTCAAGGTCTCGAATCTTTCCTGCAAAAGATTCTTTTTCTGCAGCGCTCATTCCGTCACCAGCGTCCGCAGCAGGAGCATTCATATTGGCCGCATCCGTCGCGGCCTGCAAAGCTTCTTGAAGCTGCGCCTGTAAAGTTTCAATTTTCTTGTGACTCTCACCCAAAGACATCCGAAGCTGAGCAACCTCCGCCGCAGACTCCCCCGCCACTTGAGCGGGCGCCTCCGCCGCTGAGGACAAAGAGTTTTTCTCGAGCGCATCAAGATCCATGTCCATCTCAAGATCTTCGGTAACCGCGGGGCGAGAAGGTTTTTGTGCCGCCGCCTGACTTTGATTCTCAAGAATTTTTTGCAGAGTTTTTTCTAATTGAGCCGCATCAAGGCCTTGCCCTGCCTCGCCCATTTCAGATTTGGATTTTTTCGCAAAAAAACTGCGATAAGCCAAAACAAGTGAAAGAAAAATTACAAGAGCAACGAGGCCCTCAATAATGGCGGTATTGTGCTGACTCCAAAAGGAGAGGAATTTTTCAATTGTCACAATTCAAATTCTCCCCTATCCCAAGAGCTCCGTCAACGCTGGACCTTGGAAGGTGTTTGGTGGTACGGTGGATTCTTAAGTCCGAGGTGAACTATGTCTCAACGACCCTACGACCTAATTATTCAAGGCGGAACCTGTTTACTCCCCCACCCCTCAGAGTCAGGTCTGATCGAGCAGCAGGCAGACATCGCTATTCGCGATGGACGCATTGAAAAGATACGTGATTCCATTCGCGAACCCGCGACGAAAGTAGTCCAGGCCCAGGGACTTCATGTCCTCCCCGGGGTTATCGATAGCCAGGTTCATTTTCGCGAACCAGGATTGACTCACAAAGAAGACCTTGAAACTGGAACCCGCGCTGCCATCTTAGGGGGTGTCACCAGCATTTTTGAAATGCCAAACACCAACCCCTCAACCACGACTCAAGAGGCCTTTGCCGAAAAGCTGCAAAGAGCCCACGGTCGAGCCCACTGCAACTACGCTTTTTTCATTGGCGGCGCTCACGACAACGTTGAAAATTTGGCTCAACTCGAACTTCTGCCTCATTGTTCGGGAATAAAAATCTTCATGGGAAGCTCCACCGGAAATCTTTTGGTTGAAGATGACGCCACCCTTGAACGCATCCTCAATCAAGGCCATCGCCGCGTGGTCTTTCACAGTGAAGACGAAATGCGACTGCGCGAACGAAAGCATATTGCCGTGGACATGGCCGATCCCCATTACCATCCGGTCTGGAGAGATGTCGAAACCGCTGTGAACTCAACCCAACGTTTGCTCCGACTGGCACGCAAAACAGGACGTAAGATTCATGTTCTGCATATTTCAACGGCGGAGGAAATGGACCTTCTCAAGGACCATAAAGACATCGCTTCGGTGGAGGTTTTGCCTCAGCATTTAACTCTATTTGCGCCGGACTGCTACGATCTTTTAGGTAATTACGCTCAACAAAATCCGCCCATTCGGGAAAAACGCCACCTTGATCGCCTGTGGAAAGCGGTCTTGGATGGCACGGTGGATGTGATTGGCTCCGACCATGCTCCCCACACTCGCGAAGAAAAAGAGCGTCCTTATCCGAACAGCCCCTCGGGAGTTCCCGGAGTTCAAACGCTTGTACCGATCATGCTCAATCACGTTCATGACGGTCGCCTGACCTTGCGACGTTTTGTTGAAATGGTCACTGAAAATCCATGTCGCGTTTTCGGAGTCCACAACAAGGGCCGTTTGCGCCAGGGGTTTGACGCCGATGTGACCATCGTGGATCTTAAAAAAGTAAAAACTATCGACAACTCCTGGATTGCCAGTCGCTGTGGTTGGACACCTTTCCACGGCATGACTGTGACGGGTTGGATGACTCACACGGTTGTTGGCGGAAATCTAGTGATGGAAAACGATGAGGTTTTAATGACTCCGCAGGGGCGCCCTGTCAACTTTACGGAAACGATGAAATGAATTCCACTCCTATGAATCCCAAAAATCAAGCGGCCGGACTTTTCTTTGCAGGACTTCTGCCCGTCATCGCGTTCACGTTGATTGAAGAATACTATGGCACCTTGGCCGGGCTTGTTGCCGGAATGGTGTTTGGGGTCGGCGAGATCGCTTGGGAGCTTTACAAACACAAGAAAGTTCAAAAGATCACTTGGTTTGGAAATGGACTTCTTTTACTTCTGGGAGGAATTTCTTTAATTTCCTCTGAGGGAATTTGGTTTAAACTTCAACCCGCTTTGATGGAAGGTTTTTTTGCTCTGCTACTTTGGGGGTCTGTGATCATGGGAAAACCTTTGCTGGTGTATCTCGCAGAACAACAAGGCCACCAATTCCCTGACTTCATTAAATCTCGAATGAAAGGTCTGACCATTCGTTCGGGCTTCTTCTTTGCCATTCACACCGGCCTTGCCGTTTGGGCGGCCTTGGCTTGGAGCACTCGAGACTGGGCGCTGCTTAAAGGCATTGGGCTGACGGTCAGCTTTATCCTCTATTTAGGCATCGAAGGTCTTCTTTTAAGAAAATCTGTCTTGAATCAAAAATAACCTCAGCGCCCTTGAAAATGGGGCGCCTTTTTATCTTTCATAGCCTCCAGAGCAGTAAAGTGATCTTGCGTTCTTTGTGTGATGCCCTGATAAGCCGCCGAAAGTTCTAACACAGTATGAAGATCATTCAAGTACGCTGTCTTCATCGCCTTTTTTGTCATCTGAACTGCCACCGGAGCATTGTTAGCCACTTTTTCAGCCAGCTTTTGTGTTTCCGTTTCAAGATCCGCTTCGGCGACAAAATAATTCAAAAGCCCCCACCGATAAGCTTCTTCGCCGGCTATCAAGTCTCCGGTTAAAGACATCTGCATCGCTTTAGAAAAACCAATTACTCGTTGTAAAAAGAAGGTCCCACCATCCCCGGGCACCAATCCCAGCTTCACAAAAGTTTCTCCAAATTTGGACTTTGCAGTTCCAACGCGCAAGTCACACATCATTGCCAGATCACAGCCCGCCCCAATCGCAGGCCCATGAACCATTGCAATCATCGGCTTTGAAAGCTCTTCGATACACTTCGGAATTTGCTGAATGCCGTGAATATAACGCATGCGCAGTTCATTGCTTTCCCCCGCAAACATTCCCGTTTTATTTTGCATGGCTTTAACATCGCCCCCCGCACAGAATGAGGCTCCCTCCCCTTTCAGCACGATCACTCGAACTTTCGCATCAAAGTCCGCATACTTTAGTACCTTCGTGAGAGAATCCACCATCTCAAGAGAAATGGCGTTGCTTTGCTCTGGATTATCCAAAGTCACCCATAAAACAGAAGAACTAAGATTCACTTTAAGATGGGGAAATATTTGAGAGTAAAAAGACATAAAACCTCTACAACCGTTGGTTTTATTATTCTACTCAAAGAGACGAAGAGGACACAAGCAGGTGAAAATAAAAAAGGCTCCCGGGAGGGAGCCTTTTGAAGTCTGCCATTATTTAGATTGGCAGAATGGAAGATCCGGTTGGATCTGACAGATGATCTGACAGATCATTGGATCGCCCAGCGGGCATTCGCCAGGCTCACCAGGATTTCCTGGGTCAGGCAAACCACCACCATCATCTGGCGGAGGAGGATTTGGGTTGCCGCCACCAGATTTAGCACCCACATTGATGTTCAATGTAGTCGCTGTTTTTCCAGTCGCGTCAGTAACAGTCACAGTTGTTGAACCGTTAGCTACTGCAGTCAAAGTTCCGTTGTCCGCGATAGTTGCAACAGAAGCGTTGCTGCTCGCGAATTTGAAAGGAGCTTTTCCATAAAGAGCAGAGAAAGCCAAAGTCTCAGAAGGTTTGATAGTTGCTGCTGCAGGAACGACAACCATTTTCTTAGACATTACTGTCTCAACCGCTTCGTAAGCGTCCACGCGGCAGTTACATGCAGTTTCGATAGAAACTTTAGCACCTGTCGTTTGAAGGATCGCACGAATTTGCGCACCAGTAAGTGAAGAATCTTGAGCTTTCAACAAAGCCACAAGGCCAGACACAAGTGGAGTTGCCATCGAAGTACCAGAAAGGTTTCCGTACTTATTGTTTGGCAAAGTTGACATGATGTTTTCACCAGGAGCCGCTACGTGAACAGTCGCTGTTCCGTAGTTAGACCAAGATGGTTTTGCATCAGAAGAACCAGACGCTGCAACAGTGATAGAGTTAGGGTACCCGTTGTTAGCAGGATACATCTCTGTTTTATCATTGTTTTTACCGTCATTCGCCGCTGCCGCAACAAAGATAACACCTTTGTCGTCAGCACGCTTGATTGCCTCAAGAAGAGGAGCTGCTTGTGAACGAGGAACCGCCGCACCCCAAGATGCAGAGATGATTTGCGCACCTTTTTCAACAGCGTAATCAATAGCTTTGATCGCGTTGTTCAAGTCACCAGAACCATCTTCACCCAAGAAGCGAAGAGGCATCATAGAAACTTCAGGAGCCAATCCGACGATACCACCGTCAACCAAACCAGTCGCACCAACTGCGCCCGCGCAGTGAGTTCCGTGACCAGGGTTTTGGAAGCCAGTTTTATCCATTGGATCGTTGTCGTTTTCTTTGAAATCGTATCCAGGGATCATGTTTGGAGCCAAGTTTGGATGTTTATAGTCAACACCCGTATCGATAACCGCTACGATCACATTGCGGTTTCCTTTGTTGCCAGCGCGTTGCCAAGCTTTTTCAGCTTGAACTTTCGCGATCGCCCATTGCTCTTTCAAAGCCGCAGCATCAACTGGAGCCGCGAAAGCTTTCAACTTGAAGTTCGGAACGACGTACTCAACGCCAGGTTGAGACAACAAAGACGCCAAAGCTTGTGCTTCGTGGCTCTTGTTGATGTTTACTTTTACAAGGCTTGCAGTTGGATTGTGATCCGTCATTTGGATCGTCGCAACTCTAGACATTGTCATCGTGTTAAGCATGTTGAGCGCGCTTGTGTTCTGGTATTTCACCAAGTATTCACCAGCAAAAGCCTGTGAACCGAACAACAATGCACCTAATAATAATGCACGTTTCATATAATAACCCCCTCCGTGGTAAAAAAATCATATTCAGATTTCATCCACAAATAATAGAAAAATCTTAAATAAATCTTAAATTTCATGACACAAGCCATCGAACATTGAACCCACAAACGAACTTTTCAAGAATGAATCGCTGATTTCCAACACCCATTGCAAGGACCATCACATGAGTTATCTGCACGCGCTGATTTTAGGGATTGTCGAAGGTATTACCGAGTTTCTTCCCATCTCTTCCACCGGACATATGATTATCGTCAGCTCCATGATGGGCATCGAAGACAACAGTTTCACCAAGGCCTTTGAGGTGATTATTCAGTTCGGCGCCATCATGTCGGTCCTTGTCCTCTATTGGAAACGCTTCTTGCCTCATTGGGGATTTTATAAAAAGCTCTTTGTCGCCTTCCTCCCCACGGGCCTTATCGGATTCATATTAAAAGATGTCGTCGAGCAGCTCATGGGCAGCGTGCAGGTTGTCGCGTGGGCCTTGATCCTTGGCGGAGTGATCCTCGTGTGGTCAGACAAAATCTTCGCTCACCTCACCGCCATGGGACGCAAAACCTCGGACCTAACATATGTCGACTCTGTGAAATTGGGGCTCTTTCAATCTCTGGCCATGATCCCCGGTGTGTCCAGATCCGGAGCAACGATCATGGGTGGATTGACACTCGGCATGAACAAAAAAGAAGCAGCTGAATTTTCATTTTTTTTAGCGGTCCCCACCATGGCCGCAGCCACCGGATATAAATTGTTAAAGATCTATAAGACGATCGAGCCCAGTCAAATCGGCGTGCTGCTGGTGGGTTGCCTCGTCGCCTTTGTCGTGGCCATGCTTGCGATCAAGTTTTTTATCGGTATAGTGACTCGCTATGGTTTCAGAGGTTTTGGTTTTTACCGTATCGTCTTGGGAGTTTTAATATTAATCATGCTTTACACAGGGCAAAACCTTCAGTTCAACTAGTTTTGAGTTTCAAGGAACGACAACATGGAAAAATTTATTTTTGAGCAAACAACTCTTTTTTCTGAAGATATCATAGCACTTTTAAAGTCCACGGTGTTCGTCATGCCGAACTGGAAGTGGGGGGTTTTGGCCATTGCCCTTTCTGTCGGGTTTGTTTTGCGCCCCCTTATTCAGTTCATCCTGAAAGAGATAAAAAAGCACAATCCTTTCATTAAAAAATATCCCAAAAGTTTCTCTGCCTATTTGCTGAATCAAAAAATTGAGCATCCTACGGCTTGGCTCTTAGTGATCTTCTTCTGGTTCGGCATTGGAGATGCCATCACGCTGACTGGAAAGTTTGAAGTCTACTACAACCACTTCCTGCGAGGCCTGGTTGCTATCTATGTTATTCGCCTTCTTTATTATTGCGTCGATGCCATGAGCAATGTTTTCGCGGATATGGCGGCAAAAACGGAAAGCACCTATGACGATCAACTGGTTCCCTTTGCCTCCAAGACTCTGAAGGTTTTGGTGGTGGTTCTGGGCGTCTTGATTGCGCTGCAAAGTTTCGGCCTCAACGTCATGTCTTTGCTTGCCGGCCTAGGGCTGGGAGGTTTGGCCTTGGCGTTGGCAGCCCAAGATACTGCTGCCAATCTTTTTGGCTCCATCACCATTCTTTTTGATCACCCCTTCAAAGTCGGCGACTGGGTCAAAGTCAAAGACATGGAAGGAACTGTTGAAGAGATCGGCTTCCGTTCGACCCGTATTCGCACCTTCTATAATTCCGTGATCACCATTCCCAATGCGATGATGGCCAAAGAGACTATTGACAACATGGGCATTCGCCCGTTCCGCCGCATTCGTCAAATTTTGGGACTGACTTACGAAACGCCGCCAGAAAAAATTGAGCAATTCTGCGATCAAGTTCGCTATATGATTAAGCAGCACCCCAAGGTCAACCCTGACACAGTGACCGTGAACTTCAATAACTATAACGCCTCATCCTTGGATGTTTTAGTGAACTTCCACCTTCAAGTCTTCACCGGGGCCGAAGAGCTGCAGCACCAACAAGCCGTCTTCGTGGAGATCCTCAAGATTGCCGCCAGCATGGAAGTAGATTTCGCCTATCCGACACAAACCGTGTACCACAAAAAAGGCGAAGCCGTTCCCCCGACATTTTAATAGCAATGCATTGCATCGACACGGAGGGGTATGTTCCTCCGTCGGCGAAATGCTAGCCTGTACGAATGAATCCTAAACATCTTTTAAAGAACGTTCACGTTCAAAGCGCACAATACAAGATCCTCCTGAATCTTCCCTTCTGGATCTCGGCAGGTCTCGCGGCCCTGGTTTCAGTCTTATATAATGTCCTTTTCAGAATGAGCGAAGACTGGGCCCGGGCTCACGCGACAGACTCCCTGTTGCTGCTAACAGCTCCCTTGGCCCTGTTAGGTTCATTTTTAATCGGTCATTTTTTTTCTAAAGAAGCCCTCGGCAGCGGCATTCCCCAGGTGATCGCCTCTGTCGAACTCTCCGCCCATGATCATCCTTTTTTAAACAAACTCCTGAGCATTCGCATGTTGATCGCTAAGATTTTCGGCTCTTGCTTATGTGTTCTTGGGGGAGGCGTCTCGGGCCGGGAAGGACCCACTCTGCAAGTTTCAACGGCCGTCTTTTATCAATTCTCACGCTTATGGCCTAAGAGTCTTCCCAAACCCCAGCTACCGGCCATGATTCTTGCGGGAGGAGCTGCGGGGCTGGCGTCGGCCTTCAACACTCCGTTGGGAGGAGTCGTTTTCGCTATCGAAGAACTTTCAAAATCTCACATCAGTGTCGTGCGCACGGCAGTCTTTCAGGCCGTCATCATCGCGGGGATTCTGGCTCAACTCTTTTTGGGAAACTATCTTTACCTTGGAGATTCCAACTTCGGCAGTCTTCCCTACTCGGTTCTTTATCAAACCGTGATTATCGCGGGGATCGTCGGCATTGCTGGCAGTCTTTTTGCCGAAAGTCTTTTTCGCATCAGCACCTGGAGAAATAAAAAGAACTTCAGCACGAAGGTTCTCATGACCCTCCTCTGCGGTGGCCTGCTCAGTCTGACCATTTGGCTTTGCGGTCCTCAGACGGTCGGAGCTGGCAAGCATGTTATGCTCGAGATTCTTAAAAATCCCATGACTCCCGCAGATCCCCTTCTGCCCATCGCCCGTATCTTCGGAAACTTCTTCACGTACATCGGCGGAGTCATCGGCGGCATTTTCGCCCCAGCCTTAGCCAGCGGCGCGACACTGGGACAATTCTTAAGTCAGATTTTTGGTTTCATGAATGTCAAATTGATGATCATGGTGGGAATGGTGGCGTTTCTGACTGGAATCACCCGCACCCCTTTTACTTCATTTGTCTTGGTTTTGGAGATGAGTGACTCTCATGAGATCATTCTTTACCTGATGCTGGCCTCGCTGGTTTCAAACGTCACAGCCCGTGTCGTATCGTCCAAGTCCTTCTATGAACAAGCGGCTCACCAAATAGTGAGTGCGCACCAAGAGCCCTCCAGCAAAGAATAAAAAAAAGCCCGGTTTGAACACCGGGCTTTTTCATTTACTCTTTTTATGGACTATTTCTTTTTCTTCTTAGGAACTTTCTCGAGAAGGCCGGACTCGGCACGGATCTTCGTTGCTTCCAACTTCATCTTTTCCGTTTCAGATTCAGCATGAGCAGTTTCCATTTTGATCTTGGCTTCTTCCGCCTTGTTTCTTGCGGTCTCCACCTGACCTTCAAGCTGCTCGCGTTCATTTTTGGCTTTTTCCGCCTCGTCGCGCAGGCGTTTGAGTTCGGCCTCTGAGCGCGCGGTCACAGCTTCACTTTCCGCAATGATTTTTTTGGAACGAGCAATCTCAAGATTGGCCGATGCTTGCTCTTTTTGAAGATTGCCCCGCTGACTTTCAAGCTCTTGTCGAGCTTTGGCCGCCGCCTGCTTAGACTTTTCTTCTTGAGATCTAATTTCACTGACCTTCTTGCGTTCCGCATCGGCTTGTTGTGCCGCCTCTTTTGTCGCGGATTGCGCCGCTTTCAGCTCCCCTTCCACTTTTTCAATCAAAGCTTTGGATTGCTCTTCTTGCGCTTTCAGACGAGACAGCTCAGCATCAGCTTTGGCTTTTTCCGCTTCGGCTCTGGCGATTTCTTGTTTCGCCTTGGCTTCACGTGCCCGAGACTCTGCCACCGCTTTTTGCGTTAACAGCTTTGTCTTAGCAAGATTCTGTTCGGCCTTTAAGGCCTCCATCTTTGCCGCTTCCGCTTCTTTGCTGGCCTTCATGCCCTCTTCAGTGGCGTTGTTCGCCTGCTTTTCAAGATCTTTAGCTTGATCGCGAAGATCATCCGCTTTGTTTTCCGCCTGTTTACGAACCTTCAAGGCCTCATCACGAACCTGAAGGGCTTTCTGAGTTTTTTCTTGGGCGGCTTTGATCCGCGCTTGGGCAGCGAGCTGCTCTTTTTCTGCAGCTCTTTGCTGACGCTCATGATCTGCCGCCTCCGCTTTTAACTTTGCGGAGTCACGCTCAGACTCGGCTTGTTCTTTCTTGGCTTCATTTTCAAGAGAACGTGCTTTATTGATCGCGGCTTGTGCTTCCGATCTCATTTTATCGCGACGCTTACGATCTTCATCCGCTCGTTTCCGAGCTTCATTGGCCTCCGCTTTCGCCGCTTCAGCATCGGCGGTCGCCTCTTCAGCTTCGATCTGTTCGCTTCCGACTTGCGCATATACACGTTGAGGCGCGGTTTGAGTTAACAAAGCGGCCAAAAGAAGAATCCCTAGGGGTTTTAACTGCATGAGTGTCTCCTTACGATGTAGGACAGCACATAGCATATAAGGATTTTAGGCAAAAAAAAAGCGACCAGGATTGGGGGGGAGGGGTCCTGGCCGCCATGGGGGGTTGCTCTTCACTAAAGCAACGGCGGTGCCATGCTCAGTTCTTGGTCAGAATCATTTAAATCCAGCAGGAACACTGAACCTCTGTCGAGGATTTAGACGGAAACGGACAATTGTGGGCCCCCAAAAAGCCCCCCACTATATCAGTTTGAACAAACCAGATTTCATTCACTGCAAAAGCGAGCCGCAATTTTTTTTAAAAGGCCTGCTTCATTTTAAGACGAAAGCAATAGATCGAGCGCGAAAGCGGTCTCGAATATATGAAAATTGCCTCTTATTAACAGATAAGGCCTCGATGCCTCGCCTCTTTGACCGATAAGAAGAGTAATGAATAATATCCGGAACGTCCTTGTCTATTCGCTGGGTCTTTTATTGAGCTTATGGGCTCAGGCCTCCCCGCAGTCCTTAAACTACCAGGGACGCATCCTTAAATCCGACGGGACTCCTCTAGAGTACAACAACGTCAGCTTCCTATTTGAAATCACCTCTGCCGATGGCAATTGTGTTCTTTATCGCGAAAAGCGAGACATGGTGAACATGCAAAACTCCGGTGGTGTTTTTGACGTCTCTATCGGAAGCGGCACTCGCCTCTACCCGGAAGATGCCATTTTTTCTCTTTCAGATATCTTTGTGAATGGGGTCTCTCATAACTGTGCCGGGAGCGGCACTTGGACTGCCACGACCACCTCAGAACGACAATTGAAGGTTCAGTTCCATGATGGTGCGGGTTGGAAGGTGATCTCGCCAGCAAACATCATTCGCTCTGTGCCTTTCTCGATCACCGCGTACAGCGCGCAAAAGATTGCCGACAAATCACTGAATGATTTGGTTCTAAAAAGTTCAACGCCCGCCAGTGCCTGTGCCCCAGGGCAAGTCATTACCTGGAACGGCACCAATTTTACGTGCGTCGTCGATGCGGGGGGCTCTGGTGTCATCTCTGATGTTTTGGCGGGAACGGGAATTTCCGTCTCGGGAACCTCCACCAAAACAATCGGCCTTGCAAACACGTCGGTCGTCGGCGGCACCTATGGCTCGGCCACGCAAGTCCCCAGCTTCACCGTCGATGCGCAAGGGCGTTTGACGGCAGCCAATCAAGTGACGATTTCAGGTGTCGCTCCAGGAGGTGCTGCGGGAGGTGATCTTTCCGGCTCCTATCCAAACCCGACGGTCAGTAAAATCAGCGGCGGCAATCTCGTGATCTCCAGTCCCTCGTCAGGAAATTTTTTAAAACACAATGGTTCTGCCTGGGTGAACGCGACACCGTCTTCAGCGGATCTTTCAGATGGAGGATCATTATTAAAAGCCTCACAAATGCCTGCCACTTGTGCGAACAATCAATCCTTATCGTTTGTGTCTCCGACAGGAACATGGACCTGCGCCAATATCGGAATTTCTTGGGCTCAAGTCACTAGCGGCAAACCCACCACCTTAGCCGGTTATGGCATCGTCGATAAAGTTGTTATGAATGCGGGAACAAATTCCAGCACCGATATTGTTTCTTTGCAATCAGGCCCCAACGCCTCAAAACCTGCAGCGGGAACGGCGGGTCGCCTTTATTTCTCTATCGACACCAAAGAAATCTACCGCGACGATGGCGTCGCCTGGATTCGTTTGGCGACAGAGGCTGGAACAAGTACGGCGACTCTTTCCGGCGTCACGGCGGGAACAGGTCTGAATGGTGGAGGCTCCTCGGGGAACGTTACTTTGAATCTTGCCAACACCACAGTCACGGGCGGCGCTTACGGCTCTGCCACTCAAGTTCCGACATTCACGGTGGACGCTCAAGGGCGCTTGACCGCAGCCTCGAACACAACCATTTCAGGAGTTGCCCCCGGAGGCGCTGCGGGAGGAGACCTTGGTGGTAGCTACCCAAATCCCAATGTCGTAAAACTTCAAAATACCGCCGTCGCATCGACGTCGCCCAGTTCTGCAGGACAAGTTCTTCGCTATCAATCTAGTCAGTGGACACCGGCATTTTTAAATATCGCCGACATTCGTGCCACGATCACACCCTTTGGAGGTGTTTTTGCGAGCGCCGCCTGCAATGCGGATCAAAGCCTGTTCTATGAATCCTCTTCTGACACCTTCAAATGTCAAAACATCGGCATCGCCGCTTCGCAAATCACTGGCGGCACGATTGCCACAGCTCGCCTTCCTGCCAGTGCGACATTCTGGCAAGATGGGGGCGCAGGAAAAGTTTATTATACTGGTGGTAATGTCGGCATTGGCACGAACACACCGGGGCAAAAACTCACAGTGTCGGGAGTCATTGAGTCTACAACCGGTGGACTCAAGTTCCCCGATGGCACTGTTCAGACAACGGCGGCGACGGCGACTGCGTATGGTGTCCAAATTAAAATGGGGAGCTACACCGCTCCCGCCTCAAGTGGTAACTACTCCGTAACGGGACTGGGTTTCAAACCCACCCATGTGCGCCTTTGGGTTCAGAACAATCGAACAGGTACGATGCCCGGCGTATCCACGAACGTCTGTATCGGCTCTATGACAGAGACCTCACAGATGACCTACTACGCTTATGCGAACACTCCCGCAGCTCGTAATCTGATGTATACAGACCGAGTCATTGCCTGCAGTGCCGCCGATGCCGTGGCTATCACAATACAAGCTAGTTACGTGTCAATGGACGCAGATGGTTTTACCGTGAACTACTCAACGTCCTCAAATAATTCCTGGACCATTTTTTGGGAAGCCACCGGAGGTTCAACCTCCGCCAGCTCCGGCAGCGGAACAACAAACTACATCCCCGTCTGGACCGGCAGCACCGCTTTAGGAAGCAGTCCCTTGGCTGTCTCGGGAGGAAATGTCGGTGTCGGCACAAGCACCCCCGTCAGCAGTTTGGAAGTAAATGGAGAGGTCCGCATTGGAAACTCTGGCGTGGCGTGTAGTGCCGCCAACAGTGGTGCCACTCGTTACAACAGCACCTCGAAAAAAATGGAGTTCTGTGATGGCGCTTCTTGGCAGGCCATCAATTCAGCGACTCGCAGAACTGTTTGTGCCTATTCCAATGCCTCTTACTCAACACAGATCACTGGGCAGAACATTTATAATTGGACCACGGGAGACTGTGACAATGGATATCCTTCGGCGGGATGTGTTGGTTATCTCTCCAAAGCCATTGCCTGTGGGAGTGATTCAGACTGGGGGGCGCTCGGCCCTAACGAAACGCCCTTTAATGGGGGAACGTCCGTCGGCGCCAATGGAGGCGTTTCATGGTCTTTGGTGAGTCCTTGCAACGGAATCTGGGTGCGTGCCGTCTACGAGTGTAGCAACTAGCTTCTTGTCTAGCTTGTTCTTTCACAAGAGCTCGCCTGAACTGCTGGACTGGACAAGATCCTGAGGGGTTTCTACCCTTAAATAATGAACTTCTGCCAACTCAAACAGATCGTTGCTGCTAGTGCCTTCTTGTGGAGCTTTCCCGCCTCTGCCCTGCATATCATGCTCGACCCCGGACACGGTGGTGTGGATACCGGTGCTGTTCATGGCCCGGCGAAAGAAGCTGATCTAGTTTTAAAGGTCGCTCAACGCCTCAAAACTCTGCTCGAACAAGATACACAATTTAAAGTCTCTTTGACGCGGATTCAGGATAAAAACATCAGCCTTCCCTCACGTGTAAAAATGGCCGAAGACGCCAAAGCCGATCTGTTTGTCAGCCTTCATGCGAATGCCGCCTCTGATCAGCGCGCCAAAGGTGTTGAATTCTTTTTTCAAAACAATCTTCCCCCCGACGAGGAAAGTCTTTATCTTGCAAGCCAGGAGAATCAGATGATTCTCAACAGCCAAGAACTGCATAGCATCTCGGGCGGTGATGAACTTTCCAAAAAAGGTGATATCGCCGCCATCGTCGAAGACCTGCAACGCCAAAATCGCATGACCAGCAGTTTACGCCTGACTCAAACTCTGACTCAAGTGTGGAGCAATGATGAGACGGCTTCTCAGGCCACCATCAAACAAGCTCCGTTCTATGTGATCTCAAAAACTTCGATGCCATCGGTCTTGATTGAAATAGGATTCCTCACAAATCCCCGCGAAGCCAAGCGCCTGCTCAACTCAGAATATCAAAACGATCTTGCTCAAAAAATCTACAGCGCACTCCTCTCCTACAAAGAAAAGATGGACAATCACACTGCAAAAACATTAGATTAGCCTCTATCAAACAGATGGCTGTATCGAGCCAGAGAAGGTCTTCAACTTCCTCTGACCAGAACAACCAATCCCTTCTGGAGGAAATTCTATGCGCGCTGACGGCCGTCTTTTCGATCAACTACGAGACATTAAAATCACCCCTCATGTGTCTGAGTATGCCGAAGGCTCCGCGCTTGTAGAATTTGGAAAAACCAAAGTTCTTTGCACTGCCACCTATGAACCCAAAGCACCGCAATGGCTTGTCGGAACCGGTGCTGGTTGGGTGACTGCCGAATACGGTATGCTTCCCCGTTCGACGCACACGCGTATCAAACGCGACAAGGCCATGAACAGTGGGCGCACTCAAGAAATCTCTCGCTTGATCGGACGCTCTTTGCGGGCGGCCGTGGATCTTAAACTTCTTGGCGAAAAACAGATCATCGTCGACTGCGACGTTTTGAATGCCGATGGGGGAACTCGTACGGCGTCTGTGACCGGGGGATTTGTTGCTTTGGCATTGGCGCTGAAGAAGCTGGCTGATGTGAGTGAAATTAAAGCCAACCCTTTGATCAACTATGTTTCTGCGATCAGCGTGGGTTTGCATGAAGGAAATATTTTATTGGATTTAAATTACGACGAAGACTCTGCCATCGGCACGGACATGAACTTTGTGATGACTGACAAGGGGCAATTCGTCGAAGTTCAAGGAACGGCGGAGCACCTGCCTTTCACTCGAGATCAGCTTTTCAAAATGATGGACACGGCCGAAAAAGGTTGCAAGGAATTGTTCATTCATCAGGCTGCCGTCGTAGGGGCCATTTACCAAATCGCGGGGAAGTAGGTTTTAAATGGAACTTTGGATTGCGACAGGAAATAAAGGAAAGCTTGCTGAATATAAACTTCTTTTGCGCGAAATCGCCGACCTGAAGGTTTTCTCACAAGGCGACCTTCCTTCATTCACTCCCCGCCCTGAAGATGGAAAAACCTTCGAAGAAAACGCACGCATCAAGGCAAAAACTTTGCGCGCTGTAAAAAACAACGTGTGGGTTCTTGGTGAAGATGCGGGACTTGTCGTAGAAGGATTAGGTGGATTGCCGGGAATTCATTCAGCTCGCTATGCGGGCCCTAAAGCTTCCGACAGCGAAAATGTCGCTAAACTTTTAAAGATGATGACCTTAAAACCCATACAAAACCGCAACGCCAAGTTCGTTTGCACCACGGTGGTTTACACTCCCGCGGGCGAGGAATGGATTTTCACAGGGGAATTGAAGGGAGTCATCGCTTCAAAACCCGCAGGCCTGCATGGCTTTGGTTATGACCCGGTGTTTGTTCCAGAAGGACAAACCCAGACCCTTGCCGAGATCGGTTCTGGCTATAAAAGCCAACACTCCCACCGCTCTCAAGCCTTAAGGGCTTTCTTAGAGCGACTGCAAGCGTCAGCTCAATAACTCAAGATCCCCTGCTCTGAATAAGCAGGGGATTTTTTTTATTTTTTTGAAGAACAGTGAATCGTCACTTGAACGTCAGACTCATTGGGGTGCCACCCTAACATCACGGGTTGATCCCATGATCCCACAACCGTCATACCGGCAAAGGTCTCTGTATTTTGCAGGTAAGTGATAAAATTTCCTTTGTACCCCATCACCCAGCCATAAACCGGCGCTAAAGTTGTTGTCGGAAGCTCAGTGAAGTCATGGCCGCTGGCTGCAACAGGAATCTCAAAAACAGTTTCCTTGGTCGTTGCCCCAGAGGTTTCCGTCATTGTGCAGGCAAACCCGGTCGGTTGCTCTTTGGATTCAGACATTTCACCGCGAACGCACGACATATCAAGATAGTCCGTGCTGTCTCCGCCTGAAATAAAGCTCAAACGCGCAAAATGCCCCTCACCAGCGCCCAACTGAATCAAAGTCTCTTTTTTGGTGCTTGGATCAATCAGGGAAAATTGACCCCGGTCATTTTTCACAGAAATACCACCCGCCGTCAGTCCTCCCGGAGAACGTCGGATCTCAAGGTTCGCTTCGTCTGAGGAAGTCAGAGGAAGCACATAGTCCGTCGCATACTCTACGTCGAGAGCCTTTTCTTCCAGATTGCACTGGTAGTCAGAGGCCATTGTTACGAAAGACGCCATCATTGAAACGCTAAAAATAAGTACTTGTTTTTTCATATAAGTGAATCCATAGAAAATGGCGACTTTTGTCAAACGGTTCTTTGATTAAAGATGATCCACGTTTGTGCCCTTTCACAACGGACGTTTAAAATGGAGTAGAGAAAAATCCAGGCGAAAATGTGGACAAACTAACAGGGCCTTGCTAGGGTCTCCCAAACGCACTTTTAACTCAGGAGACTACGAGTGATGAAGGGCCTAAAAATCTTTACCGCCAATGCCAACCCTATTCTGGCTAAAAAGGTGGCCGAAGCTGCCGGTGTGGAGCTCGGTTACTGTGAAGTCAGCAGCTTTGCTGATGGGGAAATCCAAGTCGAAATTCATGAAAGCGTTCGTGGGCAACATGTCTTTGTTGTACAAAGCACCTGTCCTCCCGTGAACCAAAACTACATGGAGCTTTTTGTGATGCTCGATGCCCTTCGCCGGGCCTCAGCCGCCTCCATCACGGCCGTGATTCCCTATTACGGGTATGCCCGTCAGGATCGTAAGGTGGCTCCTCGAGCCCCCATCTCTGCAAAATTGATGGCGGACCTGATCACCACTGCCGGAGCGGACCGCGTGGTCTCTGTGGACCTTCATGCCGCTCAAATCCAAGGATTTTTCAATGTCCCCGTGGATCACTTATTTGCTATCCCCACCCTGGCCCGCGCCTGGCGTGAAGCCTATGGGCAAGGGTCTGAATTTGTTGCAGTGAGTCCAGACGCGGGCGGAGTGGAAAGAACCCGAGCCTTTGCTAAACGCATTGAAGCCTCTATCGCCATTATCGATAAGCGCCGTTCTGGCCCTAATGAGGCCAAAGCCCTGCATCTGATCGGGGACGTCGCTGGTAAAACGGCGGTCATCGTCGATGATATGATCGATACGGCTGGAACTCTTACACAAGCAGTTGACAGCCTCTTGAAAAATGGGGCAAAAAGGGTGTTCGCCGTTGCAACCCACCCGGTTTTATCCGGTCCTGCGATCAGTCGCCTGAAAGAAAGCCCTATTGAAAAAGTATGGGTCACTGACACGATTCCGCTAACTGAAGCGGCGAAAAATTGTGGAAAAATCGAAGTTATTTCTGTCGCCCCGGTGTTGGCAGAAGCAATCAAACGAATCCACGGAAACGACTCGGTAAGCAGTCTTTTTGATTAAACAAAGCCTCCCTCGAAAAGGGAGATATTATTAACATCCTCTATTGGACTAGAAGGAAGAAAACATGAAAAGCAGAATCGACCTAACAGTTGAACCTCGCCAAATCGGTAAACACAACAGCCGCGCACTTCGCAACTCTCGCAACGTGCCTGCAGTTATCTACGGAGCTGTTGAGCCTATCAACGTATCTGTTGGTGAAAAAGAAATCGTAAAATTTAACACTCGCGCTTATGAAAATGCTCTTTTCACTTTGAAAAGCACTGAGAAGAACGCCAACGGTATCGTTGTTTTGGTCAAACACGTTGACGTTCACCCTCTTTCTCGTCGTCCTCAACACGTTGACTTTTTCGCTTTGGATCTGAAAAAAGCTGTTCGCGTTAACGTTGAAGTTCGTCTTGAAGGCCGACCTATCGGTCTTTCTGAAGGCGGTTTGTTGAACGTTGTTCTTCGTTCCGTTGAAGTTGAGTGCTTGCCTACAGAAATCCCTGAGTTCTTCACTGCTGACGTTTCTAACTTGGCCGTAGGTGATGCTCTTCACGTTTCTGACTTGACGGTGGCTGGCTCTGTAAAAATCCTTTCTGGCGCAGAACAAACTATCGCGGTTGTTAACGCTCAAGAAGAAGAAGTTGCAGCGGCTCCAGCAGCAGTAGCGGCAGCTCCGGCGGCAGCACCTGCAGCAGCAAAAGCAGCGGCTCCGGCTGCAGCAAAAGCTCCTGCGAAAAAATAATAAATTCGCTTGCGCTTCTGAACTTCAATTCAGAAAATCTCAAAGGCAGCTCACTCGAGCTGCCTTTGTTCATTAAGAGGCATCTATGTGGTTGATTGTTGGACTTGGAAATCCTGGTGGCGAATACAGACTCACTCGTCATAACATCGGCTTTATGGCGGTGGACTATTTTCTTCAAGGCCTCGGAAATCCAACCATAAAAAATCAATTTAAAGCCGAAGTCGCTCAAGTAAAGTGGCGTGATCATCAGCTGATTTTTTGCAAGCCTCAGACCTACATGAACCTCTCGGGGGAGTCCGTTCAGCCCCTCATGGGATTTTATAAAATCCCTCTAGATCATCTGATCGTGATTCATGACGATATCGACCAACCCTTCAATCAGATGAAGATTCATAAAAACCGGGGCCATGGCGGCCATAATGGAATCAAGAGTATCTCGGGTCTCATGGGAACCCCAGACTATATTCGCCTCAAACTCGGCGTAGGACGCCCTGAAAACCCCAACATCCCTGTTGCCGACTACGTCTTGGGTAAATTCACCAAAGAGGAATTCAACCAGATGCCGGATTTCCTCAACCGAGGCCTTGATGCCGTTGAAAGCATCATCCTCGATGGGGTCCAAAAAGCTTCGACAAAATTCAATACTTAGGCTACATTCCCGGGAATAAATATTGATTATTTTCTAAGGGGTTTTTGATGGCACTTCAGGTGGGTATCGTAGGTTTACCGAATGTGGGTAAGAGTACGCTTTTTAATGCTCTGACTTCAGCAAAGGCCGAAGCAGCCAATTATCCTTTTTGTACTATTGATCCGAACGTGGGCGTGGTGACTGTTCCGGATCCGCGCATGGATAAAATCACTCAGTTTATTAAACCTCAGAAAGTGATTCCCACGACGATGGAGTTCGTGGACATTGCAGGAATCGTTAAAGGCGCTTCTCAAGGGGAAGGCCTGGGGAACCAATTTCTTTCTCACATCCGTCAAACTGATGCGATCGTTCATGTGGTTCGTTGTTTTGACGATCCAAATATCGTGCACGTTTCTGGCAGCGTAGATCCGATCCGCGACATCGAAGTTATCAATACCGAGCTTCTTTTGGCGGACTTGGATTCCGTTGATAAAAAATATGCGCGCATCGAAAAGATGGCCAAGAACACCACTGATAAAAAATTGAAAATGGAAGCCGAAGTCACAAAGAAAGTGAAAGAAGCTTTGGGTAAAGGTCTTCCTGCCCGCTCGGTTGCTTTGGATGACCTCGAGGCTCCGTTCTTGCGTGATATGCATCTATTAACCGCGAAGCCGGTGTTGTATGCGATGAACGTGTCTGACACGGATTTCGCGGCTGGTGGAAACGATTGGACTAAAGCAGTTGAAGCTCGCGCTGCGGAAGAAAACAATAACACTATTTTAATTTGTTCTGCGATGGAGGCTGAGATTTCTCTCCTTCCACCTGAAGAGCGTAAAGACTTCCTCGATGCGATGGGCGCGGAGGAACCAGGCCTCAATCGTTTGATTCGTGAAGCTTATAAACTTTTGGGCCTACAGACTTACTTCACAGCGGGTGAAAAAGAAGTGCGTGCATGGACGATTCGCGCCGGCACCAAAGCTCCTCAGGCTGCGGGCGTGATCCATACGGATTTCGAAAAAGGTTTCATCCGTGCTGAAACTTACCATTGTGAAGACTTGTTCTCTTACAAGTCAGAACAAGCGGTGAAAGAAGCGGGCAAATACCGTCTTGAAGGAAAAGAATACGTCGTCAAAGACGGCGACATTTTGTTCTTTAGATTCAACGTTTAAGGAGAAGGGAGCCTCAAGCTCCCTTTTTAATTTTATGAATGAGTTGTTAAAACTTTCCGGTCTTGAACTTGCGGCAAAAATCTCGAAGAAAGAAATTTCTCCCAGCGAGGTTCTGGAAGCTCATATTGAGCGCATTGAACAGGTCAATCCCCCCCTCAATGCCATGGTCGAAGACGACTTCGTCCGTGCCAGAAAATTGGCACAAGAACAAACCGAACAACTCTCCAAAGACAACTCGACTCTCCCCCCCCTCTTCGGCGTTCCCTTTACTGTCAAAGAAATGTTTGCTTATGACGGAATGAAAAGAACTGGAGGCAGCATTCATCACAAAAATGACGTGATGTCTTGGGATGCGACCGTGGTCGCGCGAATGAAAAAGGCGGGCGCCATCCCCATGGGAACGACCAATGTTCCTGAACTGGGTTTTTGGTTTGAATCTTTCAACCCCGTCTATGGGCGCACCAACAATCCTTACGACTTGGGCCGCACCTGCGGCGGCAGCAGCGGCGGCGAAGGGGCCCTTCTGGGAGCCGGAGCGACTCCCATGGGATTAGGAAGCGACATCGGAGGCAGCATCCGTATGCCAGCCTTTTTTTGCGGCGTCTTTGGTCACAAGCCTTCCCGTTATCTTTTACCTCTCACCGGCCATTTTCCCTATGCCCAAGAAGAATTCAAAAATCTGAAAGGCGTCAAATATCCGTATACGTCCATGGGACCGATGGCCCGCAAAGCCACGGACCTTTACCCAATGCTGAAGATTTTGATGGGCGCTGATGGTTACGATCAAGAGACTCTTCAGAATCCTCAACTTGAGGACCTCACCCAAGAATGGGCCGGGCGCAAAGTTCTGATCTGCCCGTCACCTATTTTTCATCGGGCCCGTCAAACCGATGACGAGATGGCGCAAGTGGTGCGTAACTGCGGAAAACTTTTTGAGGAACTCGGCGCCCAGGTTGAAGAACTGGATCCTCGCTTTTTTGTCAGAGGCACTGAACTTTGGTTTGCCGCTTTGAAGGTCTCTAAAAATAAAAATCTTTATGAAACTTTGATGGGGCCCACCCAGCACCTTTCTATCGGCAAGGAACTGCTCAAGGTGGCTTTGGGCAAAGGGGATTACACCCTTCCCAACCTGATCGTTTCGTTGGGAGAGATTTTTGATAACGGCAAAACCGACTTCAGCGAAGAAATGCGGGCTTTACAAAAAATGAAAGCGGATCTTGATGAAAAACTGGGGGAAGAAGGCATTTTGATTTTGCCTCCGCATCCGCGTGTGGCTCCCAAACACCGTGCTCCGATTTGGTCGCCGTTTGACTTTATCTATGCCGGTTTTTTCACGACCACAGGGCACCCCGCGACAGTGGCCCCCATGGGGTTGAATTCCGAAGGTCTTCCTTTGGGAGTTCAAATCGTGGCTCGTCACATGAAAGACCATCTGACGATCTCCTGTGCTGAGTTCCTAGAGACCACTTTTGGTGGCTGGCAAGCGCCTACAAAACTCTAGTTTAGTTTTGGTATTCAAATTGCTAGCTCCTTAAATCACGGATTTTTCCTACAATTTAAGGAGTTTTCATGCGCTTTTTTATAGGACTGGCTATTTTGTTTACAGGTCTTCACAGTTTGGCTTATGTGGGGATGGATGAGTGCTGGGACGTTAATAATCAGCCCGTGAGAATCCAGCAAACCATGGCTCTTCGCCAGGCTGCGGAAAGCACCATCGCCAATGGCCTGCCGACCATTCTTCTTCACCCGCAAATGATGGGACAATATCCTCAAGACGTGCAGCAGTTCATCGTGGCCCATGAGTGTTCTCACCATCGCCAAGGCCATGTTGTGAGCCATCACTATGGCAACACCCTGCCACTGACATCTGAGTTTGATGCCGACTGTATGGCCGTGCGAACAATGAAAGATCTAGGACTTTTAAACGGATACGTTTTACAGAACATTCAAAGATTCCTCAATTCACTCTCAGCGGATGCCACTCACCCCGCCGGGCAACATCGGGCTCAGTATGCAAGACAGTGTGCTCAATAATTTTAAAGCACTACATTTTCAGCTTTGCTTTCACATGATCCAACACGATGTGAAAGCTCCACACCGTTAAAAAAAGAATCAATGAAGGAAATAGAATCAAATGTGGAAAGCTCGAAAGAGTTTTCCATCCTTCGCGAACCAAAATCCCCCAACTGGTATAAGGGGGATGAATTCCCAGTCCCACAAAACTCATGAAACTTTCATACAAAATATTGGTAGGAATCTGCATCGCCATCAAAATCAATAACGTGCCCAACATATTGGGAAGGATATGACGAAGCATGATGTGAACCCGCGTTCCCCCCAAGGCGACGGCGGCTTCCACAAAAGGCTTCCTTCTGATTTCAAGCACCATTCCCCGAGTCACTCTAGCCAAACTCATCCAGTGCGTCGCCGATATTCCAAAACATAAACTGACCAATGCCTTGGTAAAGACATCTTCGAAAGGTAAAACCAACTGCAAAGACATACACAAGATGGACACCAAAATAAAACTGGGAATCGCCATAAGAATATCGCAGAGTCTCATTAACACTCGATCCGTCACTCCCTCAAACCATCCCGCTAAAGCTCCATAGGTAAAACCGAAAAGAAAAGACAAGATCGAGCAGAGCAGTCCCACGAATAAAGAAATCCTCCCGCCCAGAAGCACGCGAGTAAAAATATCGCGCCCTAAAGAGTCCGTTCCGAACCAGTGTTCTTTTCCGGGGGGCATCAAGATGGATTCCACATTCTGTTCCAGCCCCGTCCCCCATCCCAACCACGGATAAAATACGATGCCGACGAACAACACCGACAAAAAAATCACCGCGAAGATAAAGAAGAACTTCTTCACGCGGCCTCCCGCAATCTGGGGTCCACCCACTTCAACAGCAAATCAATCAGCGAGTTTACCAAAATCAAAAGCGTTCCATAAAACAGAGTGAGCCCCATGATCAGTGTATAGTCCCGGTCATTGATCGCAGAAATAAACTCTGTCCCTAATCCAGGGACAGCAAATAGAACTTCCACCAAGAATGAGCCTGAGAGCAATGAAACCATCAATGGCCCCAAATAACTTAAAAAAGGAATTAACGAGTTCTTCAGCACATGATGAAAGAGAATTTGCCAGCTCCCCACCCCTTTGGCCCTTGCGGTGCGAACGTAATCTTGATTGTAGTTTTCGTTTAAAGAATTTTTAAGCAAACGAACCAAGGTCGCCAAAGGACGCAACGACAAGGTTAAAAGCGGAAGAATATAATGGCGTGGACCGGAGAGAAACGCCACCGGCAGCAGATCCCAATAAAATCCAAAAATATAGATTAACAGTGGACCCCAAAAAAGGCTGGGCAAAGACAAGAATGCCAGGACCGTCTGGTCAATCACCTGTTCAATCCAAGTGTTTCGATAGCGAACCGCTAAAACCGACACTAGGAGCGACCCTAAAACAATAAAGGCTAACGAAACTCCATTCAGCATCAATGTGTTACGAAGCCCCTGAAGAATAATCTCGCTCACGGCTCGATCCGGGCGAATCATCGAAACCCCGAGATCCCCCTGCACTAAAGCTTTGATATAGGACAGGGCCTGGGAGCTCCACGAGCTCTGAACCTGCCAGTGCTCCAGAAGTTTTTCTTTAACCAAAGGATTTAATGCCAAATCCTCATCGAAAGGACCTCCCGGAAGGGCCTTTAGCATAAAAAACGTAAGCGCCGCAAGGACCCCCAGCGACGCTATGATTTCAAATATTTTTTTTAGGACAAAACGAAACGCGTTCTCTCTCAAATGTCATCCCAATTTTCTTTTCCCGCGATCTCCGTGTTCACTTTCACAGGAACAGCTTCCGCAAGGTAAGGGAAAAGATCTTTTTTGTTGCCGTACAATTGTGAATACACATAGGCGTTTGAAACCACGCGCTTCACATAGTTGCGTGTTTCCAGGAACGGAATATGTTCAATGAACTCGTCCGTTTCAAGATTTCCAAAACTGACCAGCCAGTTTTTCACCCGATGAGGTCCCGCGTTGTATCCTGCCGCCACCAAAGGAATCGTATTTTCAAAACGATCCATCAGTCTTTTGAGATATCTTGAACCATACTTCACTGAAGTTTCAGGCTGTAAAAGCATCGGTGCTTTAAATTCTTTCTCTCCCAACAGGGTCGCTAGCTTGTGACCCGTAAACGGCATCACCTGCATCAACCCCAAAGCCCCTACCGGAGAAATGGCGTCGCGACGATAGTGAGTCTCGGCACGCATGATTCCCCACACGAGCTCTTCAGGCACTGTGAATTTTTTTGTGAACTTTTCAACATACTCAGAATACGCTCTGGGGTATGCAAACTCCCACAGATAGCGGATCCCCTCCACGCCGTGGGCGGCACGCTGTCCGCCAAAGTTGATTTGCGCAATATAAGAAGACCGATTGAAATGGCCGGCCGTATTGTACTCGCCCATCAAGGTGCGCAAGTGTTCGCGATTGGAGGTTTTTCTTTCAATATCATAAAGATCCCATCGCGCCCATTCGTACTCGCCCAAGATCATCATATCACGCGCACGTTCAAAGCGCTTCATCAACGCCGGGCTTGAGAAGGTCGTAACTTTTTCTTCTGAAGAATCTGGGACCTCATCGGCAGACGCGGCCACATCCACGGACTTCATGTCGGGATTGTCCGAAGATTCAGCCTCTTCACTTTCTCCTCTTTCATCATCGGCAGAGTATTGAGTCAGAATCAAATTTTCTTCCGATTCACTTTCATCACCACGATAGTCTTCTTGAGACACAGGCATCAGGAATTCACTGGCAGAAAAACGCGAGATCACACGCGGCTGTGTGGGAAGCGCGGTTAAGGCCAATTTTGGAACTTTGATCTCTTCCATTTTCTTAAGTCGAGCCTGCGCCACGATCGAGTAATAACCCATCAAGGAATCTTTTGCGAGACTCTCCATCATCGGTTTGGCCTGCTCTACCTTCCCCTGACGGAAAAGACTCATCGCCATCCAATAAGTCACACGGTCTTGCGGAAATGACTTCCAGGCTTTTTTGTTTTTGCGCTTTTGATTGTTTAAAGAAGCAAAATCTTTATAAGCCCCCTGATAGTCCCCTTTTAGATATTTCAGCCAGGACAAGTGCCATTGAGCATCTCTATTCAAGCCAGAGTTCGGATAGACTTTCATGAACTCCTGAAAACGTCTTGCCGCTCCATCATAGTCTTGGAATTGATAGCTCAAGAAGGCGGACTGATAGAGTGCCTGACGGCCCGTTTTAGAGCGAGGACTCAGCTTATAAGCTGAATAGTAAGATCCAACCGCCAACTGACTTTCCCCTGCTCGCGCTGAAGCGGAAGCAAAAAGAATCAGATAGTCGAAGTTCTTTTTATAGGCCTCGTAATAGGGTTTTAAAATTTCGACAGCCTTATTGACTTCACCTTCTTGGATATAGAACTGCGCCTGCAGTTTGTCGGCAAGATACTTGTCTGTCTTTGCCAACTTCTCCTTCATGATATTGATTTCACCTTGGGCCTTTTGATCCAGACCCGCCCACAATAAATAGCGCACGCGTGTGCGAAAGTCTTCGGTGGTGACTCGACAGTCAGAAGGTTTCCCGTCAAATTCGTTCGCGGCTAAATCCACGCTCCAGTTTTGTACCTTAGAGTACGCCGGATAACGCTCATACAACTTCACCAGCCACTTACACATTTGACCGTGACGCCCTAAACCTTTTTCCGCCAAAGCCAAATTGTAAATCACGTCTGGATAGTCTTCGGTGTTGCGAGTTCTCTTTTCGAGTTTACTGAAGTGAATGTCCGCTTGTTTAAAGCTCTTCTTTTCAAGAGCCACTTGCCCCAAAAGATTGGACGCCTCAATGGACATCTTTACGTTGGGTGAAAGATCGAGAATCTTTTTTAGTTCGGTCTCGGCTTGGTCCCATTTACTGGTTTTCATGAAAGATTGCGCCAAATAAAAACGCGCATATTCTTCCAAAGACGTTTTCTCTTTCAGAATTTCCTGCAAAGCCGGGATCGTCTGTTCGTATTTCGACTCCCGAAAATCTGCGAGAGCCTTTTTAAAAGACTCTAGGTCATTTTTAGCTGTCTGAGCTCCGGCCATGGGGCTCATCAACAAAGAAATCACGATGCACTTCAGTGCGTTCTTCATATGTACAATCCTTGTATCTCTCATCCAATAATGATACCGAATATCTATGGCAAAATCGAAGACGAAAACGATCTATACCTGTCAAAATTGTGGAGCCCAAAGACCTAGGTGGGAAGGAAAATGCACAGACTGCGGTGCGTGGAACTCATTTGTTGAAGAATTGCAGCTGCCGGAGGTTAAAACTCGCGGATGGTCTACCGGAAGCCCTGAGAAAGGCTCTCCTTCAACGAAGCCCGTCTCCCTAGACCAAAGCCTTGAAGAGGTGAAATTAGATCGCTTTGACACGGACTATGAAGAACTCAACCGTGTTTTAGGGGGTGGCTTGGCCCGCGGCAGTTTCGTTCTGCTAGGGGGCTCTCCCGGGATCGGAAAGTCTACTCTTTTACTGCAAATGGCCGGTGGTTTAGCGAAGCATAAGCACAAGGTTCTTTATATTTCGGGAGAGGAAAGCGTTTCCCAAACTGGGTCTCGTGCTCACCGTTTGGGTATTCGCTCCCCGCTGATTGAGATTGGCTGTGAAAGCAATCTTCATAGCATCATGGAGCTGGCGCGCTTTAAAAAGCCCGAAGTTCTGGTGGTGGATTCGATTCAAACGATGTTCTTGCCGGATTTACAGGCAGCTCCCGGTTCCGTTTCTCAAGTGCGCGAATGTGCCGGCCATCTGATGGGACTGGCAAAACAAGAAGGCATCACCGTCATTCTTATTGGTCACGTCACCAAAGATGGCAACATCGCAGGTCCCAAAGTTTTGGAGCACATGGTGGACTGCGTGCTCTCTTTTGATGGCGATGCCTCTTACAACTTCCGCCTGTTACGCGCCTTGAAAAATCGTTTCGGTGCGGCTCATGAATTGGGCGTCTTTCAAATGAACTCCAAAGGTCTTGAAGAGGTTGCCAACCCCTCAGAACTTTTCCTTGAAGAACGTGGCGACCAGTTGATTGGCTCTGCGGTTTTTGCCTCCATGGAGGGAACTCGCCCTTTGCTATGCGAAGTTCAAGCTCTCACTCTTTCCAGCCCCATGGCGATGCCTCGTCGCACAGCTTTAGGAATCGATGTGAACCGTTTGCATCTTTTAACGGCCGTTTTAGATCGTCACTTGGATGTCCGTTTGTCTTCGAATGACATTTTTATCAATGTCGTGGGCGGTTTGAAGCTGGTGGAACCCGCCGCGGATCTGGCGGTGGCTGCCGCCATTTTATCCACGGAAGGACGGCGGGATCTTGACGCCAAGACCTGTTTCTTTGGCGAAATCGGCCTGACCGGCGAAGTGCGCGGTGTTTCTTTTGCTGAAAACCGAATCAAGGAAGGCGATAAGTTGGGCTTCCAACATTTCGTAATCCCTTATTCCAACAAAAGGCATCTGGCGGACCTGAAGCTTTCTAAAGATAAAAAGATCACTTTCATTAAAAATGTCCGTGATCTGAGTCGCCTTATCTAAAAACTCCACATTTTCTTTGGAAGCGCCGCACTTCAAAAAGGTACGGCGTACCTTTCTGGGGGAATTTGAGTATCATTTAAGTATTGGTTTTTTAAAAAGGGATTTTTTCGTGTCAGATGCTTTGAGTGCGATTCAAAAAGAGAGCTATAAACCTGGAGATTACGTTTTCTTTGAGGGCGACATTGAAAATCATTTTTATATTGTTGAAACCGGCGTGGTGAACATCTTCACGAAAGACAATATGGGAAAACGCATCTCGATCTGCGACATCGTGGATGGAGAGTCCTTCGGCGAATTCGCTCTTATTTCCAACAGTCCCCGCTCCGCCTCAGCCCAAGCCGTCACTGATGTTGTCTTAGTGAAAGTCTCTGAGGACGGTTTCAAACAACTGATGTCCGAACTTCCCACCTGGGCTGAGTGTATGCTGAAGTCCTTTGTCGACCGCCTTCAAAATATGACGGAAAAGATCCGCGAGTTAGAGCAATTCAAAAAACGTGATTAACGATACTTCAAATACAGCTCTCGCTGCAGATCCATCATCAAACTGAGAAGACGATTCTCCAAAAGCTGATCGACATTTAAAAACTGTACGCCCGCAATTTGATGTACCCGCCCCTCGTGTTCTTTTTTTTGCGCGAAACGAACTTCAACTTCAAACTCCATCGGACGACGAGCTCCCAAACGCAAAGTTCCCCGGACTTTGTCGCCGACTTTAAGATCTGGTTCCGCGTGAGGAAGTTCTAACTTAAAGCCGCCAGCACTGACATCTTTGACCCAACAATCCAGAAAATAAGACTTCCCACCGTGTTTCATCAAAATGAACATCGCATCGTACTTAGCGGGAATATCAATGCGAGCGTTAGCTCTGCGCTGTAATTGAAAAAGGTCCACGTCCGTTCTGATCACGGCCCAGCCCGATTGAAAGCTGAGCTCCGTTTGAAAAAAATATTTTTCGGTCTTAAATGAGAAGTTCACAAAAATCTTTTGATTTACCGTCACACCTTTTGAATCCGCCGTGTGATGACAAAGCAGAACCTCATCTTTTTCCGTCTGCACGGCGATCAAATGAAACAGACCTTCTTGCTCGGTTCCGCGAATGGCAAGCTGCAATTTATCGTCAGCTACTTCACGGAAAAGCATTTTCTTTTCAGACATCGCGACTTTTTTAAAAATGACTTGTTCTTTTTCAGGAGCTGCCATTCTCTAAACTCTTTCCAGGGCCTCTTGCCAACGAATCATTCTGGTTTTGCGATCCTTCAGAGTCATTTTCACTTTGAATTCTTTGTTTACCTTCCAAACACGCTTGATTTCTTTAAGGTCCTTCCAAAAACCCGAGCCCAATCCGGCCATGAATGCAGCCCCCAAGGCCGTCGTTTCCAGGTTTTGGGGGCGAACCACATTGACGCCACAATAATCCGCCTGCAGTTGCATCAACAAATCATTGGCAGCAGCACCACCATCAACCTTGATCCCTTTTAATTTTTTCCCCAAGTCTTTTTGCATTGTCACTAAGATATCCACGTTTTGCAATGCCATGGCTTCCAAAGTCGCTCTGGCGATATGAGCTTTGGTAGATCCTCGCGTTAGACCACAAATCACACCACGCGCCTCTGGCTTCCAGTGAGGGGCTCCTAACCCTGTCAATGCAGGAACAAACTCGACGCCCTCGGAACTCTGCACTGTTTTTGCCAGGGCCTCCACGTCCGCAGAGTGCTGAAAAAGACCCAAACCATCACGCAACCACTGAACAGCGGCTCCACAAACAAAAGCTCCGCCCTCGAGTGCGTAAGTCATTTCTTCGTTCTTTAACTTCCAGGCAATCGTCGTCAGAAGTTTATTCTTCGACTTAACCGCTTTCTTGCCGGTATTTAACAAAAGAAAACTGCCCGTTCCAAACGTACACTTCGATTCGCCAACTTCATAACAAGTCTGACCAAAAAGCGCCGCCTGTTGATCGCCAATCATGCCCGTGATGGGAATTCCATCGGGCATGAAGCCAAGCCCTGCCGTTCGGCCAAACTCTGCATTGGAGGGGCAGATCTCTGGCAGGATTCGATCGGGAACCCCAAAGAGCTTCATCAGCTCTTCATCCCACCATCCCGTGTGAATGTTCATCAGCATCGTTCGGGACGCGTTACTCACATCCGTTTTGTGAGAATGGCCCCCGGTCAGTTTCCATAACAAAAATGTATCGACAGTTCCGGCCAGAAGTTCTCCCGCTCGAGCCCTCTTCATGGCTTGGGGCACATGTTTTAAAATCCATTGAATCTTACTTGCAGAAAAATAGGGATCTAGAACTAAACCCGTTTTCGCAGTGATTTGCTTTTCTTTCTTTGCTTTCTTAAGCTTTTCACACAAATCTTGAGTCCGACGGCATTGCCAAACGATGGCATTATAAATCGCCTTACCGGATTTGGAGTCCCACACCATCACCGTTTCGCGCTGATTGGTGATGCCAATCGCCTGAATCTGCGATCCCTTAATCCCCGCCTTCTCCAAAGCCATACGCATCGACCTCTGGGTGGAGTACCAGATATCTTCGGGATCATGCTCCACCCAGCCTGGTTTCGGAAAAATCTGCTTGAATGTCTCACGCGCTTCTGCGACAAGACCTCCGGCTTGATTGATGATGCAGGTTCTCGAGCTGGTTGTACCTTGGTCAATAGCCATGATAAAAGAAGAAGACATTAAACACTCTCCGGTCGATGGGTAACTAGTATTAATCATGAAGAATTTCTTGCAGAAACCCAATGAAAAAATATTTGGCCTTCGGAACCTTGACCGAGACACATTGATTTTTCGAGTTCTGCCCCGTTTTCTTTTAGAAATCCTTCGTAAATACTTTCGCATGGAAATCGAGGGTGTTGAAAACATTCCGCGCCGTGGTGCGGTCATAATTGCCCCCAACCACTCCGGCTACACAGGTTTTGACGCCTTTCTTTTAGGGCACATCGTTCAACAAGAGGCCAAACGAGTTCCCCGCGTCCTCACTCACCATTTTTGGTTTTTGACTGAAACCACCGCGATCCCGGCCCACAAAATGGGATTCACAGAGGCGACCTATGAAAATGGCGTCAATGCTCTTAAAAAAGGAAATGCCATTGTCTTATTTCCCGAGGGCGAACAAGGTAACTTCAAACCCACGACGGAGCGTTATCAGTTGCAAGAGTTCAAACGCGGTTTTGTCCGCATGGCTTTAGAAACTCAGTGCCCCATCGTGCCCGTGGTGATCTTGGGAGCGGAAGAAACTCACATCAATTTGAAAAAATTGAAATTCACGAAGTTCTTAAAGGGCTCCGTGATTCCCCTGCCTCTGAACATCATCCCTTTACCGGCCAAGTGGCGCATTCGCTTTTTGGAACCGATCTATCTTCCCTACAAAGCTTCGGCGGTGGATGACTCAGAACTTGTGCATGATATTGCTCAAGACATCCAAGAAAAAATGCAGCTTGCTATTGAAGAGGAAATTCAAAAAAGGGGAAATCCTTTTCTGTAAGGTCGTACCTATTTGCGGCGATCTGGAAGGTCGTCGCCGATGACTTTCATTATCGAGTGCCATTTGGCGACAAGAATGCCCGGCTCGTCAGGGTTTCGGCTGACCAACTGACTGACAAGAAATGCAGATAAACTGACGGCAATGACGAGGAGGAGCACATACTCCACCACAATCTGACCCTTTTTATTCATATCTGAAGTATATCATAGTTCAGCAGGAGCGGAAGAGAGCTCCATCGGAGCTGGACGCCAAGTATCCATTGTGAGACGTAAAGTCTCTATCAAAAGATCCAGGTTTTCATCCTCAACAGGACCTCGCAAGCCAATCACGACGTCTTCATGCCACTTTTCGACTTCCAAAGGACTTGATTTGCTTTCACGACCGTCAAAGGAAAGTAAGAAACTATCCGCCGTAGGATAGACCATCACCAAAATATTCGCACCCGACGCTTTAGAAGCTTCCTTCGCTTTCGCCGTTTCTGCCGCTAACTTCTGTTGGATCAGGAAGTAGATTTTCAAAGCCAAAGCTTCATGGAACTGGGCAAAGTAGATGCGCACGGGACCATCAAAGATGGCACTGTTAAACGCAGGATTAAAATACTTCGACTGCATTAAAGTGGTATAAGACGATCTCATGTTGTTACTCCCCCCGGAACAGACACAGCTCAAGACTAGAAAGAAATGAGGTCATAGTTCAAAGGAAATTTTAAGAATCTTAAATTTTCTGACGCATCAGATTATTTTAGATTGTTAAAAACCTTCTTCCCTCTCGAGAAAACCACCTTCTTGGTGGACTCTCCCACACTATAGAACAAGGTCTGCCAGTCCTTCTCAGTGCACAAAATATCAGCAGACTTGCCAACCTCTAAAGAACCGACTTCATTCTGCAAGTTCAAAGCATGAGCCGCCCCTACAGTGTAAGCGCCGATGACTTCTGGCAAACTCATCTTCATCTCTAAACGAGCCAAAAGCCCTACAAGATTCAGATCCTGCGCCGGAGAACTGCCCGGATTAAAATCCGTCGCCAGCGCCACTCGTGCACCCGAATCAATCATCGCGCGCGCGGAAGGATATTTTGTCTTCATATAAAGATCCGCCGTCGGCAACAAAACACATGTCACCTCGGACTTTGCTAAAGACTGAATTTCTTTTTGAGTGACTTGCAGAAGATGATCCCCCGACAAGGCCCCCACGTTGACGGCCACATCACTGCCACCGCTTAAGGACAACTGATCTGCATGAATCAGAACCTCAAAGCCCAATTCTTGAGCTCGACGTAAATAAACCTCTGAGGCCTCGGGAGGGAAAAATCCTTTTTCAATAAAAATATCCACGCGCTGAGCCAGCTTCTTTTTCTTCACCTCTGGCAAAACTTCTTGGGCCAGAAACTGCAAATACTCTTCATAGGATTTAAACTCCGGAGGAAGCGCATGAGCGCCTAAAAATGTAGACACCGTTCGCACACCTTGAATTTTCTGTGCCGCCTGAAGCATCTTCAACTCATCTTTCAAGTTGAGCGCATAACCTGATTTGATTTCTAACGTGGTCACACCTTGAGAAAGAAAGTGATTTGCTCTTTCTTGCCCCCACCGCACAAGATCCGCCAAAGAGGCCGCGCGGGTTTTCTTCATCGTAGAAAGAATTCCGCCTCCACGGGCCGCGATCTCCTGATAACTGACCCCTTGGTTGCGCATTTCAAATTCCGCCGCACGATCTCCAGCAAAAATCAAATGCGTATGGCACTCTACGAAACCGGGCAAAACCGTACACCCCTTCAAATCCAGTTCGCGATGATTTTTCTTAGCCAGCTCCTTGGGAAGTTTTTTTTGAGGTCCTATCCAGGCAATCCGATCCTTCTCAATCAATACAGCGGCCTGAGAAAGAATCCCGAGATCCTGTTCTGTGATCTGGCGCCCCTCTTTGCGAGCCGCCCCTTGCAATGTCAAAAGCGTTGAAATATTTCGTAATAGAGTACCCATGTGCTTATTCAAACACATGGGTTTCCGGGATCAAGGAAAAACCTTGTCTCTACATAATCTTGATAGAATGACTGCGCGCGCCCTCTGCCTTGGGCACGGTGATCTCTAAGACACCATCCTCAAAGTGAGCCTGGATCTTATCCGCGTTCACCTGAGAAGGAAGGGACAGATTTCTTTGGAACTTCCCGTAAACTCTTTCCGTGAACTTCCCTTCACCTTTGGTTTCGCGAAGACGCTCTCCAGAAATCGTCAAAACATTGTTATTAAAGTCGAGCTTAATATCGCTCTTCTTCATGCCTGGAAGATCCGCATAGATCATATAGGCGTTGTCATTTTCCTCCAAATCGAGGGCGGGAGTATATTCAAACTCAGAACGAGCCGCAAAGCCCGGAGAGAAGCTGCGATCAAATTCATTAATGAACTCTTCAAACTGATTGAAGATATCTGAGGTCGGTAAACGACGACCACTCCAGGGAGCCAAGGAACGCATAGGCATAGAAATCCTCCTTTAAATTTTGAAACCAGTATGGACTCCCAAAAAACAAGGTCAATGCTCGGACCAAGGGTATGTCAAAATATAAACGGCGCCAGATTCCTCAGGCGCCGTTCCTTGATTTTAACTCATTTCATGAAAACGAATTTGTTATTTAACTCTCGGAGCAAACCACATATCAATCACGGCTCCTTGTTTTTCTTTACCTTTTTCAACAAAAATAAAGGTGCTGCGCTCACGCACTTCGGCGCGATCCCCGATAGCACTGGTTGTGCTGGCATCGTACTTTAAAGACACGGATTTAATTCGCGACTTCAGGGGAACCAGCTCTCCCTTTTGAACGACAGCGTCGCCATTACGATCAAACCACAAAAGCAATTTCGCAAAGTCCTTGTCTTTGGCGTCGATCACATCATCTTTGTTTGAGTCAAACTCTCGCAAGGCTTCAAATCCGTTTTTAACCGCATCGCCTTGATTTCCAAATAACTCATCGACGGAGATCTTCTGATCGCTGTTACGATCAACCGCAATAAAAGCTCCCGGGGCCCCTTTTTCAGGCCACATGGTGTTTCCGGAAGGATTTAATGGGAAGTCCACTTCAGCAGAAAACTGAGGACGCTTGTCATCGAAGAACACCATCAACGGAGAGAAGTATCCTCCGCAAAAGCCGTTTTCCCCAGGGAAATAGGCGGCGATGCTATATTGTTTGCCGTCCTTTGAGTTGCTTCGATAAATGCTTCCTGAAAGGTCGCCGTTATGGCCCATATACTGGCCCCCACTGGCGACATCAGGATCAAATTGCTGAACAAAGCGAACACTTTGCAACTTCACGTCAAAGTCATCGCTGATATTTCCTTCTTCATCCACTTTGGTCGTGAAGGTAATAGGTACGGAAATTCGCACATTGTTCCCGGCATACGACGCCACCAAGCCTGAGCCGGAGGTGTCTTCACTAGGGATCAAAATAACCTTATCATGGCCCGACATCGACACCACTTTTGCCGGATATTTGACGGAGTACTGCCTTAAGGCACCCTTATCATTCAACGTGACATACATAATCACTGAAGATCGCGGTGAAATGGGATTTGAAACACTTCTGAGATTGGTGCCGAAACAAGAGTTTGAAACGTTGATCGTAATACCTTCCTGGGAAGCCCGAGTAGCCTGACCAGAAAGAACCACCCCTTGAAAGCCGGCACCACCGCCTGCGCCCGAATTAACGGCGGCAGGCTGTTGCTCTGATGCCTGTGCCTGAATAACCGCTCCTAAGACTAGCGGAGCGCAAAGCCATCTCTTCAAAAACATACAAGCCCCCTTTAGTTCCCTTTTTTTGCATCAGGTCGCACGATGCTATAATAGATCAGAGCATCCCGCGCACTCTTTCGTGCAAAGACCACCTTCTGAATATCGGCGGCAAAAAGCTGTCCTTCTTGAAAGCCTCCAGAGCCATAAACAGAACGGAAAAGGTTTACCTTGTTATTCCCCCGAGTATCTCTCTCTAAATAATACTTGATAATACTGACCGCCTTCAAGCGCACAAGAGGAGCGGCTCCCCCCAGAGGAGGTAATTCACGTAGAAGTTCATCTTCGTTATCAATTGTCTCATTTGGATACAAAGGATTTGTCCGATCCAGAAAATTGGGAATCTCCAAGGGTCCTAACACGGACTCTCCTGTGGCCTTCACCACGCCAACAAACATAGGAGATCGCGCCGGACGAGAATAGTTGGGACCCGTTGAAGTCATCTCTCGGACCGCCGCAGGGGAATCCAGCATCAACAGCGTCCCCACTTGCCAAAAGTTAGGGTTGGCTTTGGCGACTTCCTCTTTTTTATTGAGTGAACGAAACGTCAAGGTCGCGGCAATATTGGGATTCGTGGGTGGATTTCCAATATCATAAGCCAATGCCGGTGTGTACATCATGGTGGCTCCCAACTTTTGATTGGTCACCATAAAGACAAACTCCGTCCTTCCACCCAGCGACAGAGTCAACTGCCGAGGGCCCTCGTCGCCTCGCCCTTCCGTCACGTCCGAGACATAATCAAAGAAGAGATTCCCAAAATCATCTTTAACCAAAAGATTATTAAAGGATGGTTCTGAATACTTTAGATCTTTAAGAATCATGCGCTCGGCAATGATACTGTCAACTTTGTCTTCGATCTCATTACTGATTTCGGATTTAGTCTTTGCGGTAAAAACAAAAAACGACGCCGCCACCAGCCCCATGATTCCCAAGAGGGCCACACCAATAATCATTTCAGTTAAAGTAAAACCTTTTTGATTATTTCTCATTGCGAGTTCACCACAAATTGATAGTCCACAAAACCATAAGCATTCGCGCCGGCCTCTTGAGATTGTGCCGAGCCCTTACTCCAATCCTTATGACTCAGACGCACGGTCACGAGATAAAGACCACTCATCCCCGGGTACGCCTGGATCACAAATCCATAACGCCCAGGACAGTCCGGGCACTGTTCCGCCGTCGTCATAATGCCACTGCCCCAGGCCATCGGAAGAGTATCCAAAGCCAACGCATTGTTTCTCTCTTCATCAGTCTGAAAATAGTTGATCTGATACATACGAACATTGGGACGAATATTTTCAATCACGTCATTGATCTGTTTATAGAGAGCATTTTTGGTTCCGCTGTCTTTGGCGACCTTCTTCATACTCAGAATTCCTGAGATAAAAAACGATCCCACCAAAGTGATCATTGCCAACCCCAAAAGGGATTCAATAATGGTAATACCTTTTTGATTCTTAAGAGTTGACGTCATATGCCGGACTCCCTGGAAACCTCGAGAACATAAAATCGCACCAGACGGTTTTTACACATCGTTGAGTTGCTATTCGGCACAAGTCCACAATCTGGATCCACTGAGGTCCAACGGAAAGGATCCGCCTTAGATCGCAGAGAAATAGCGTTACAGCGATACAAGTTAGCCACCTCTTTCATGGCCGGATAAGGATGCCAGATTGGATAGCGGGCAATGGATGAACAATCCTGACTATCCAGGGCTTTGAGAACCCCGGCCTGACGAAGTTCAAACGTCGCCATCGGGTGATAAATGGTGCTCCAACGAATTCCCGCAGTATAGGCATCGGGCGCTATCGACAATCCATTCGATAGAATAAACGTGCCAATAATTCTTAACGGTGTGCTGCGCGACTCAATCACCAATCGCTCACAGGCGAAGAACCCCGTCACAAAATTGGCGGTGCTCTTAACAACACAATCGCGCGCCATGGATTTAATGACGAAGGTGGCTGTTCCACCACCGCTCGCGGCCCGATAAGCATTATTCGCATCAAAAATATAGTTTGTTCTATCTTCATACTTATTAGTAAAAGACCAGGAGTGCTTGGCGTTCGGAGCAAAGGATCTTGTCCAATCAGTTCCCCCAAAAGCGGAACTGCCAGAGCCGTTAGTCAAACAAGCCAAATCATAGTTTGTAAAGGGATCATCGTCGGGAAGAACCCCTTTCGAGTTTCCAATAGCATCAGAAATATTTTGAGAGACGGAAATGCCCGTGCCTCCATTACGTTTAAAAAACAACCACCCTTTGTTGTTGCCCTTCTGAGCCTGAGACCAAGTACGTAAGGAGTTCCCATTGTAATAAGACACATCATACGCTTCAAGTTGCAATGACATATCCAAAGGGTCCCCGTTTGAACTTAGAATCAACTCAGGGTGATCAAAAGAGACTTCAAGATCCCGGAATGTCGCGTTCGTGTTCCCTTTGCTATCGTTGGGGTCCACGGTCTTCTTCACTGAAATATAAATCTTAGGCTGAATGCCCTCTTTGGCGGCCACGGCGGCCTTCTGCTTTTGCAGATCATCGACCCTGTTTTGGGCGTCGGCAATCTTAAGATTTTGATCCTCACGTTGTTTACGCAAAGTGCGAATCCGTTCTTCGACAAAATCAATCTGATTTTTCAGGGAAGACACTTTGGGTTGATCCACGGGTTTTTTGCTTTCTGCCGTAGCCAGCTCTTTTTGCAGATCCGCCAAATCGTCTTCCGCTCTGGAGAGTTGTTTTTCAATATCTTTTAAGCGGCTTTGTTCAAAGAGCAACTGCGACTCTGCGTCCACCAATTGGCGTTCGATCTTATCCTTCAGTTGTTTTAGATTAATCTCAGGAACCAGAGTGACAGTCCCGTTGTCAGGGATCTCTCCACTCACCACCATGCGCCCGATGTTCATCGTGTAGTGAGCCACGGCTCCATCTTTCTTATCTAACTTCCAGTCTTTAAGAACCTCTCCAAACCAGCCCGAGCGAGTCATCGACGGCGCATCCACTTGACCCGTTTGAGGATTGAAGCGATTTTTATCCGTCATTCCCAAACGGTACTGATATTTACTGCCGTTCTCTTTGAGAAGTTGTCCTCGCAATTCACTCTCGGCGGTGCGATTCAGATCATACTTGGCCAGATTATAGCCAATACAGCGCTCCATCAAACTGGGATCTCCTGTGGGACTGCCCGTGGCATACCCCGACAGATAATCCAATCCCAGATCTCGTCCCCCATCCACTTCAACACCTTTTTGAAAGCCACCGAATTGACGGATATGCGCCCAAAATTGATCCCCTTCATCCCCGGAACTTCGTGGACGGAATTCTTTATTATCACGCATTACGGGACCGCTGCCCAAAATCACTTTGTCTTTGAAAGTCACCGGAGTATAAACCGTGTCCGCCTCTTCCTTATCTGCCTTCAAGTCAGGAGCCTTCGGTAAATGAACCGTGCCATTGGTATAAACGGGACTCTCAAAGATAAGCCCCGGGTATTTGATTTGCTCTGCGCGAGACGGAAACTGTCGAACAACCGCATCGCCTTTTCCGGGCCCCGTTGCCGTCGATAAATCCAAGCGCATGTCTCCGGCCACTAACAAAGCAAAACTTCCCACCTCGCGAGGATAAACCCCCAGATAAGAAACCGTAGTTAATTTACTAGAGCCCACTTCAATAACATGGCCAGAGCCATCAAGAAGACTGACGGTCACTTTCAAATACAATTCATTGCCGTACTCGGGCACGACACCCCGTCGATCCCGCTCGATCACGACATCAATGGCTTCCACCTTGTAACCCTTCAGATCCGCCACAATTTTATAAACCGGATGCATGGCACTGAAGGACTTCAAACTGATTCGTTGTTTGATCGAATTTAAAGGAACACTATCCGCACTGCCTATGCCCATCGCCTTCAGAAATAGAACCGTTTCATTTTTCATCAGCAAACGTTCTACAGAGCGAGGATGATTTAAGATCTGCGCCATGGTGGGCGGAACACTGCTGCCACAAGGTTCGGGCATCCAACTTTCAGAAAAACACCATCGTTGTTTAATCCCAAATAGGGTAAAATCAACCATCGAGTGCAAAGCCAATCGCGCTGTGATGATGGAGGAAGTTTTAGTCACCTGTTGACGATGTTTGAGGACTTGAGGAGACAAAAAGTAGAGCATAATACCCACGACCCCGACGGCAAGAAGGGCTTGCAAAAATGCACTCCCCTTGCGGTTAGGCATGGTAATACGTTCTGATCTGCTCATGGTGGTGTCTCCTATCTGTCCGTATCGACAGATAAAAGGACAAACTTAACAAAAGACACAGTTTGAGCGACTGCAAAAACAAAACAATATCTCAGAATGAGATTTCGGAGTTAGTTCGTATTTCCGTTGTCCTTAATTCTCACAACTCCGTTTCGATTCAGGCCGTTGTAGGCGGTGAAGTCCCCCACTAAGAAGACATCCCCCGAACCATCATCAGCCGTCTTGATGGTGTAACCTGACGCGTTCACCCCGGTCCCTAAAGCAAAAGACATATCCATACTGCCATCCGGATTCAGACAGATAATTCGTGGGACCGTCGTGGGATAGGAACTTCCGCTGTAAGGATTGAAGTAGCCTGTAAATGCACCTGTCGCATAAACGCGCCCATCCTTCGCCAACGTCACGCTGTTCACATAACCACGATCGACATAGGTCGAACCACTGTCTGCAGTATATCGATACATCAAACCAGAACCCACGTTAAAGGTGTTATCCAAAGTTCCACTGGCTTTGATCTTTACCAGCCCCATACGAGCTTGTGCCTGGAACTTTTGGAAAATTCCCGCAATATAAAGTCCTCCATCAGGGGCAACCACCATATCTGTAATTTGCGCCGCCGTCGCCGGTGCTGTATAGCCCGGACCCGCTCCGACATTAAAGTTTGAGTTCAAAAGTCCGGTGTCTTTCAAACGAACAAGATAATACCGAGCCGTTCCGTTATAGGAGGTGAAGTTTCCGCCCATAAAAATATCATTGGTTCCATCCAAGGCGGCCTTCATAACCAAGACCCCAGTTCCTCCAAATCCAGAACCGACGTTGAATGCATAATCAATGCTGCCGTCCGCATTCAAACGTATAGCTCGATTTGAACTGACACCTTTATAGGTCCCAAACAATCCCGAAGCATAAATCTTCCCGGACTTATCTGGCGCCGGAAGAATATCATACACGGAAGAGCTGAATCCCGTGCCCACCACAAACGTCGTATCCAAACTGCCATCAAAATTTAAACGGGCAATACGAGGAACCGAGACGCCCTTATAGGTCGTGAAAGCTCCTCCAACATAAATCTTATTGATCGTCTTATCATAATACAGGGCAAGGACTTCTCCATTAAAGCCCGTCCCCACCACAAAACTTGTGTCAATTGAGCCATCTTGATTGATTCGCACAATATAAGGAGACGAAGTTCCTCGATAGGTCGTGAAGTTTCCACCTAAGAAAAGGCGGTCAGAGCCATCATTGATTTCGACAACTTTACGAACGTACCCCGAACCTCCTGCGATCCCGGCACCAATGTTGATACCGATATCGGGTGTTCCATCCGTATTCAGGCGAGTAATACGCGCAAATCCAAAGGCATCATAGGCCGTAAAGGCGCCACCGACATAGACGTCAAAATAGGGGTTCGCCGAAGCTGGCGGAACTAACACCGCGTAAGTGACTCCCCCAGAGAAACCGCGATTTGTAAAGCTTGGATTCAAAGAACCATTCGCTTGAACGCGAGCAAAATAGTTTTGTACGGTTCCTCGATAGGAAGTGAACTCGCCGGCCACATAAATATCGTTCGTCCCGTCTCCGGCAGCAACAATGTCACGAACATAAGCTGCGTTAAATCCATTGGTGGCGCTCGCAACACCATTGAATGTGGCACTCATCGCTCCATTAGCCGTCAAACGCGCAATGCGAAGTGCCGAGTTGGCCGTCGCCCCATACTGAGTGAAGTTTCCACCTGCATAAATCTCGGTGTTATCTTCAGGCGCTAGCTCAATATCAAGAACATAACTAGACGCCGTCGTAAATCCGGCCGTGGCCCCCGTCGCCCACCCCGCTGCGACCGCGCCATTACTGACATTCACTTTCACGATTCTGTTTACCGTTACGCCCCGATATGTTGTAAAGTTTCCGCCCAGGAATAAGGAGTTTCCGTCTGCGGATAAACGCAAAGCCCGCACTTCTCCATTGGCGACACCGCCGGTCCCGACATCAAAGGCCGTCACAGTGGTTCCATCCGCATTCAGTTGCACGACCTTTTGAAAACTTGCGGACCCATTGACATTGGTGAAAGCGCCACCAGCAAAAATCGTATCCCCCGGGCCGTATTCCAGCGAGTAGGCAATGCCCACAAGAACGGGCGCAAAAGATGGGTCATGGGAACCATCGGCATTAAGACGGATCAAATAGTCTGCCGTGGTGATTCCATCATAGTCAGTATACGCACCAGCAACATAGAATTTCCCACTGCCATCTTTCGTGGGCAGAATCGCATACACCGTATTATTAAAACCTGTTCCAATACTAAATGACTCGACCCGATCTCCATTGTATTTAAATCGCACCAGACGATTCAGCGTGATATCGCCTAATTGAGTGAAGGCTCCCCCCGCCAAGATATCGCGAGTTCCATCATTGGTCATGGCCATCGACCAGACTGCACCGTTCACACCATCACCCAGCATCGTAAAAGTGGGTTTGTAGACAAAGTTACGACTGATCGTGCCCGAGTTGTTTCCGGCCGCATCGACCTGATACGCCGAAAGACTGCGGGGCCCATCGATTCCATCAATAAGAATATCGACCGCAAACTCGCTGTTCGCGCAAGAAACCGTTGAAGGACCTAATACATTGCTGGAATAAGAAAGCTGAACATCGATACCCGTTTCGCACGCACCAATGACCGTTCTTTTATCTGAAATCACCGTGTCGTTCTCAAACGGAATCGTAAATCCGACTGAAGGCCCCGTGGTATCAATAATCCAACCATCCCCCACTGTGACGGAGGACACGTTGCCGACATTGTCGACGGATCTCACCTTGGCGTAATAACGGACGTTCGCCACAAGACTTAATCCCGTTGCCGTCACGGACACACTCGAACCTGCTGAGGTCCATCCCTTCACATCTTCTAAAAGAGGACTCGTGCCAATCGCATACTCAAAGCGATTAAATCCAGAGCCTCCGTCTGTTCCCCCGCCCACCCACGAGATCACGGGTGATGTCGTCAACGAAGTTGAGAAAATGCCGTCATCCACACTCAACGAAGGAATCGGTCCTTGGTTGTCGTGAACATAGTTTGTCATAAAGGCACAAACACTGCTTTTATTGATAGCGGTATCTGTCGCCTTGGCATAAATCGTAGAAATTGTATTGGCCGTGACTGTCACAGTGACACCCGTCGATTCAAAGGTCGACTTCGTTCCTGAACCAATCACCACACTGCAAGCCGAATCTGAATAAAGAGTGACCGTATCAGCCACCACATCAAGATAGCCTTTCATTTTCGGCGTCGTGGATGCCCCTGAGGGACTTTGTGGATCTGCGGCAAAGAAAGACGGGGCAGGCACGTTGACATTCACTAAGAACCCCGCGTTGGCAGCGGACATAGTCACGTTCCCCGCGCTATCGACGGCTCTCAGGCGAATGTAATAACGAACGCCATCACTCAAAGCCAGTCCACCGATCGTGAACGACGCCGAAGTGACTTGGGTCCAATCCACGACATCGCTAATAGCGCCTCCCGTGGTGCCGGTCCCCATCGCGTATTCGTATTTAAACGCGTTACTATCTGTCGCCGACTGTGAATAGGAAACTGCCGGCGAACTCACCGCCGAAGCATGAGTTCCCGCATAACTGACATTGGGAGTCGTCCATACCGGAGCGACCGTATCCAATGTCACGGTGTTGGAGTCGACACGACTAGAAACGTTGCCCGCACTGTCACGCACAAAAGCCGACAATGTCTTAAGACCATCTCCCCCACCCAAGGTGAAAGAGGACGTCATCGGCAGACTCTGCCAAACACAAGAACCCACATTAGTGTTGTTAGTTAAAAGACAATACTGACTGGGCTCTCCTGTCATGGCGCCGATACTCAAAGAAACCAGCGTATTATTTATGAACGAGCCACCATTAATAGATAAACCCGAGAAGGTCGGAGCAATATTGTCGTGTTTGTAAGTACCCAAAAAGTTACATACGGAAGGATTTTCTGCTCCGTCATAAGCTCGGCCATAAACAGACACTTCCGAGTTGCTCAAGATACTAAATCCAATTCCGCCACCTTCATATTCGGCCTTCGAACCGCTCGCAATCAACGAACTGCAACCTGCATCCGAGAATAACTTCACAGTCACCGTATCCGCACTCACAGTCCCTTTGACGACGGGGGATGTGGTTGTCGCAGACGGAGAACTGGGCGTGAAGGAGGTAAAGACCGGCCCACTTGCTGGCCCACTCACATCCACGGTCCACCCCGAAGAAGAAGCCACCGCAGACACATTCATGGCCTTGTCTGTGGTGCGGAAGTTGATGTAGTACGTACTTCCATCCAACAAAGTCAGTCCCGAAAACACCGCAGGAGATGTCGCACTTAAGGTCGTCCAACCACGAATGCTCGTCCCCCCGGCCGTGGTTCCAATGGAGTATTCAGTCTTTAAAACACCCGCCCCGGCATCCGCAGAGGTCGCTGACCACGTCACAGACGGCGTCGAACTCGTCGAATTCAAAAAGGACTTGTGCGAGATCGAACTCACATTGGTGGGCGGAGTATTGTCATGAAGGAAGGTTGCCATCAAAACACATGACGTTGGATTCGAAGAAGCATCAAAGCCCTTGGCATAAATCGCGGTATGGTCGTTGGCCTTGGTGGCAACCGTAATGCCAGCCCCTTCAAAGTCAGCCTTTGTGCCCGTGCCAATCTGAGCCCCCGCACAAGAAGAGTCCGCAAAAAAGTTAACACTCACCACATCGCTGGACGAGTACCCCTTGATCTTTGGATTCTGATTTGATGACGGAGAAAGAGGCGTCGTCGAAAAATAACCGATTGTCAAAGGTGTCACCGCTCCACTTTGATGAGTGTAGTCCATCAAATAAGCGCACCCCGAAATATTTTGAGCTCGGTCTTTGGCTTGGGCAAACAAAGAGGTCGTCGACCCCAGAGGCACTGTGATTTGAATCCCCGTAGTCAAGAAACTATCTCGACTGCCTCTTCCAAGAAGAGTCGTGCAGGTGTTATCACTATAAATAGCCACTTCCGAGGCCTCCAAATCCGCAGAGCCCTTCACCAAAGGAGCTAAAACTCCCGACGGGGTTGGTGGCACGGTTGAAGGACTGCTGGGATCTGCCGGAGGAGTGATATCCACATAAACCGTATTGGAGAAAACACGATTCGAGATATTCCCAACAGCGTCCTTAAAAAATAATGTGTATGCTTTAAATCCATGAGGCGGCGTCGAAGACAGCGTCGTCGGCAAAGGGGGATTTTGCCACACGCAGTTTTGCATATCAGTATCGTTTTCCAGAAGGCAGAAGGAATCAATACCGGACGATTCACCGACGACAGAGTAATTTAAATTCACCTTATTCACATAAGGTTCTTCATCAATTTTAAACTGAAAAAGGGCTGGCGCAATCGTGTCAGAGGTGTAAGTGACCAAAGACTCACATGGGCCGTAGTTTCCAGATACGTCAAACACTCGGGCATGAATATGGGTGCTAACATTGGGGATCACCAACGCTCGAATTCCCACTAAAGAAAAATTCGCCACGCCCCCCGCACCGATCGGCACACTGCAAGTTTCATCCGAATAAAGAGTCACCGCATGCGAAGCCGCATCCAAAGCCACCCCCTTCAAAAGAGGCGTCAAGGTGCTGGAAACAGAACTGGGTTCAATGGATAAGAAGCTGACCGTGAGTGAAGGTTTTAGAGTGGGGCCTCCGGGAATCGTCGTGACCGGCTCGGCGTTGGGAGTTTTTGTCGACTCCACAGACAACTGTCCCCCGCATCCCGCAAGAAGCATGGCAAAGACAGTAACGTTCCAGAGTACCGACAAGTTCCTAAGCATAAGTAACTTGTCGGTATCTAGAAAAAATATCTTGAGAATTTCACCTGTTTTCTAGCGTAACTGTAATGGACTCACATCTCTAGATGAAACAACTATTTCGCCTTACCTTGGTTGGCAACAGCGTCCATGGCGGCTTTCACCTCTTCAGGGTCGCCAATAAACTCTTTATGCAAAACCTTAAAGTTGGCATCCAGTTCATACATCAAAGGAATGCCTGTCGGCATATTCACGGCCATAATCTGATCGGGGGTCATTCCCTCCAAATACTGAATTAAAGCTCGCAAACTATTTCCGTGGGCGACAATCAAAACCTTCTTCCCGCCTTTGATCGTGGGCGCAATCGTGCCGGTCCACAAAGGCAGAAAACGAGCCACGGTGTCCTTGAGAGACTCTTGGCTAGGCAAAAGTTGAGGATTCACGTCTTTGTATCGAGGATCATGAGAAGGGTGGCGAGGATCTTTCGCGTCCATCGGCGGAGGTGGCACATCATAGCTGCGACGCCAGATTTTCACTTGCTCTTCTCCATGACGGGCCGCAGTTTCAGACTTATTGAGGCCCTGCAGAGCGCCGTAATGTCTTTCGTTCAAACGCCAATCTTTGTGGACAGGAAGCCACACCTGATCCAACTCATCAAGAACGATGTCGAGTGTTTTAATCGCTCTTTTCAACACGCTCGTGTAAGCAATGTCGAAGCTAAAACCCTTATCTTTGAGGGCTTTTCCGCCTTTTAGAGCCTCTGCTCGACCTTTTTCAGAAAGATCAACGTCCTGCCAACCCGTGAAGCGATTCTCTTGATTCCAAACACTCTCACCGTGCCTAATCAGTACCAACTTATACACAGTTTAAACTCCTTCAATTTACTTAGAAAAAGAGCTATCATGACCAGGCTTTCTTTAATATCAAAAGCTGGTGATTTTGCTGCGCATTAAGGCGTGTCAAACTGCCAAGTTTTTGAAAAATTAGCACGCGGAATAAAGTCGTTCTTAAAAAGAGGATCATCGTGAACAACAGTGGCATCAATCGCGCGAATCTAGAGTACATCGAACAACTCTATGCAGATTTTAAATCCAATCCTGAGTCCTTGGCGTTGGAATGGAAAAGTTTTTTTGAAGGTGTTGAGTTTGCTCAAGAAGGCAAGTTCGGCATGTCCGACAAAGAGCTTTCTGTCTTCCAATTGATTCAAGCTTATCGCGCTGATGGTCATACCGAAGCGGACCTCAATCCTCTTTATGCCCCCAAGGCCGGTGAACTTTTGTCGTTGAAACGTTTTGGCTTGAGCGACAAAGACTTGAACAGCAAATTCCAAGTGGGCTCCCTGATCGGAAAACAAGGCGCCACTCTTTCTGAAATCATCGCCCATCTGAAGTCTCTTTACTGCGGCAAAATTTCTTTGCAGGCCGCAGACGCGGCTCCGCAAGAGATCTCTTGGTTGCAAAAACAATTTGAAGGCAACTCCTTCAAACTTTCTTTGGATGAAAAGAAAAACGCTTTGGCTGCTTTGACGAAGGCCGAGTCTTTAGAAAAATTCATCCACACTCGTTATGTCGGGACAAAACGTTTTTCTGTCGAAGGGGCTGACACTGTCATGCCGATGATGGAAGCTCTTGTGAATAAAGGCACGGGCCTGCAAGTTCAGGAAGTTTTTGTCGGCATGGCTCACCGTGGACGCGTGAACATGCTGGTGAACTTCTTTGGCAAGGGCGAAGAGTACGTTTTTGGAGACTTCAATGGCCCTCTGCAATTAGCAGAACCCATCGAAGACTTCGACAACGACGTGAAATACCACTTGGGTTATGTCACAGAAAAGAAGACGGCGAACGGCCCTTGCAAAGTCACGATGGCTTACAACCCTTCTCACCTTGAAACCGTGAATGCGGTGGCTCTGGGCATGACTCGGGCTGCTCAAGATAAAATCGGCGCTGATGGAAGTAAAAAAATCGTCCCTGTTCTAATTCACGGGGATGCCGCTTTTGCCGGACAAGGAATTGTGCAAGAGGTTTTGCAGATGGCCGGGACCAAATCCCACACCGTCGGCGGAACTATTCATATCATCCTCGACAACCAAGTCGGCTTCACGACAACCGGCACGGACACTCGTTCTACACGCTACTCTTCCGATGCAGCGAAGATGACCTTCACACCGGTGATTCACGTCAACGGTGATGATGTTGAAAGCGGCGTGCGCGCAATGGACATCGCTTTACGTTACCGCCAAGAGTTCGGCAAAGACGTGGTGATCAATATGATCTGCTATCGTAAGTTCGGACACAACGAAGGTGACGAGCCCGCGTTCACACAGCCTCAGATGTACGAAATTATTAAAACTCATCCGACGGTTCGTGAAATTTACGCGAAAAAATTGACAGCTGAAGGCAGCTTGGATCAAAAGACGATTGACGATCTTTACAATCAAGCGATGGATCGTCTGCAGACGATTTTTGAAGATACAAAAAAGAATCCTCCCAAATTGAAGAACTTTAAATTTGACGGCGAATGGAAAGGTCTGCGCAAAGGTACGGATGCGGACTTTGAAAAATCAGCCGACACCACTTTTGATATCGCAACTTTGAAAAAAATCGGCGAAAAGATTGGCTCTTATCCAGAGTCCTTCACTCCCCACCCAAAACTTTTGAAACTTCTGGAAGGTCGCAAGGCCATGGGTGCTGGCAAAGAGATGATTGACTGGGGCATGGGAGAACTTCTTGCCTATGGAACACTTCTTCACGAAGGGACTCCGGTTCGTTTGACTGGTGAGGACTGTGTGCGTGGGACCTTCACACACCGTCACGCCGGCATGTATGATTTCAAAACCGGAAAAGCTTATTTCCCATTGGCTGACCTCAATCCCAAGGCGTCCTTGCTTGTGGCGGAAAGCATTCTTTCTGAGTACGGTGTGCTCGGATTCGAATACGGCTATTCAAATCAAGATCCACGCACGCTTGTGATGTGGGAAGCTCAGTTCGGCGACTTCGCCAACGGCGCACAAATTGTGATCGACCAATACATTGCAGCCTCCGAAACCAAGTGGCAGCAGATGAGCAGCTTGGTCATGTTGCTTCCTCATGGCTACGAAGGTCAGGGGCCGGAACACTCTTCGGCCCGCCTTGAAAGATTCTTGCAGTTGTCCGCTCAAAACAATATGCAGGTTTGCAATCTAACAACCCCAGCGCAGATCTACCATGCTCTTCGTCGCCAAATGCACCGAGACTTCCGTAAGCCTCTGGTGATCATGTCGCCGAAATCTTTATTGCGCCATCCTCGTGCGGTTTCATCCCTTGAAGAACTCGCTAAAGGAAGCTTCCAGGAAGTGATCGCTGACACGGTTGATAAATCCAAAGTGGACACGGTGGTGTTCGTTTCTGGTAAACTGTATTATGAATTGCTGGAGGAAAGAGAAAAGTCGAAAAAGGAAAACATCGCGCTTGTTCGCCTGGAACAGATCTATCCTTTCCCTGCAAAACAAGTGACCGAAGTCTTGAAGTCTTACCCCAAAGCGAAGACTTTGATTTGGGCCCAGGAAGAACCTAAAAACATGGGGGCCTTCCAAAACGTGTACTTCAAATTTGTCGATGTGGTTTCTAAAGCCGGCCTCAAGCTGGGCTTTGAATATGTGGGTCGTCCCGAGAGATCTTCTCCGGCGACGGGCTCTGTCCACCGACATAAAGTTGAACAAGCGGAAATTATTAAATCTATTTTTGGCGCTTAAGCACCAGGTTGAAAAGGACGTTGCATGAAACAAGAGATTAAAGTTCCCGCAGTTGGGGAATCCATCACAGAAGCAACCATCGGAAGCTGGACAAAAAAATCCGGTGAGTTTGTGAAGCGCAATGAGATTTTGATGCTTCTTGAAACAGACAAAGCCAGCGTGGAAGTTGTCGCGGAAAACGATGGTGTTTTGACTATCCTTCCTGGCAACGAAGCCGGTGCGGTTGTTAAAATTGGCGCCACCGTGGCGATGCTTGATACGGACGCAAAACCTTCTGCGGAAGCGGCAGCTCCGGCTGCGGCGGCGACAGCGCCCGCTCCGAGTACGGCGGCACCAGCCCCCACTTCGACGGCTGCCTCTCAACATCTTTCCCCTGCAGTACAAAGAATTGTGACTGAAAAAGGTCTTGAGCCTTCCGCCATTCAAGGCACCGGCAAAGACGGACGTCTGACAAAAGGTGATGTTCTGGACGCTTCTGCTCCTGCAAAAGCGGCAGCCCCTGCCCCTGCGGCGAAAGCCGCTCCGGCTCCTCAAGTTTCTGCAGCGGAAGTCATGGCCGCTCGTGGCCCATCCAAACAAGGCGAAAAGAAGCTTGTGCCAATGACAACGATTCGTAAACGTATCGCGGAAAGACTTAAGGAAGCGCAAAACACCTCAGCTCTTCTGACAACTTTCAACGAAATCGACATGACAAAAGTGATGGACCTTCGCTCCAAGTACAAAGACAAATTCAAAGAGAAGTATGGTTTGAATTTGGGCTTTAACGGGTTCTTCGTGAAGGCCTGTGTTGAGGCTTTGAAGGCCACTCCGGCGGTGAATGCTTGGATCAACGGAACTGATATTGAATACCATAACTACTACAATATCGGCATCGCTGTTTCTACGGATAAAGGTTTGATGGTTCCTGTTGTGAAGGACGCGGACATGCTTTCTTTAGCCGGCATCGAAATGGCCGTTCGCGATTTGGCGTTGAAGGGCCGTGATGGTAAGATCACTCCGAATGACCTTAGCGGTGGAACTTTCTCCATCACCAATGGCGGTGTTTTCGGTTCATTGCTTTCGACTCCGATTCTTAACTTCCCTCAATCGGGCATTTTAGGTCTTCACAAAATCCAAGACAGACCTATGGCTATCAACGGGAAGGTGGAGATTCGCCCAATGATGTACGTGGCGTTCACTTACGACCACAGAATCATCGACGGAAAAGAGGCTGTAGGATTCCTCGTCAAAGTCAAAGAGCTTATCGAAGATCCCGAAAGACTTCTTTTGGAAGTTTAGTCTCAAAAAGGCTCATCACTTCGATGGGCCTTTTTTGCATGCCCACTATTAACAGAATTTTGTTTGCAGATTCTGCAAACAGCTTCCGATATATGGGACATGAAACATCTAACTCTTCTTTTGAGCGTTTTATTTCTAGTCCCGGCTTGCACCAAGACAACAACCTCCTCCTCCGAGGGTGAGATCGTCAATGAGTCCATTGAGGGCGGCCTTTGGAAGACCGACTGCCTCGCCAGTGGCGGCATCTATCTCAAAGGGGAGTCTTCATTTAGCGGAGGACAGTACTACTCTTCTCTCACTGTCTATTCAGACAGTTCCTGCAGCACAGCTTCTCTTGAAGTCAAAGAGGTCGGCACCTATGCCTTGACGGGAACGATTGCTGAAGGCCTCTTCCCCAAAAGCAAGATTGATTTGACCCTCAGCACTCTGACAACAACGGTGTGGAGTTCCTCATTGATATCCTCTTTCAACTCGAACAACCATTGCGGCATCTCAAACTGGAGTGTCGGAGAAACCCGCAGTATTTTAGGGTTGATCTGCGACTCAAAACAAATGGGGCAAGCCGGGGATAAATTCTATGATATCTATGGCGTCCAAGTCGTGGGAGATAGCCTCATGGGTGTTCGGGCCGGAGACCTTCTCTTTGGTTCCAAGAGCACCTCCTACGATGGCAGCTCGGAAAATAAGCGTCCTGTGAATCTGAGCTCAAGTCTGACCTATCGAAGATAAGTCCTGTTCTAAAAACCAAGGTCTAATGCGAAGCTTCCTTAGTGACCAACGATGCTAGAATGACGTATACCAACAAGGTATCCATTCTCTACAAAGGACGCTTCTATGGCTGATACTCAATTTGATCTTATTGTTATTGGTTCTGGTCCCGGCGGTTATGTTGGGGCTATTCGTGCCGCTCAGTTAGGCCTTAAGACGGCTATTATTGAAAAAGACAAAACCTATGGAGGCACTTGCCTTAACATCGGCTGCATTCCATCCAAAGCTTTATTAGAAAGCTCTGAACACTACCAAGCTGTTCAACACGATTTGGCCGCCCACGGGGTCAAGGTCGCGAAGGTCGAGTTGGATCTTCCAACCATGATGGCTCGCAAGGACAAGGTCGTAAAACAAAATACGGAAGGCATCGCCTTCTTATTTAAGAAAAATAAAATCACTCCCTTTAACGGTTTTGGAAAAATCGTTGCTCCCGGAAAAGTGGAAGTCAAAGCAGCTGATGGCAACACGCAAATTCTGACGACAAAAAACATTATCATCGCGACAGGTTCTGCTCCTGTGGAACTTCCCTTCCTGAAGTTCGATGAAAAACGCATCGTCTCTAACACCGGGGCTCTTTCCTTAGGTGACGTTCCCAAAACCATGATCGTTGTGGGTGGTGGCGTGATTGGACTTGAACTAGGTTCCGTGTGGCAGCGCCTTGGCGCGAAAGTCACGGTGATCGAATACGCCAATCGTTTGGGCGGCCCCATGGATCAAGACTGCATGAATGTACTTAAAAAGAATCTTGAGAAAGAAGGCATGAGCTTCCTTCTTTCTACGAAAGTCACAGCCTCTAAAGTATTGAACGATGGCGTTGAAGTCTCTTACGAGTCTTTGACTGATGGAAAGGCCGCTCCCATGAAAGCCGATGTCGTGCTGGTCGCCACCGGACGCAAGCCTTTCACAAATGGTGTCGGCTGTGAAGAGATGGGCATTCAAAAAGATCCTCAAGGTCGCATTGTGGTTGATTCGCACTATCAAACTAACATCCCAGGCATTTACGCCATCGGAGACGTTATTGTCGGACCAATGTTAGCTCACAAAGCGGAAGAAGAAGGCGTGGCTTTGGCGGAGATGCTGGCCGGTCATGCGGGTCATGTGAACTATAACACCGTCCCTGGCGTTATCTATACACATCCCGAGATTTCCTCTGTCGGCATCACGGAAGAACAAGCCAAAGAAAAAGGTCTTGAAATCAACGTCGGCAAGTTCCCCTTCTTGGCCAACGGACGTGCTCGCGCGAAGGGCTTTACCGAAGGTTTTGTGAAGATCATCGCTGACAAAAAAACGGATCGCATTCTTGGGGCGCATATGGTCGGACCCAGTGTTTCGGAACTGATCCATGAGGTTGTCGTATGTATGGAGTTCGGCGGCAGCAGTGAGGATTTAGCAAGATCCTTCCACGCTCACCCTACGTTAAGTGAAGTGGTGCGCGAAGCGGCGCTTGCTGTCGAAAAACGACAAAGACAAATGTAGTTTTCAAAAGGGGATTCTTAGAATCCCCTTTTTTTATCGAAAAAATTTCTAAATTCTTTTGTGAAATCCGCGATTTTCGCAGGAAGACAGAATCTTGAGGAAATTTAAATGGTGCAGGTGAAGCAAACACAGACGAACACCCACCCCTCATTAATTATCCACATGATATCATTGCATTTTTTCAGAATCCAGCAAAGTCGAATTTCGATGAATTTCGACGACTTTATCTGAAAGGGCTCTCTTTAAACGAAGCTTCCGAACAAATAGGATTTCCCGTCAGCACTGTTCGAGATGAACTCATCGCAAATGGAGTTCCACTTCGAGCCAACAATAAAGCCAGTGCAAAAGATCCGAAAAAACCAGCCAGAGCTTTTTGGGGTTCCATTCCTTACGGTTACACTATCCTTGATGGAAAGCTCGTCATAGACCCAAAAGAAATCAAGATTATCCGAAAAATTATGGCCCTTCACCAAAGAGGGGTCAGCTTTAATTCCATCGCAAAGACTCTAACCGAACAAAAAGTTCCCAGCAAAACTGGCCGTCGCTGGAACGACAAAACAGTGGCCAGAATTATTAGACGTACAAAACCAGAATAACCAAAATTGGAGGGTCACATGAATAATCTTATCAAAATCGCAGTCGTATTGGCTTTTGCCGCAGTCTCTACTGGCAACTTGCCTAAGATTCTAAACCAAGTCCGCAAGTCTCAATTCCAGCTCATCATGGAGTCAAAGGCATCAAAGTGGCCTAAAGCAATGACACCACCAAGTAGGTAGTTATATAACTCTATATATCCTTTTACTAACGAGGGGAAAATATGTCTGAAGTAAAAAGAACCTTAGTGGATAGAGACAATCTACCAAAACAGTTTCCCACACATAGGCATACTTCAGAGTTTTGGGAAAAGCTCGGCAGAACTGTTGCCACATTTTCTTTCCTTGAAGAAATCTTAAAAAAAGCGATATTTGCACTCGATGCAACCAAAATATATTCTTCAGAGGAAGATTTAAATAAAGCTTATGCAAAATGGAGCGCCAAACTCGAATCGATGATGACCGATCAGCTATTTAAACTTTCAGTGTCATATCATGAAGCAACCAAAACACACCAAGAATTTTCTGCAGAAGCTGAATCAGTTTGTGAACTTGTTGAAGCTCTAAAAAAGGCATCGAAAATTCGCAACATACTTTGCCATGGTTCTTGGGGAGCCCCAGACTCTAATGGGAAATCACTTCCATTTTTTATAAATAAAAATTTAGAAATACTCGAAACTCAAATTGATGTGGCCTTTCTTGAACAAGTACAGAAGCACGTAACAGATCTTATTTGTGACGTAATAAATTCCATCACATCTAAGGGGTGGAGATTCCCAAGTTGGAATAACCCTGGCAAACCCATATTTTGATTTATTCGTAGTCTGCTTGAGTTCATCACTGGCGCATCTAGCAAAACAGAAGTACTAACGATTACTACCTATGCATAAATCTTAGGGAAAAAGTACGCCAGAACTTTGAGTTTGTTTGTATCTGTAATGGCATTGTGCTTTTTCAAAAAATCTAAATCTTGCTCAAGACCATCATGAGCACCTTTTAGGTATTCTGCAATGTCTTCTCTCGTAATAGCACAATGTTTATTTCTAAAACTATCCTCAAGTGATTTGTTTTTAAACTTATTCCACTTCTTGTCTTTCCCATAAAAAGAAATCCACTCCGGATCCGCCAAAGTTCCAATGATATATTTTTTTACATCATTCAAGTCGAACGATTGATAGTGAGGGTCAATCTTTCTTATTTCCCCGATGAGAGCGTTTAACTCAGCTTCATCTTTTAATGTAAGGTCGTGATGATTTTCATTGATTGAAGTAAAGTGCGATTGGTTGTCATTCACCTGCTTATTAGAAAATCCTTTCTCCGGCAAATGAACACCTGAAACTCCATTAGGAATTAATGATGGTGAAACATTGCTCGCCTTAAATTTTATGAGAAAAGATAAAGGACTATCGTTCGATTCATCTTCCGAATTTACAGCGGCTGAACATTCATTATTTGAAATCACCTGAGGGAATACAGGTGATTCAATATCATTAAGTAATTGCCCTTTTAAGTCTTCTTCCGTTAAGTCTGTATAGAAAAAGGTTTTAGTTGCCCTCAACTTCACTTGTACATATCCATCAGTTTAATTAACGAAACAATTTGCTTTTTCACACCGTCTCCAGTTTCTCTCTCAAGAGCGGCCTTAAATTCTTCATAAAGATAAGAATACTTTTCCTCATCATCGAAAAAATACTCTGAAAGAGCTTTATAGGCTCCTTCTCGCACTAAAGGAGATGGATCGCTAGTCAACGATCTAATCAATCCAAGAAAGGTATCATTAACAGCTAATCCCAATTTGCTTACAGCAAGTGCTTTTGTAAAATTCTTGATATTTCCCTGTGTGATAAAGTCAGCAAGAAATTGAGGCTCTTTCATCGCCGCATCAGCAAGAGTTTTTTCATTAATTACGCCACCAAATTTTTCTTTAAAAAGACCAACAAAATCTAAAGCCAGACGACTAGAAACAAATTTTTCTACTGATTCATTTATAATATAAATAACTAACTGTTCTTCTTTTGAATAAAACTCTTTAATGAATGTCGAAAAACTTCTTTCCCCCATAACAGGAATGGAATCAACCAAATCATGAGTAGGGAAAACTCCACTCGCAGAAATCTTCTCCAAGAAAATTCTGAAATAGGTAATTCTTATCGTTTTTGATTTAGAACCTAGCTGTGCTCTATTTTTACGATGTAATACATCATTCAACGTGCCTTCTTTAACGTCTAAATAATCAGACACACTTTTGCTATTCCAGCCAAAGCTAAAAATCTTCTCCACTTCCTGTTTTAGTTGTACTGCACTCATATTAAAGCCTCCGATAGTCTTATCGGTTATTTAATTAAATTATACAGCAAAATTATGTATAAATCATCAAAATATACATATAATCATAAGTATATGTAATTACTTAATTTTAAGTGATTTAAAAGGCCAGAACTCCATAACTCCCCCTTCAAATCCCCACTGTACACACCTAGAAAACCTGGACGGCCATTATATCAACTTAATCGACTATGGGGCTTCGCCTTTTTCAGATACACCTTTGAGATCCTCTTTTTTAAAATTAAGCCAGAAAAATGGAATTACTGGCGTCCTAAAATGTCTCGATGCAATCAATGGGAGTGCAGGCGGAGAGTCTTTCCAGTCAGTTTCGAAGTTTTCGCTTTTATTGCTAAAATCAGAAAATTGCACCAGCCGATCTTTTAACTCACTTAAAGTTTTAGGTAAGTGAATTGGGGCTTCGGCAATACCGAACTCAACACCTGCATATCTGGAATATAATTGAGCCTTAATACCTTTTGCCGGAAACCAGATCTGGAGATTACAGTGAGAAAGATCGTCTTCAACAAACTTCACCAAATCGTTATATTGATCTTCAAAATCAAGAACGGCGCAAAAATATGCTAATGTCGCAAGTAACGTGGACATTGAAGTCATCTTTTCCTTTGTGTGCTCCTTCTCTTTTTCAAACTCGACCAACATTTCTATAGAATCTTGAGAAATAGGAAATCCTCTCTCAAGAACAACATATGAAAAATGAAACCGACGAATAATTTCATTTATCCAATTCTTTATAAAATCGTTTTCACCACAAAGAGCCAGAAATGTTATTGCCAAAGTAATGTCTATCGTCATCCCGTCAAAACATGGAGAGCCAGAAATACCATTGTTCGAAATCAAATTCTTAAGTCCATTTAGAACAATTTTAGAATTTTCTATTCCTTGAGGGTCTTCAGCAGAAATAGCCCATATCGCCTGAGACAACCCTAGAATACTAATAATACCTATCTGCTGAAACACAACTTCAGATGCAAGGACATGACTACCACAACTGATGGAAGCCCCATCACGCACGAGAAGGTGCGGCTCAATCTTAATAAAGTAATCCGCACCATACTTATAATACAAATGTAAAAGATGATAAAATTTCGCAGTGACCTTAGTATTATCTTGCAGATTATTTTTCAAAATAAAATCCCAACATCTTAGAAGGGTATGTTCCGCAGCAATAAGAGGATGTTTAAAATCATCAGCATCCTTTGAGTACTCATAAATCATCCCTAAACACACGGATATTGTCGAAAGTACCTTTAAAGCTCTTTTCTCAACTGCACCCGCTGCCAAGTCCTTCCAATCATCCCCAAAAAGAAGGTCATTCAATGTTTCCTTATAGTGAGCCAAATCATACTCATGATCAGAAAGAACGACCAAACATCTACGCATTTTTTTCTTGGTACTTTCTAAAAATACGCCTTCATTCAAAAGATTCTCTTCTATTAAAGACGACAATTTGCTAGCATTCCAAAGATCAAATTGAACAGTCGAATGGTTGTTTTGATAGCCAGTCCAATTAGTTTGAACTTCTTGTTTTAATTCCCCACCACAGCATAAAATAATTTTGGAAGGTAGCTTTCTATCTTCGACGCTAATTTTATTGGGGATATACACATCTATTATTTCATTTAGACTACTCCGAACACCTTGCTTAGACACATCCCAGACAGCGCGATCTATATCTCCTTTTTTGATGGTGATAAGAAAATTCTTCTTTATACCATCTTCAGGATCAACGCCAATCGCATGAATATCCACTCCATCCTGGCGAACACCCTTCTGTGGAGCTGAAACAATTGTTAAACCCATCGCTGTCGCAAGCTCAAGCGTGACAACATCCAGTTCATTATCTTCTTTTAATAATAATAGATACTCTTGTAGTAAAAGCCTCATGATTCACCTCTCTTAGCTTGGCGAAATTCGACTCGTTCCATTGACGCACCAATTTCATCAAGTACATCTTTTCGAGGCAACTCTATGCCATGAGAGAAGTGATTCATTTTACTTGGTTCATGGTATTGGCCATGATGAAAAGAAAACCAAGACAGCCCTTCTCTAATAGAAACCTGGCTAACCATACCTAGTAGAGGCGACTTCGCCCGCGCCTCTTCCATTGATTTACTCATGGCCTTTTGAAAAGATTTATTCAATCTGATTGCATGGTCTGAGTTTGGAAGTAGCTCGTTGGCACGATTAAGAGATTTAAGTTTATTGCTTCTCGTCTCGAGTTCCTTAATGCATAAATTTAAAATTTTCTTTGCTTGTTCAGAAGAAGACTCCAACTCAGACTGTAATCGCTGAATTGTTTTATAGGTGTAATTATAACCAATGTATTCAACCAATACAGATGCAACCAAATCACCAACATCTTTATCGAAAGAATCTAATTGTAAAATTGAAAGCACTAAAGAAATTGAAATATCAAAATCAAGAATATATCCAATTATTTTACGAACTATGAATAAATGATCATCATAATTAAAACTTGCCAAGATACTCAAATCGAATTCAGCTCGCCTCATACCCCGAGAAGCCATGTATGAGGCAATTTTCGAAAGCACATGATGAAATCGCAAATCATCCGAATTCAACCACTTTGTGAAAAGGAGTTTAAGTAAAGTTTGATTTTTAACGATTTCAAAAACTGCAGAGTCAAATGACTCAACAAAAATTGAACGGCGATGCTCTTCTGCCGAGTGTTTCAAAACCCACTCAGTTAAAATTTGTTCCACTTCATTTATATGGTTGTTCGTAATTAAGAGGTACAATAAGGAATCAAGATTATTAGTGATACCCTTATGCTCTAAATTGTAATTGCATATATTTTTAATAGCGGTGAGATCGGCCGAACTAATTGCCCTTGCATTAGAGACATTGCCCCATATATGGGTCATTATCTCGTACCGTGCAGCAGGTTTACCAATAAGACTTAACTCTATTTTTTTCTCTTCTAGAACCTTGGAAACAGCAGCAAATCTACACAAAGAAAAAGCTGCACTAGCTGCAATATCCTCATCTGAATCTGTGGAATATCTTGAAAGTATTTCTGCTATCTCTTCCTTTTGGGAGTCAGGCACTCTCTCAAGCAATCCCAATCCCCTTAAGCCAGTTTGCTTAAGGCGACTCTCATCGCTCTTAGTGAGCTTAATAATCTTCTCATAACCTTGGGTAAAATCTGCCTGAGTGACACCTAAATATGATGTAAGTAAAAAGCTATATAGCCTTTCATCTCTTCGACGAAGAATTTCTTGGGTCAATGACAACGCCCATTCAATGTCATTTTTGCTTTTTTCTTTTATCGAATCATAAAAACGACCCCCAGCAAGATCATTCTTCGTTTTATCAAAATACTCCTGAAGGAAATTAAGCAACGTAGAAACTTCAATCGGTCGTAGCTCTGTAAAAAGAGCTACAAGTAATTCGGAAACACGAAAGATATCTTTTCCATTCCGAATGGCCTCAGTAGCTGAAATAAAAATATCCGTTTCCTTGACATTTAAATGCTTAATTGTGGGAGCAACAAAGTCTTTTGATCCATAAGGCAATTCATGCTCAATCGCGAGAAGCTCTGTGATTAAGTCAGCTTCACCCTTAACTACAGACGCCAGCCTATTTGAAATTTCATTTTCTTCCATAGATTTTCTACCTAACTAAAAAATTTTGATCACCTAGCTATTTTACAAGAGAGCATCCACGGCAATCGCAGTTAGCTTCATTTCAAGTTCACTTTTCTTTGACTGAACCTTTAAAATAATGTGTTGGATATATTGAATAGTTTTATCGATATCCTCATGTCCAAAACCACAAAGACCCATCTTAAAAGCACCAACACCCAATGTGATGTCACGAGGAAGAGAGTTTGGTTGGACTACCTGTCCAGTTGAAATTAAACTTGTGACAATGGATGTTTGGCAGTGCCGATAAGGAGATTTACCAGTATGGGCAATTAGCTTATTTCTAAAATCCATAAGCTCACGATGTCGTTTTAAACTAATCTCATCAGCTCCGACCCAATGTGCCGCACCCTCTAGCTTCACTCCGCCTCTACCTTCTGCTGATGCAAAAGCTCTCCCATAAGCCATTATGGCATCCACAAATAGCGCAGACCGAATATCTTCATCTCCAATAAAATCTTTAGACCTTCTGAAAGATTCTTTTGAGTTTTCAAGATCCCATTCAATTTCAGAATATGCAGCATGCTGACTCGCCATGTGCTTATCAAACTGATCGGCCGCTAATGTTAGAAGAGGCTCTCCCTTATCATTTGCCATACGATATTCAATTCGGTCCCCAGCCTCCGCAAAAATGGAGGTATTAAATTTCTTGCTATTAAAACTCATCCACTGACCTCGCTCCCTGTAAATTAAAACACTTGATACTGTTTATTACAAGCCGAAGAGACTTCAGGAGGAGTCATGACTTTCAAAATTGGGGTCTATTCTAGAGTTAGTACAGAAGAACAAACTAAAGTAATTGCCGGTTCAATTCAGCGTCAGGTTCAAAGGTGCAATCAGTTCGTTACAGCAAAGAATCAAGTTTATCCAAAATGGGGGCATATCATCTCCGATTATCGCGACGAAGGGTGCTCCGCGAAGGATACAAAGCGTCCTGCTTACCAAGCTCTTCTCAAAGATGTTCGTAACAAGAAGGTAAACCTTGTTCTCGTCAGTGATCTTTCAAGGCTATCTCGAAATATTGCTGATTTCAGTCATTTTATCGAAGAACTTCAAAAGCACAGAGCGAGCTTTCTCTCGATCAAAGAACAATTTGATTCGAGTACTCCTTTTGGAGAGCTGATGATCTTCAATATAATTAATCTTGCTCAGTTTGAACGAAAGCAAACTTCTGAGCGTGTCGCTATTAACAATCACACTCGTTCACTGCAGGGAATGCTTTCTGGCGGTCAAAGAATTTTCGGGTATAAAAAGAAAAATGCCTCGGTCGTTGTTGATAAAGAAGAGGCTCAGATTGTACAAAAAATTTTCCAAGAGTATATCATCTCAAGTGGATTTCACAAAACTGCCATTCGCCTTCAGAGACAATATCCCGAAATCAACTTTTCGCCTCATTTTGTACGCAGAATTCTTCAAAATATCGCGTATCTAGGAATCAAAGAGGTTAATAAAAAGTATCAACATCGTCCACCAGAGCAACTAAAGCCCTGGCAAAAATACGAACAAGTTAAAGCTATTTGGTCAGCCATCATTGACCAAACAATATTCGATCTTGTTCAAGAAAAATTTAAAGTTAATCAATTCACGCAGAATCGCAGAAACCATCCGCAGTCAAATCGCGTTTATCCATTAAGCGGAATTTTAAAGTGCGGTGTCTGTCACCGCAAACTTTCGGGACAAGCTTCTCATGGGAAAAAAAAGTATATCGCTATTATGGACATTCAAAATCTCAACGATGTAAGGGAAAAAGATATTAGAGCAGACTTTATTGAAACCACAATCGAACTATACGTAAAACAAAAAGTAGAGTTTAAAAAACTTCTGAGAGGTGGCAATAAAACGAAACTCAAAATGGAGTACAAAAAAATTTTTGATGCCATTGTTTGTGAAAACGAATGCCTAAAAATCTACTTTGCCACACACAAAACTTCAAATCAGACTGCCACTGAGGGTGTTCGTCTGCGCTTGCATCACCACTCTCAATCCAAATCACCATCCATCGCAGAAGTATATGATTTTACTAATGAAAATAAGGGCGATGCGTCTGGTTTTACAAATGGTGCGGTCGGAGAGATTCGAACTCCCGACCCCCTGGTTCGAAGCCAGGTGCTCTATCCAGCTGAACTACGACCGCACACGATAGAAACTAAGAACACTAACAGTATCAAGCAAGACCCGGAAAAAGCAAGGATCTGTCAGCCTAATCTTTAATGATTAGATGATTTTTAAGCTCATTTTGCCCCGGAGTGGAAATGGGAAAGTGCGTCTTAAGATGCTGCCCGCAATTTTCGATGGCTTTAACAAATCCTTCGCCCCACTCCCCGCGATGAAGATACTCCCCCAATTGCATTAGCACCTGATCCCAAGTTTCTTTGGGGAGCTTTTTAGAGATCCCCTCATCCGCCAAAACGACGGCCTTTTTTTCCATCACCGATACAAAAATCAAAACTCCCGTGCCACCTTCTGTGCGATGAATCCGATTGGTGTAAAACTCCAAGTGCGCTCGCTGGTGCACTTGAGAAACTTCATCCTTTTCAGGTACCAATATTTTTTGAATCCAAGGGATTTTTCCTAAAACATGGGACGCATAGTAAATCGCAACAATCAAGACCGGCCACAGATACACCCAAGGAGTGACCCACAACCAATCACTGAATGGCAGTTCAAGAATCACCAATAACAACGTGATCAACAAAGTCAAAGTCAGAGGCACATGACCCACGGTTGAAGACCTTTTCACAATAACAGGCACGATCTCGCCAGAGGTGGATTCTTCCACACGGGAAATTGTGTCTTCGATCTTCTTCAGATCTTGTTCGGAAAGATATTTATTAATCCATGCCATAACAACCTACTTCGCTCAAATTCCGAGCATTACCAGTTTCCTGAAGCGCCGCCACCACTAAAGCCGCCGCCACCACCAGACCAGCCACCGCCCCCGCCGCCGCCGGAAGACCATCCTCCACCGCCAAGACCGCCACCGCCCCAGGCGCCGCCACGATAGTAGCGACCTCGTCCGCCGCCAAAACGGCCCAAAATAGAGATGATGATAAGCACAGCAATAATCACAAAGATCGGGATATCGCCTCCCGTAGATTCATCATCGGGAGTGATATTTTGATCGGCAAATTCTTTATCCGCTAAGCGCAGAATTTCGTGAACACCCACCACAATGCCTGCGGAATATCGCTTTGAGCGAAACAGGGGAATCACCTGATCACTGATGATTCGTTTTGCAGTGATGTCGGGGATGGCCCCTTCCAATCCCTGCCCCACCTCAATGCGCATCGCGCGCTCTTGGGCAGCAATCAGAAACAAAACTCCGTTATCTTTTTTCTCGCTTCCCAACTTCCATTGATCCACAATTTCAATCGACGCCTGTTCGATGGGAAGCCCCTGCAAATCTGGCACAATCAACACTTGCACCTGAGCTTTGCCACGACGATTAAAATCATAAAGAAGTTGCATCAGTTCCTGGCGATCACTGCGAGTCATATATCCGACCTCGTCAATCACCGGCCCTGTCAAAGCAGGAACTTTGAACTTTGCCTGGGCGGAAAGTCCCAGGCTCATTAATAAGAAGAAAGTCAGTGCGAAATAACGCATTCTATGAAATTCCAACAACCTAGAATTTCACTTCAGGAGCTTTTTCGGCCTGCGCTTTTTCTTCCGGCGTCATATCCCATTGAGGCATCTTTTCGAAGTGATACATCAATGAGTTAGTCCAGCTTGTCGGAGGCACCGTCACCAAATTATTAAACTCTTTGATAGATTCAATATATCTTTGACGGGCAATCGTAATGCGATTTTCTGTGCCTTCTAATTGCGCTTGCAGATCACGGAAATTTTGATCCGCCTTTAAGTCAGGATATTTTTCAGTCACCACCATCAAACGCCCCAAGGCTTGCGACAATCCTGTTTGCGCCTGCTGATATTTCGCCAACTGCTCTGGCGTCACTTTGGATGGGTCGATATTCATCGCCGTCGCTTTCGCCCGAGCTTCCGTCACCGCCGTCAAAGTCTCTTGCTCATGCTTGGCATAACCCTTCACAACATTGACAAGGTTCGGAATCAAATCAGCTCGACGTTTGTATTGGTTACTCACCTCCGCCAATGCCGCTTCTGTTGAGTTCTTCCCTTGAGGCAAGGACTGAATCCCACAACCCACCAAAAAAGGAAACGCCATAAGTGCTACGATAATTAGGTTTCTCAAAAGGACCTCCGTTAAATTTGCTAGAAAGTATACCTGGACTTTGACGCAAGTTCCACATACGAGCTCGAGAGCTTCTGCGGAGCCACCGACATATTCTCACGAGTGAGGATTGTCCGAAACGGCAAGGTCCAGCTATACTTTCTAGCGAATCTAACGGTGACCCTCAATGAAAACCGGATTATAGTAGTCGGATGACACGGATAATTAAACTTCGATACACCGAGATAGCGGGCTGCGTTTTCGTTGACAAGATTGCAGGCCTCAACACGCATACGCCCGAGTATGGGCAACGCGGTTGCGTCGAAATTTATGAAGAGGAATTAGATCGTAAGCTTTATGTCGTCCATCGCCTCGACAAAGCAACGTCTGGAGCCCTGGTTTTCACAACCTCCTCGGAGCTTGCTGCCGAATTGACCAAACTCTTTGAACAACACAAGGTCGAAAAGCGATATCTTTTCCTCACCGACAAAAAATGTTCGCAAAAAGAGTTCACTTACGAATCCTTTATTAGCAAAGAAAGAAACGCCTTCGTCAGCAATCCTCAGGCTGAGCCCAACTCGAAAACCACCTTCAAGTGGCTTAAAAGTTTGGGGGACTATGAACTTTGGGAGGCCCTTCCTCACTCTGGCAAGCCTCATCAAATTCGTTTGCATGCAGAAGCCAATGGAATGGCGGTATTAGGGGATAGCGAACACAATGGGAGCCCGTACTTCCGTCTTTGCCTTCATTCCCACTCGCTGACCTTTACACTGAACGGTCAAAGAATCCACTTCGAAACGGACCTTCCGGAATGGGCACAGAATGAAGACCCCTCGCAAACTGAAGAGATGATTTTAGCCGAAGCCCTCCAGCGCCGCGAGCGCCTTTATAAACTTTCCGCACTGAAAGAAGAATCTTTACGCCTTTGTCATCGGGAGTTCGACACGTATCGCATTGATCAATACGGTGAGTACCTGTGGGTCTACTGGTACAAAGAGTCCGACCCCACCGTGCAAGATCTTCTTCGCTTTGAAAAGCTTGCCAAAAGACATCATAAAAAGATCCTGATTCGCAAGATGCTCAATCGTGGTGAAGACCCGAACGCGGAAATTCTTTGGAAGATCGGCAACACCGCGTCCCGGTGGCAATCCCAAGAAAACGGCGTGACCTATGAACTGCGAAGTGATTCGGGTTTATCCCCCGGACTGTTCTTAGACCAACGAGAAAATCGTCTCTGGGTTCGCGAACACGCTCAAGACCGACGGGTCTTGAATCTGTTCTCTTATACCAGTGGGTTTAGTGTGGTCTCTGCTTTGGCTGGAGCACAAGAGGTCTGCACCGTGGATGTTTCGCCCAATTTCATTGAATGGAGCAAACGGAATTTCGAACTCAATTGTTTAAACCCCGAGCAAGAAAACTACGAGTTTTGGGCCCAAGATTGCCTCTTGTTTTTAAAAGGCACCATTCGCAGAAAAAGAAAATTTGGTCTGATTGTCTGCGATCCCCCTTCTTTTGGGCGATCCAAAAACAGTGTCTTTTCCATTAGTAAAAATTTTGATGAGCTGTTGATCAACGCCCTGTACTGTCTTGAGCGCAACGGCCTTCTGCTTTTCTGCACCAACTACGAAAAGTGGACAACGGGAGATATCCATTTACGCCTGAATAAACTCAAGCGGGAATTTTCCTTTAAGATATTACCCGCCCCCGCTCAAGGACTCGATTTCGAATTGCCCGATCAAGAGCCCTTGATGAAATCCATCATTCTAAGAAAGAACTAGGCAGATTTACTCTTATTCCCCTGGAGGAATTCACTCAAGTTATCAAAGACCGTCCGCAAGGTCTCTGCCTGGTTTGAAAGCTCGCTGGAGCTTTCTTGGACACTGGCCGCCAAGGCCGCGTTCTGCTGCGTCACCTGATCAATACTATTCATCGAAGTGGAAATCTCTCGGGTCCCGACCGCCTGCTCTTTTGAAGCATCCGCTATAGATTGATTGATTTCGGTCGTCTGCTGAATGGATTTCACGATCGACGCCAGAACCGCGCCACTTTGGTCGGCTTCTTCGCGGCCACGATTGGCAACCTCTACCGTTCCATGAATTAAAGTGGAAATCTCTTTGGCCGATGTCGAACTCTTCAAGGCCAGAGTTCGCACCGCATCCGCAACGACCGCAAAACCCTTTCCTTGTTCACCCGCACGAGCGGCCTCAACCGAAGCATTGAGGGCCAATAGATTGGTTTGAAAAGCAATATCCTCGATAACGACGGTGATCTCGGAGATGCGCTCGGCTCGTTCGGCAACCGTTCTCATCGAATCAATCAACTGAGAGATCTTCTGAGATCCTTTCATTGCCGCTTCCGTATTTTCTAAAGACAACTGATATGCCTTCTGCGCGTTGCTGGAGTTCGTGTCGACCATTGATGACACTTCGGCCAACGAGGCCACGGTTTGTTCCAAAGAGGCGGCCCCCTCGGAGGCTCCCTTCGACATACGGTCTGAAGATCCCTTTAACTGGCCACTGCTATCGGCGATAATTTTTGAACTCACTTCCATTTTTTCGCTGATATTTCTTAGTGTCACAATCCAGTTATTTAATCCAAAGAAGCTGACAACTCCGATGAGCAGGCAGACAACAACACCAATACCAATGAGAGTCCAAATCATCGACCCTACGGGAGCAAAGATTTCGCTGGAGTCCTTTTCGACCACCAACGTCCATTTTTCGCCGAGAAAGTCCACCGCGGATGAGAACGCCATTGTTTTGCGATCAAACGGATTCTGATCCTGAACAATCCCCTCTTGCCCAGAGACCGCTTGTGAAATAGCGGCACTCTTCAACTTAATATCTTCAAGAATACTTTTTTCGGCTTCTAAAACTTCTTTACCGCTTTTATATGACGTGCGCAAAGTCTGATCTCCCCCGATCAGATAAGACACTCCCGTGTCTCCTGCGCCAAACTTCCAAGCAGCTATTTCAGAAATGATTTCCATATTTATTTTGGAAATTGCCACTCCCAAGACATCACCCTTTTTTACGCCATCCGCCGCATGATCAAACTCTGCCAACTTTGTTTGGCATAAGAAAGCCACCCGTTTCTTGGTAATGGGATTGACGCCGATGCTGGAAAAAACCATCTCTTTATTTTTAGCATCTCGAGCCTTGCGGTAACATTCGCCGACGCGAAGATCCTTGAACGCCCCACTGACAAGATTCTTTCCCAAAAAGACGGAATCATCTTTAGACTTCGCCAATGAAAAGATCACCTGGGCATTTGTAGACACCAGGATAATATCATCCAGCGAAAAATCCCGCGCCATTCGTTCTGTTCGCGCATAGAACACTTTATTCAACGCTTCAAAGGAGCTTGTGAAACCTTGCTGATCTTTTCCGGGAACAAGTCCCGCTCCATAAAACGCACCCTCATAAGCTATAAACATTCCCTCGATCAAACGACTGTCATTAACTTGTGCTCCGTAGTTTCGAAGTCTCTCGACGTGAGCCGCAACATTTTCTTTAATGCCCTGCCCTTGTGATAAAAGTTGGGACTCCATTTGCTGAGCCAATGCACTTCGCGTGTTCATGGCACTAATGAGGATGAGCGCCACGGCGCAAACCCCGATTGCAAAGAATATCAAAACGAATAATTTTCCACGAAATCCTATACGCACGGGGCCCTCCACCTAGACAAGCAATATCAGAAAATCTGTGGGTTTATTTCCAAACCCCAGAACCCGCGATCCACCCTTTGGCTCCACCACATTTTTTTACGAAAGAAATTTTATCCGTGGCTTTCTCAGCGCCTGGCTTTGGCCAAACGTAATCGACCCAACCGCCCTCTTTTTTGGCTTTCGCCATCTTGTCGAATTCGACAAAAAGCGCCTTGCCGTTGTCGTCCTTGTTTTCTTTTAAAGACGTTTTATTCAGCTTGGGTTTGATGGGATGAAGAACCATGTTTAAGTCAGTGTCTTGAACCCAAACATAGTTGGATCCGCAAAAGCGAAAGCCTTGAACCATCTCCAAAGCAGCGTCTCCCTTGGCTTCAATTTCTTTACAAACTTTTTCTACGGCTTCTTTTGCTTGCTCTTTCGTACAAGCCTCTTCAGCATGGGCGGTTGTCGCACTCACAAGCAAAAGAACAAGGGCGGTTTTTAGTAATCTCACGAAAATCTCCTTATTGTTTGGTTCCAATATATGCGAGAGACATATCGGACATCTTTCCCGAAAGTTAACCGGGGGCCCATAGTCTCAAAATGTGGAGACTGAACCTGAAATGTGAGTCTGTTCAATATTTCAAATATGAAATTCAATTGGCCGTACAACGAGCTCGCCAAAAACCGACATGGGGCTCTTCTCACCTTCCACATTACAAATTATGAGCGACCTTATTTTTTATTTTTTTTGCAGGGGAGCCGGCTTGAGTGTGATCTACAACATAAACTAAAATCACTGATCCCTCGTCTCAGATTTTTTAAATGCAATGGTAGAATTCCGCTCTTATAAACAGCGAGTTTTTATAGTAGAACTCGGTTTTTCAATAAGGGGATCTGCTATGAATGGCCCTCCGGAGGATGTGCCCAAGTCAATGGCTTCCAACAACACTTGGGACGTAATCGCCGCGACTTGCGCGGGCACTCTCATTCAGTGGTATGATTTCTATATCTTCGGTTCTTTAGCGACGATCATTGCCCTCCACTTTTTTCCTCCGGGAAATGAAGTGACCGCACTTCTCGGGGCCTTTGCCACTTTCGCTGCTGGATTTATCAGTCGTCCAATCGGCGCCATGATCTTTGGACGCCTTGGCGATATCGCCGGAAGAAAATACGCCTTCACCAGTTCGCTCCTTATCATGGGGGCGTCCACAACCTTGATGGGGCTTCTTCCAACCTACCAACAAGTTGGCGTGCTGGCGCCTTTAGCTCTTTCACTTTTACGACTTCTTCAGGGCCTCGCGATGGGGGGAGAATACGGTGGAGCCGTTGTCTACGTCGCCGAGTTCAGCCCCGACGGCAAAAGAGGATTCTACACAAGTTTTGTTCAAGGAACAGCCACCATGGGCCTCTTGGTGTCTTTGGGAATTGTGCTGGTCACACGTTTACTCCTTGGTGAGGACTCCTTCAAGGCATGGGGATGGCGAGTTCCCTTTCTCTTATCCGTTGTCTTAGTGGCTTTTGGATATTTTGCGCGCAGAAAGATGTTGGAATCGCCGGTATTTGAAAAAATAAAGGCCGCCGGAAAAACCTCCGCTTCTCCCTTACGGGATGTTCTTTTTAACGCCGACAACAGAAAGCGGGTCCTTCTTGCTCTTTTTGGCGTCGTCGCAGGGCAAGCCGTCATATGGTATACCGGGCACTTCTATGCTCTCTACTATTTACAAACTATTTTGAAAGTCGATTTTGTTGTCGCCAGCTTTGTGATGGCGGTGGCCCTCATTCTGGCGACGCCTCTGTTCGTCCTCTTCGGAGCCCTTTCCGATAAGTACGGACGTTGCAACATCATGGCCACGGGAATGATTCTTGGCGCTTTTTCTTACTATCCGATCTATCTGGCCATGGATCACTATGCGACCTTGTCTCCACAGCTATTGACCAGCACGACCCATCGCCCCTTCTATTTTTTTATGATTCTTCTGGTTTTTATTCAGATCTTCTTTGTGACGATGGTCTACGGACCTTTAGCGGCTTTCCTCGTCGAGCTTTTCCCACCCTCAATTCGTTATACAGCCCTGTCTTTGCCTTATCATGTGGGCAACGCCATTTTCGGTGGTTTGGTGCCTATCATTGGGGCCGTCCTCACAACCTCTACGGGAAACCATCTTGCCGGAATAGCTTACCCGATTGCCGTGGCCCTGATTTCGGCCTTGATTGGGGTTCTGTTTGTCTCTGAAAAAAACGTTAAGGATAAAAGTCATATCTGACATGAATACGATTTTCGCCTTGTAAGCCCATTTTCGATCCGCTCGCATAAGGAGGGACCTTGCGAGTCTGCTTCTTCTTATTCTTGGGATAGGCCTTGTTGTCCACAAAACAATCAAAGTGCGAATCCTTACACAAGGCTGCGAACGAAGTTTTATCGCCCTTTAAAATATAGGCTTCCAGTGCCTTGGTCATTTTATCATGCTTCTGTAAGTCCTTCGGACTCACCACAATGCTCGGCACTGGCGTGGGCTCAACCAACGGCTTTTCTTCTTTCTTTGATTTCTCTGAGAACTCGACTTTCTTTTCTGAAACAGATTTCTGTGCGCATCCCGCAAAAAGCAGAAGGGACATAACTACAAGGATGTTCTTTTTCATCTTGCCACCCACTCAGACCAAAGCATTTTTTCCCCTCGCGGGTTTTCTTTGGCGTAATTGTAAAACTCACGAACGAACTCGGCCCGTTCCTTTTGATAAGGATACTTCCATTCTTTCGAATCGCCAACCGCGATCACATCATAGTCGTTACTCAGTTTGGTATTGCGATCAATGATCTCATCAAAACCAACGTACTTTGCATTCAACAACATATCATACAACACCATAAAGGTGGTGGTTCGACCCTTCCCCGCGCGGCAGTGGAAGTGAATCCATGAATTCTCCGGAAGATCACGGACGGCCTGAATAAAACGATCCACTTCGGAATCCACCGGGCGAACATGGTCCGTCACCGTCAAACGAACGTATTGATGACCGTTGCTGCGAACCATACTTTCTTCAGTTTCAATACTCTTGATTTCCTGCCCTGCGATCTTATCGCCGACGCGAAGATCTCCTAAAAGTCGGCGTTCCCGACGTACAGCCTCGTCGTGATTCAAATCGGCGTTGGCCCAATCCCGATCCGCATACCACGTGACCGGCACGTCGTTGATCAAGCCGTGCGATTCTTGCCTAAGGTCGAATACGTAAAGAGTAGATTTATTTTTCTTAAGAGGTTTGGCGATCTCGCGGAGTGCCTTGGGGCCGAAGCTTGCACTGCCTGACATTTTCAAATCCATGCTTTTACGATAATTTTCCGGCTTAACACCCGCGTGATCCTTATCAAAGATCAGTTCCGCCGGCCCTGTCGGCTGAGGTCTCGTCATAAAAAAGGCCAACTTCGCAGATGAATTTTCGGCAGAGCCAGAGGTCTTTTGATCCGAAATGCTTTTTTCCGCGCAAGCCCCTAGAACCATCACCAAAAGAATTAAGAGTGTTCGCATAGGTCGCCTCCTCTTGTTGTAAAAAGCCTAGAGGAATTTTGACCTGGCGACAACTCTTCAATCTTTAAATGTGCATTTTAGGTTTTTAAGGTCCCGCGCGCGAACATCTCTTCCAGATATTGAGCCGCAGAGTCCTGCGTTCGCATATAGTAATAAGCCCGCAAGATCCCCTGCTCTTCTTCGCTCAAAGAGGCATTCGTTCCTCGGCGCTTCAAACGATCCTGAGAAATATGATAAAGACTGAGGGCTCCGGCGACGGAGATGTTGAAACTCTGTACAAAGCCCGTCATCGGAATGATGATGCGCTCATCGGCGGCATCAATCATCTCACGACTGACTCCATCCTTTTCATTCCCCAAAACTAAAGCCGTCTTTCCAGAAAAATCAATTTCGTGCAAAGGCTTGGATTTTTCATCCAAATGAGTGACACAGATTTTGTAACCTTGATCCTTCAAGGCCTTCACACATTCAGAGGTCTTTTTCCACTTTTTGACTTCCACCCACTTATCAGCGCCTTGGGTGACTCGGTTGGCTTCTTTGAATTTTTCTTGGGTCTCGATGACTTGGAAATTTCCAAAACCCAAACCCTCGGCACTGCGCATGACCGCAGAAATATTTCCGCGGTCATAGATCCCCTCTAACACCACGGCGGTGTCAAAATTGCGCAAGGACACGACCCGCTCGATTTTTTGGCGACGCTCATCTGTCAGCAAAGGCCCAATCTTCTCAAGAACAAGCTGGTAATGAACTTTTAAACTGGCGTTGATCTCAAGCTCGGGCCCATAGGGAAACATCGTTACCTCAATTCAGAACAGGACTACTTATACAATGACTCAGGATTTTTAGCCAAATCACGAGTGATGTTCTTCTGGTGGGCTTCTAAAGTTCCGCCGCCGATTTCAAGAAGTTTGGCGTCTCTCCACAGTCTTTCAACAACGTACTCGCCCACATAACCATAACCACCCAAAACTTGGATCGCACGGTCGGCGATATTTTTACCCATAGTCGTCGCCACCAGCTTCACGCCATCAGAATCCAAACGGTTTCCTTCTTTGTTCAAATCCATGCGACGAGCGGTTTCGTAAACATAAGCCCGTGCCGCTTTGTATTCCGCATAGCTGTCAGCGATATAACGCTGGATTTGACCGAAGTGATTCAGTGATTTTCCAAAGGCTTCTCTCTCAGTCGCATAGCGATTCATGATCTCAATTGAACGACGAGCAATTCCCAAACTTTGTGCCGCCAAAGTCAAACGTTCGATCTCAAGATTTCTCATCATGTGCAACATCGAGTCACCTTCGTGACCGACAAGATTGGCTGCAGGAACATGACAATCTTGGAACACCAGCTCTGCCGTATTAGAGCCACGCATGCCCAGCTTGTCTTTGATCTTTTGTCCAACCTCAAAACCTTTGTGGTCCTTTTCAACGATGAAAGTAGAGACCATCGCGCGACCCTGTTTTTCTCCGGTCTTTGCGTAAACTAAAACGAGATCACAAGGCGTGTTGTTTTCATCAACCGTTCCGTTGGTGATCCACATTTTGCGACCATTAAGAACGTATTCATTGCCTTTTTTATCCGCGCGAGTTTGCATGCCCAAAACATCCGTACCGACGGCCGGCTCTGACATCGCCATAGCCCCCACCCACTCACCAGAACAAAGTTTTGGTAAAACACGGTGACGTTGTTCATCACTTCCATTCACCGCGATGTTGTTCACACAAAGCATGGAGTGGGCCAAGTATGCCAAACAAAAACCAGGATCTGAGGCCGACATCTCTTCGTGCACAATGGCTGCCGCCGTCGCATCCATTCCCGCTCCCCCGAATTCTTCCGGAACGGTAATTCCTAATAAACCCAACTCTCCCACTTTCTTGAAAAGGGCCAAGTTGAATTTTTCACTGCGATCATATTCATGAGCCTGGGGTTCGATTTCAGCTTCTGTAAAAGACTTCACTGTTTCGCGCAGCATGGCGTGTTCAGGGGTTGGATTATAGAGATCAAACTCTTTCCAGTTGAATGACATAAAAGAGACTCCTTGGGGTTCAAACCGGGTAATTGCTCAACGCGTGAATCTATTTAGAGAGTGCTCCGGGGGCAAGGGTTTGGCCACGATAATGCGTCGCGTACATGTCAATTAACACCCCCAAGAGGGAAGACCCTGGACGCAGATCCAGACCTCGCTTAACTTGAGGTCTACGACATGGAGATCTCTCACAATGAAAGCCTCAGTTTTAGGCATCGGCACGGAACTCACTGACGGGCAAATCGTCAATAAAAACGCCTCTTGGATTTCGAAAAAATTAAAGGCCCTCGGGCTCTCGACGGTCACTCATTTGGTTGTCCCCGATGAACGACGTTTGATGCGCGAAGGAGTGGAATTTTGCGCCGGGAAAAGTGACCTGATCTTTATCACCGGAGGGCTCGGCCCCACGTCCGATGACTTCACTCGCGAGGTGGTCACTGAGTGGGTCGGCGTCCCTTTGAAGTTCGATGAAACCTCCTGGCAACACGTCACCACTCGCCTGCTCTCGCGCGGTTATGTGGTGAAGGACATTCAACGGCAACAATGTTATTTTCCCGAGGGGGCGACCATTTTGTTTAACTCTCAAGGGACAGCCAACGCGTTTTATCTCGAAGCGCACGGGAAGAAAGTTTTTGTCTTGCCAGGCCCTCCTCGCGAAATCGAAGCTGTCTGGGAAGGATATATTGTGGAATGGCTGAAAAAGAACACGACACACCTGGACCCTTACATCACGCGCATGTGGGACACTTTAGGTGTTGGTGAATCCGACGTGGCCGTCATTGTCGAGGACACCCTGAAAGACGTCACAGTTGAAAAAGGTTATCGCGTGCATCTTCCTTATGTGGAGGTCAAACTTTCCTATTTTAGGTCTCAAGAAAAGGAGATGGCTCCAGCTATTGAGAAGCTGACGGAGGCTTTGGCTTTTTGCACCATCTCCCGCGACGGAACCGATGCCGCAGAACTTTTCGCCGAACGCTTAAAAAGTATCAGTTCTCTTTGTGTGATTGACGAAGTCACCGGGCAATTCCTGATGAATCGCCTCATGCCGGTGTTGCGCGGATTTATGACCGATCAAACCTGGAGCTTTTCAAAATCACGGCTTGTGAAAAGTCCCGCCGAAGTGCACTTGCACATTTTGCCTAAGGACGAACACTCCTGCGAAGTCAGTCTTGAATACAAAGGACGCAAGTTGAAGGACTTGGTGACGACTCCCTACACGACCTTGAACATGCGCGAACGCCGTCATCAATACTTTGCCGAGATGGCCTTGATTTTCTGGCTTAAAAATCTCTAGGTTCAGACAGAGTGATGGTTGAGAAATGAGCGTGATCTTTGAGGATCTCGACAGCATTTCTCAACCAAAAGTAAGGACTTACTTATTTCGGTTTGAGGTTGAGGTTCTTAAAGGCGTCCCCAAGAGAACCAAAACCGCTGGCGGAAGTCGTGTGTGACTTCCAACTTGTGTCTTCAGCTTCGTGCGGAAGCCCCAAAGAGATCTTCTTTTCTTCAAAAAGAATTTGATCCACTTGCACAGTCACTTCATCACCACGTTTTTTGTTTTCATATTGAGCCGCTTCGACAGAATCCCGCCATTTGGATTTTGGCAAAAGACCTGTCACTCCAGGAGCAATGTTGACGAAAAGACCGTAGGTCTCCTTCTTTTCCACTTTCCCTTTTACGACCGTTCCCACCGGGAACTTTTGAGGGACTGACAGCCAAGGATTGCCTTCGCCATCGGCCTGTTTCAATGACAATGAAATCTTCAGCTTGCCGTCGATTTCTTCGGTTTTCAAAAGTTTCACGGTCACGTTCTGACCTAAAGAGACGATCTCATGAGGATCATTCACGCGCGACCACGCCAACTCAGAAACGTGGATCAAACCTTCAATTCCTGGTTCAAGTTCAACGAAAGCACCAAAACGCTCTAGGCGCATCACTTTACCTTCAAGCACCGCTCCCGGTTGATGTTTCAACATGAACGTGCCTTCATTTTCTGCCCGTTGCAGTTCCAACAAACGACGACGAGACACCACGATGTTACGGCCTTTGCTGTCAAACTGCGTGATCAAGAACTCAAATTTTCGTCCAACATATTCCGTCGCATCTTGAGCAAACTTCAAATCAATCTGACTGATGGGGCAAAAGGCGGTCTTGCCTTGAACGCTAACGCGGAAACCACCATTGCAGGTCTCAGTCACACGGCCTTCTACCGGAAGCTCCATATCAAAGGCATCTTCCAAAGAATCTGTCGTCGCCGCCAAAGATCCTTTTTTTGCAAGGCGAATCTCGCCCCCTTTGATCGCCGTCACCACACAATCAATGATGTCGCCGACTTTGTATTTCACTTGTTTGTTTTCATCCAAAAGATCACGAGTGAAAATCATTCCGTCCACAGGGGTGCCGGTCGCAATAAACGCCTCTTCTTTCCCAATCGAAAGAATCTCCCCTTGCAGTTGATCGCCAACACTCAAACGACGATCCATGCTCTTTTCAGACTGAGCAAACATTTCTTCAAAACTTGCGAAGTCCTTGGACTCCTGAACATCATCACCAAAAATATCTTTCTTAGACATAAATTCTTTTCCTTAATGAAAAACCAGCAAACTCACACCCAGAGGCTTCGAGTCGAAAGAGAATACCCTGTTCAAAGCGCCAAGGAAAGATGATTTACGAACAGCCGACCGTGGTCCCGCAATTAGGACAGCGATAGCAGCCACTAGTAAGCACCGTGTCGCTGCCACACTCAGGACATTTCATGGTGAAATTGGAAGCAGGACTTTCCTCCTCCTTCTGAGCTTTATGCATATTCAGAGGCTGACTCTGCTTACTGCCATCTCGATACACAGCGACAGCCTTGAGGCCGAGCTTCCAAGCCATATGGTAGATCCGCCCAATATCCTCTTCCGTGGCTGAATTAGGTAAGTTCACCGTCTTAGAAATGGCCCCGCTTATAAAAGGCTGCACCGCCGCCATCATTTTCACATGGCTTTCCGGCGACAGCACACGCTGCCCCGATCCCCCTGTGGCACAATCAAAAACCGCCAGGTCTTCCTCGTGAAATTCGGGACATCCCTCCACGGTATTATGATCTTCGACGTATTTCAAAATCGCCGTGATCTCCTCTTGGGAGTATTCGAGTGCCCGCAAAGCCGGAGCCACCGATTGATTGACAATCTGAACCTCCCCGCCACCGGCCAGCTTCTTAAACTTGATCAATGAAAAATCGGGTTCAATGCCCGTCGTATCACAATCCATCAACAAACCGATCGTTCCCGTCGGCGCGATCACCGTGGCCTGGGCATTACGGAAACCATGTTTGGCTCCATTATAAAGAACACCCTTCCAAAGATTCTTCACCGCTTTATCGAGCCCCTCGGGAAGATACGACCAACTGATTTTTTTAAGGGCTTGTTCGTGCATCTTCATGACCTTCAACATGGAAGAACGATTTTTCTTATAGCCGACAAACGAGCCTTTCGCGCGTGCGACTTCCGCACTGGTCAAATAGGCCACACCAGTCAATAAGGCCGTCAAAGCGCCCGCCCAAGCACGCCCCTCGTCACTGTCATAGGCAATCCCTTTTTGCATCAAAAGACTTCCCAGATTCGCAAACCCCAGTCCCAACGGGCGATAGTCATGGGAATTCTGCGCAATTTTCTGAGTGGGATAGCTTGAATAGTCGACCAATATTTCTTGCGCCACAAACAAGGTTCGAGCCGTGTGAATGAAGGATTCAAAATCGAAACTGCCGTCTTCCGTCAAAAACTTGACCAGATTGATCGAGGACAAATTGCAAGCGGAGTCATCCAAAAACATGTATTCAGAACAAGGATTGCTAGAGTGAATTTCATCCGTTTTCGCGCATGTATGCCACTTGTTAATGGTGTCGTGGAATTGCACTCCCGGATCCGCACAAACCCACGCAGCGTGAGTGATCTTCTTCCAGACTTCTCGCGCCGGAAGCTCGCGCAGAACTTTTCCGGTTAGACGCGCTTTGAGTTTCCACGGAGCTTCTTTTTCCACCGCCTTCATAAAAGCATCACTTAAACGGACCGAGTTGTTGGCGTTTTGCCCTGACACGGTTTTATAAGCTTCACCTTCAAACTCAGGGCTTAAGCCCGCCGCAATCAGCAGATGAGCTTTTCTTTCCTCGCGCATTTTCCAATCGATAAAGTCCAAAACCTCGGGATGGTCGATATCGACGACCACCATCTTCGCCGCGCGCCGAGTGGTTCCTCCGGACTTGATAGCCCCCGCCCCTTTATCCAAAACTTCCAAAAAGGAAATCAGTCCTGAACTGGTGCCTCCGGCGCTGGTCAATTCATAACGGCTGCGAATTTTTGAAAAATTACTTCCCGTGCCTGAACCATATTTAAAAAGTTTCGCTTCTGTTTTGGCGAGGTCAAAAATTCCTTCGATCGAATCATCCACGCTTTGAATAAAACACGCCGAACATTGAGGGCGTTCATAGGCGTTGTGCGTGGCTTGAATGCTCCTCTTGGTTTCATTCCAGGCAAAGTGTTCACTGGGGGAATTGATCTTATAGGATTCCCACAGTCCTGCATTAAACCACACCGGACTGTTAAAGGCTCCGCGCTGAGAAAGTAAAATATATTGAAGCTCTTTGGCAAAGATGTCGGCCGCTTTTTTATTTGCGAAATACCCACCTTGTCGCAAGGAGGACGCGGTGATGGCCTTCACCACGCGAGCAATGAGTTGTCGCACTGACTTCTCGTGTTTGCTCTGAGGGACACCGACCTTGCGGAAGTACTTGCTCGCAGCAATATCAATCGCCAGTTGCGACCACGCCGCCGGTGCCTCCACATTTTTCATTTCAAAAAAGATATGCCCTTCGCGATTGCGAATCTCGCAATCGACCTTCTTCCACTGAAATATCGCTTCGGGATTTTTCCCAGGTGCCACAAAATAGGACGGACTGTGCAAAGAATATTTTTTCATGCAAACATTGTAAATGTTTGCATGGGATCCGCCAAGCCAGGCGCTGCTTGTCTTAGGTCCAGTGGGGTTAAGCCTCAGTAATCTAAATTAAGTTCAGTAAAGGTTTCTTGTTTGACTTCAACAAACAACCGTTAAGAGGGGGATCTAGATACCAAAACCTTTTAGACAAGGGTGAATATGCAGCAAGCGACGATGAATAAGTCCCTGTTGATAATCAAAGCCTCTACCGGAGGACTTGGCGCCGTGGAAGGTTTCCTGCGAAACCGAGACTGGAAAGTCAAAGCCACCACTAATCTCAAAGAGGCTTTGATTTATTTAGTTCAAGAACATCCCCAATTTGTCATGGTCGCCATAGACCACCCCAATCGAAAAATTCGCAATCTTCCAAAAATTCTGGCGCAGGCCTTTCCCGTTTGTGTGATCGCCTTCTCGGAAAACTCCTCGGCCGCCTCTTACAACTTGCTCAGCACCTGCGCGACAGAATATCTTCTTTATCCTCCAGTCACCGGGCCCGCCGTCGAAAGAACCGTCAACAAATACTACAAGGATCAACAAACGCGCGGCCTCGATCCTCATCGCGAACGCGGCTCCCTTTCCTCCTCTGAAGAGGGCACCATTTCTATCAAGGGAGGTTTACAAAATGCGCAAAGTATAATTGCGCACATGCTGGGCGAAGACTCTTCCGGCTTCGGCGTTGTTACGGCCGATAAAACCCAAGACCCCGGCATGGCGAGACAGGGCCTCGGCGCCGGAACGTCGTTAAATCCGCTTCTAGATCAAGAGGACTCTCGTCCCTTATCTTCTCACTACCAGCGCTCGGAAAAGCAGGACTCCCCGGGATGGCAACCGGTGACAAAAGCAGAAAGAAAAAACAAAGAACGCCCCGGCCCCGAGCAACCGGACGAAGACACTTCCCTCGCCAAAAAAGATTCTATTATTCTTCGCGGAACCAAAGAGGCTTTGGAAAAATCCTGTTCCCTCGGTTCTGAAACAGCACCTGCTCAGGCGATTGAACAATCTTCTAACATCGCTTGTATCGTGATTGAGTCCTCGAGATTTTCTGGCTACCTCATCACCGCCATGGGAAATAACAAAACTTTGGACAGTGCCTTTATGCAAAAGATTCGCGAGCGCCTTTATCGCTTTCTTCGCGAAAACGGCGAAGAAGTCAAAGAGGGCGACTCCATGGATCTCAAAATCAAAGAGGTCCCCTTTGAAGATTGGGCCTTGGACTATGCTGAGTTTTTAAAAAAATCCATTCACGAAGGCAACGAAGTGGCGATGGCTTTCTTCCCGCGGACTGACATAAAAGCTTCTTACGGGGAATCCCACGCCGAAGAAATGGCCTCGATCAAAATTGAAGAACTGGCCGAAAATGTTTCGGTGGAGTTTAACGTTTATATTCATTTGCCTCGAAACAATAAGTACGTTCTTTACACTCCTCGTGGTGGAGTTTTTTACGGCACTCAGAAAGAGCGCCTTTTAAACCAAGGGGTCGCCAAGCTTCACATTCTCAAAGAGGATCTCAAAGACCTAGACAAATACCGAGCGCAAAACTTCCTCAATGACAAAGTGGAAGAATTCGAAGCCAAAGAACGCGCCAAGGAACCGGCTTAACCCCACGGGTCACGTTTCGGAGTTGACGCGCAGGCTGTGTCGGGATTAGCTCAGGGCCTATGGAAACGAGCTCCGAACGCCCTATGGGAACAAGCCAACAACAAGACAAAGCCATCTATCTTGATTACAACGCCACAACCCCTGTGGACCCTCAAGTCTTTCAGGCCATGGAGCCCTACTTCAAAGAACATTTTGGAAACCCTGCCAGTGCCGGTCATCGTTGGGGTTGGGTGGCAGAGTCTGCCGTCACCAAAGCCCGCGCTCAGGTCGCCAGCGCAATTGGCGCAAAATCCTCGGAGATCACTTTTACCGGAGGAGCCACGGAATCCAACAACTGGGTTCTTTTTGGATTGATCTCAAAAATTCGCGAAGAAAATCCTTATGAGCCAATTCACTTCATCACCAGTTGTGTAGAACATAGCTCTATTATGAAAGCCATGGGCGCCGTTCAAAAAATGGGGGTTGAGGTCGATTTCCTTCCCGTGAATCGCTATGGCCAAGTAGAAATCGAGACGGTTCGCAAGGCCCTCAAGCCGCACACCAAGCTGATGAGTTTTATTTGGGTGAACAATGAAATTGGCACGATCAATCCCATTGCAGAAATTGCTCGTCTGGCCAAAGAAGCAAAAATTTATTTGCACACCGATGCCACGCAAGCCGTGGGCAAAATTCCAGTCGACGTGACTGAGATGGGCATTGATCTGATGTCTTTTTCGGCTCACAAGATCTATGGCCCCAAAGGAACTGGCGCTCTTTACATGCGCTCCAAAGATCCCAAAGTGCAAATCAATCCCTTGATTTATGGCGGTGGCCAAGAGCGTGGTTTACGTTCTGGCACGCTGAATGTCCCGGCCATCGCCGGCTTCGGAGTCGCCGCCGAGATCTGTCAAAAAAATCTGCCTCTTGAAAATCAAAGAATGACAGAGCTTCGTAATTTCTTGTGGAGCCACTTGCAAGCCGCCATCCCGGGAATTCGCCTGAATGGACACCCCACCGAAAGAGCGCCGAACAATCTCAACATCACCTTACCTGGTCACAAGACCGAAATGCTGATCCCTCGCCTTCAAAAAATGGGCGTCAGCACCGGATCTGCTTGCGGCACCGGAGCCATGGTCATCAGCCATGTTCTGACCGGGATCGGCTTGACGAGCGAAGAGGCGCAATGCTCTTTGCGCTTAAGCTTGGGACGCTGGACAACCCAAGAGGACCTCACGCAGGCCGTCGAAATTCTCAAAGGGGCATGGTAAAAAACCCCTGTCTTTTTAATATCTTACACTATCAACCCCTGGGGTAGATTTCATTCTCCCCAAGGAACCCGAAGCGTGTTATACTTTTTTGACAATCATCTTTGAACATCGGGGTCTCTATGATTCAAATTTCACCGGAAGCGGCACAAAAGATTGCCGCCTTAAAAAAAGAAGAAGGAAAAGGCGAAGGTGCTTTTCTGCGCGTGGAAGTGAAGAAAGGCGGCTGCTCGGGGCTTTCTTATAAGATGAATTTTGAAACAGCTCCTCGTGACGGGGATAAGTTTTTTGAATCTCACGGACAAAAAGTCGCCGTCGATCCACAAAGCATGCTTTACATTTTGGGTATGACGTTAGAATACTCTGGCGGACTTAACGGTAAAGGGTTTGTGTTCAACAATCCCAATGCTTCAAAACATTGTGGTTGCGGTTCCAGCTTTAACGTCTAGATCAAATTCTTTAAAAAAACCCACTCATATCATACTGAAATCATCTCAACATCCTCGACAACCATTGAAGGAAGATGGCGATCCATGTAGTATTGCCTCTGACTGAAAAATCGCAGGAAGTGTCTTTTAATGAAAAAAAAGATCCGTGTTCGTCTGAAACCCTACATTCAATACAAATTCATCAACTCTGTTTTCACAGGGCTTTCTACGGGCGCGGTCTTTGTTATCTACGGGATTCTCCAACCCTCCGTCTTTTCCATCGGAGGATTGATCCTCTCTTTTGGAATTCTTCTGGTGTCGAAGTACTACAGTTCTTTGATGAGACTTCGCGCCTATTATTGGACTACGATCGCCACAGAAGTCATTGTTCTTCTTGCCGTCTTTCTTATTCTGCTGATTCCTAAAAGTGAGTTCCTCGCGTTAGCGTACTATTCTCTTTTAAATTTGATATTTGTCTTCGGCACTTATCTCATGCGCTTTGAATCGACTCTTTTTAAAAAGAACAGGGCTTTAACAGCAATTGATTCCGCCAAACAAATCGGGAATCTTTTGGGATTGGCTCTGAGTTGGTTGTTTTATGAATCTTTAAGACTGCTGGGCCCAAATGTGGAAGCCGATAGATCCTGGGATCAAATCTACAAACTGCATTGGATTTTGGTGATCGTACAACTGCTCACTTTACTGCTTTGCCTGAAGTCTTTTAGAATGCTCGTCCGTAAAGCCTAGGCGACCACTCTATATCAATTCGATTCAAACTCATCCCTTGAGCTCGAATATGCCTCGAGTTCATATTCATTGCGCAATAGTCATTTAAGAGAATTCCGATCTGCACCGAATAGTCTTATATGAAGTCTAAACCCGGTACGTTCTTTTTTAGACTCTCCTTGGCCACGGCCCTATTGCCGTTCGCCCTCGGATGCTCATTAGATCTCGACATCAAAAAAGCCGCCGTCTTTGATATGCTCATTGATGAAACTGAAGTTCCGTCCTTAGCAAAAGGGCATGATCTGGCCGCCATTAAATGGTCGATCACCTCGGGAACCCATCTGCCATTGTATAGCATTGCCCTGGAGGTCTCCGTCGATGACGGCGAAACATGGCTCACAGTGGATGATAAAGTCTCTTCTGCAAGTACCTACAATTGGTCTTTTCCAACAGGTGTTGACGGCGTTTATTTGGCGCGCTTGCGGGCAACGACCGGTGATGGTGACAAAATATTCCCTCTAAAGCCTATCATCGTTGATAACACCGCCCCCGTTACGGGAGGAGCGCAACTGATCAACACCTTGGAGGATCAGGGCCAAAGTTTTCAAATCAACCCAGCGACTGATCTTCACGGGGTCTTTTATGAAATTGTCGCTCCTCCTGAACATGGCGTTCTCACCGGGTGTACATCCGGTGATGACACACGCGACTGTCATTATGCTCCCGAAGCTCACTTCTATGGAGTCGACCACCTGACCTATCGAACGCGAGATCAATTGGGAAATTATTCTGCTCCGGTCACTCTCAATCTGGCCGTCGCTGCGGTTCCCGACACGCCCATCATCTCAACACTGAGTTGTCCTCTGTTGGCACCTGAAGGCAGTGCCTATTATTGCAAGATCACCGCTATTGATTTTGATCCTACAGACACACTTTCTTATTCTCTAGCGCCCGACAACTCGTGCACCTGGGCCAGTGTGAATATCAACACCGGGGAAGTGAGCGGAACTCCCCTGAACAACCAAGTCGGAAGTTGCACTTTGGCAATTCAAGTCTATGACCAGACGGGACTGAATACGGCCTGGTCTTACCCCGTGACCGCGACCAATATGATTCCCACCTTAAGTATTTCAAACATTCAGAATCTCACCGAAGATGCCGGCGAACAGGTCGTCGTTGCGGCGACCAACGTGGTTTCAGATGCCGAGGGACTGGGTGGAACTTACTCTCTTTTGACTGCGTCGACAAACGATTGCGCCACTTCTGGCACGGTCAGCATTGATTCGACGACGGGAGAAGTTCGCATGAATCCGTCCACGAACTTTTTTGGTGTCTGCAAATTGAATATTCAAATGGATGATGGTTTTGGTGAAAGTAAGTCCCAAGAGATTTCTGTAACAGTCAATAACGTCAATGATGCTCCCACTATTGTCAGTGCCCTGTGTGGAAACTCCATCAATCAAGATGAAGCCTTCTTCTGCAGTGTGCTCACATCCGATGTCGATGGCGATTCTCTGACCCTGCTCTTGGATTCTACCAACACCTGTTCTTGGGTTTGGGTTGCAGGCGCGAGTTCTCTGCAAGGCACCCCCGGGGACTCGAACGTCGGCTCGTGCACTCTGGCATTTAAAGTTTTTGATGGCGCCCTTTATTCGAATGTGGATGCTCGCTCCTTCACTGTCGTCAATGTTCAACCCACTTTAGGTATTACGGTGACTCCCTCCATTCAAGAAGATGGAGGAGTTCAAACCATTGCTTCTGATAGTGAAGTCCAGGCCAGCGAAGAAGGGCAAGGCCTCTACGCCTTTGCGCATGCAACAACCACGGCCCCTCGCTGCGTTGACTATGGAACATTGTCTTTGAACTCAAGTACTGGTCAGGTCAGCTTTGATCCCGCCGCCAATTATTTTGGAACTTGTTTTGTCAAAATAGAATTTGATGATGGCAACTCTGTAAACAACACAGCCACCAGTGAATTCCCCGTTGTCGTGAACGCCGTCAATGATGCGCCTTCTTTAACAGCCCTTCCTTCGACTCAAAATCTTTATCATATTCAGACGATCTCAAACTTGTCGGCCACAGCCAGCACGGGGCCTGCCAACGAAGCTTCTCAGACATTATCCTGGGCACAATGCTCTAGCAGCAATCCCTCCCGACTGAGTGTGACCTGCGGGGCTTTTACTGGCACGACCGCTCCGATCAGCATCACCTCGACGGCCGGGGTCAGCACCACCGTCACAGTCACTTTGCAAGTGCAGGACAGTGGAGGTGGTACTGACACCAGTGCCGTTCAAACTTTCACGGTCTACGTCCACGAAGCGGTGATTTTAAATATCACTTCAAGTCTTGCGAACTATAATATCTATACGGCAGCGGGCTCTCCATCGGTCGCGAACAATTTTATTGTCACGATTTCTTCCGGAGTGATTGTTTATGGCTCAACTGCCAGCGTTCCCGCCCTGAGCAGTGGTAATTTACCCGCAGGTTCGGTCGTGCGGATTGTGAATAACGGCTACATCTATGGAGCTGGAGGAAAAGGCGGCAATGCTGGAGGCTCCTATTACGCGAGCGAAGTCGGACAAGATGGCGGGGCTGCGATTTCCACCTCTGTGCCCATCTATATCGACAACACCAATGGCTACATTTTCGGCGGCGGCGGTGGAGGTGCCGGTGGCACTCAGTGTGGAACTACCAATATTCTTGCCTGTGGTGGAAGTGGTGGCGGAGGTCGCGGTTATGCTGCGGGAGCCGCAGGAATTTTAGGCGGCTGCTACTCGGGGGCGAACTATCCTAATGGAAGCTCTGGGGGCGCGGGCTCCTTTTCGGGACCCGGTGGCGGTGGCGGCGGTGCCAGCAGTGGCGTCTATCCAAATCAATGGGCTGGAGGTGTTTGCTATTCCGGAGCCGGTGGTGCTGGGGGTGAGTGGGGATCTGCCGGTGGGACCGCTGGAAATAGTTATCTTTATGGAGGGCTTCAATACTATGGAAACGCCGGAGGAGCTGCCGGAAAGGCCGTTCAACTCAATGGCAATACTGTGAATTGGATCGGCGGAAACAATGCGACTCAGGTGAAGGGTCCGGTGCAATAATATGAAAATACTCATGTCTAATATGAAGTGTGTTTTCATTTCAAAGTGCGAACTCAAGAGAGAGCCCTCCGATTCCGATATATAAACATATGAAATTATCCGGGGCGTTCTTGCTTGCTTTAGTCATTCTATGGGTGTCAGGCTGTACACTGACTGCCGATATCTTCAGTCAAGACTCCGCAAAGCTCACCGTCGTCTTTGTCTCTCCCAATAAACTCACCTACACCAAAGAACAAACCAAAGAAGTCAAATGGCAACCCGTTATTTCCGGGGTCGGCGGCGTCGAAAAACTCGCCGTCAAAGACTATCAGGTAGACCTCTTTGAGGGCTCCCAATGCAAGGGTGTCCTGCTAGAATCCCAGGAAACTCCAAATGAAAGTTATACGATCCAAAATATGACTCACGAAAAAGTCTATTCTGTCTCGGTGACGCCGATGACGACGCTTGGAGAGTTCCCAGCGGTTTGCTCAGAACGAATCATCGCAGACCAAGCAGCTCCGGCCTCCCCAACGCTGGCAGCTCCTCCGGTCAACGGATTGGTAGGACAAAAAGAGCTCAACTTTATTTGGGAAACCTCGCAAGACGATGGCGCTGGTTTAGACCCAAATGAGCCCTACATTTTAACTCTCTATGAAGGAAGCAACTGCGCGGGGACCGTACTAAAAGTAACATCTCAAAAAGAAACCTCCTTCCACGCAGAGAATCTGCAGGATGGAAAGACGTACTCTTTGAAGGTGGCCTCTAAGGATATTGCTGGCAACCTCAGCAATACAACTTGCTCTGCGAGCATGGAGGTGGACTCGCGAATTCCTGCAATGGAGTTGTCAGACCCCTCTTCAAGAAATCCCGATGATGTCTCAAAAAATCAAAATGTTTCTGTGAGCATCACAAACGCGAATTCTGCCGCCTACTATTGCTTCACTGAAGATCTCAATTTCTTACCCACCACAACCGGCGATGTCTGCCCCGCCGGGATCGGCGGAATGAATGGCTGGAGCAATACAGTTCCAGCCCAACTCACACTATCCAATGGGGACGGCACAAAGAATCTACAAATCTGGATTGCCGACAGCAATGGTATTGTGATCACACCCCACCCCGGTGTCTACTCGATAAACTTAGACACGACCGCCCCCGCCAATTTCTCGGTGATCGGAATTGGGGGTGGCTCAGACCTGACCTTTGATGATTGGCTGCGCACGACACTCACTCCTACGGTCAAATGGACCTCTTCAACAGATGCTTACGAATACTCTCTTACAATTAAGAGTGCCGATCTTCAGCAGACAGTCTGCCCCGAGATCCGTGTGCCCGCCCCCTCTCTTGAAAAGGAACTCATCGGTTGCCAACTTGAAGATCAAAAAAGCTATGTTCTTCAGATGAGTGCGATTGATTATGCCGGAAATGCGACAACATCCGCCGACTTCACATTTACGACAAACAATGTTCCCCCGGGGATTTTCAATATTTTAGGGGTTAAGGGGGGAGCGGACGTCCTTGCCGACAATTGGTTGGGCACCACAGATCCCGTGGTATCTTGGTCTGCCTCGAATCGATCTGATTTCTATAAACTTCAGATCCTCGACGAGCAGGCCCAAGAGATCTGCTCTCTTCAAGTTGCCAATTCTTCTCAAACGGAATTTGATTATGGTACCTCACCTGGAAGTTGCCAACTCTTCAACGATGGCGCTTCCTATCAAGTTCAAGTGACCGCTCAAGATTTTGCGGGCAACATGACCCACGCCTCCAATCATCCGTTTTTATTTCGCGTGGACAGATCAGCTCCCACTTTAAATATCTCTAACACTCCGGCCCCCCACACCTCACAGACCACCGCCGCATTTTCTGTGACAGCGAATGATATTCTGAGTGGCATTAGTTCTCTTCAATGCCGTTTAGATTCAGGCGCCTCTTCCTCTTGTGCGGATTCTTCTACTTTGAGTGGTCTCACTGAAGGGCTTCATACTTTTACTGCTCGTGCAACGGATCTCACCGGCAATACGCAAGTTGATTCCTACTCTTGGACTGTAGACACGTCCGCTCCGACGGTCAGCATAACACATGCGCCGCCCGCCAATGACAGCTCTGTCTCTGGGCACTTTGTTTTTACATATTCCGACACCTATTCTCCTTTATTGCGCTTTGATTGCACTCTGGACGGAACTGTCGCAACAAATTGTTTATCACCGTTTAACTATGCAGCTCTTTCAGAAGGAGAGCACACCTTCGCGGTAGTGGCTGTCGATGCTGCAAACAATAGCTCTACGGAGGCCACTTACACTTGGAAGGTGGACTTAACATCTCCGACGATCACCCTTCAGTCGGGTCCCAGCGACCCTAGCCACTCCATCTACGATGCAAGTTTTGTATTTACCGTTTCAGACGACCTCAGTGGTGTATCTTCAATAAAATGCCAACTCGATGGTGGCCCCCTCGAAGATTGTATTAGCGGAAAGACTTATACGGGGCTTAGTACCGGAGCTCACTCCTTCCTGCTCAATGCAATCGACAACTCTGGCAACAGTGCTCAACAAAGTTATAGCTGGACGATATATAGCTACACTTGGAAGAGTTCAGCCTGGTCCGCCTGTTCGGCGGCTCAACCCTCGTGGAGTGTTGGTGCCTGGTCGGCTTGTTCTGCTGCCCAACCGGCATATCAGTATGGCGCGTGGGGATCTTGTAGCGTCTCTTGCGGAGGAGGCCTTCGCTATCGTACGGAAACATGCCCCGTGGTTTCAGGAACACAAACTCGTTCCGTCAGTTGTGTCGCCACCAATGGCACACAAACTCGGACTGTCTGGTGTGAGCGAAATGATGGCGTCACTGTCGCGGAGTCCTTTTGTCTTTCGGCGAAACCCAATGATAGTCAGGCTTGCACTCGCACCGATTGTCCAACGCCCACTCCGGACTCGAGCCAATCTTGTCCCCGTGGCGGCGGCACTGATTGCAACAGCAAAATGGCAACGTCGGAAGCCTGTAATACCCAAGCTTGCTGTACAGCCGCCAACAACACGTCAAATATGTGTGCAGGATACACTTACTGTGGAGGTTGTGGTTCTGCAGGTGGGACTTGTGCCAGCGGCAGCTCCGTCCAAATTGGTTGGTGTTCAGATTGTCCTATGATTCCCCAATGTCAATGTAACTAAGAAGTTCGTCTTCTGATCACGACAAACAGGACAACGATCAAAAAAAGTCCGCCAAATGCCAACCACGATGTAAGTCGCAGAGGGGCTTCTTTTTCCAGCAAGGCTTTATTAAAATCAGTAGGCCAGGTTGTTGTTCGATCGTACTCGACCCCCTCGAATGTGACATTTTCAAAGGTCGCCCCCTCCAGGTTGGCCCCCTTGAAGTTCACCTTTTTAAATTGTACATCCTCATAGGTCGACGACTGCATCTGGGCATTTTTAAAATTCACTTCTTCAAAGGATGAATCTTTAATTCGACTTCCCTTCAAATACACATTCTCAAAATTCACCGCTTTGAAGGATGATTCCGAGATGTCCATCCAACTCCACTCCATCTGTGACAGGTTCGAATCTTTGATTTGCGCATGTTTCAAGGAGGCCGCCCACCAATCCGCACCTTGCAAATCCACTTCATTCATTTTGGCGCCCTCTAAAGAGCTCCGGGAAAAAAAGAGCCCCTGCAGATTTTTTCCCGACAATGAAATATCTCGGACGGACTCTTTATGGAAAAATCCACACATCTCCCATTCAGGCTTCATCGTGTAGGCTCTTTGTCCATTGAGGCTGCATTCTCTTTTTGCAATATCAACCTGATACATTAATCCCCCTGCTTCCCACAAAGGGGCTCCCCTTTTTCGTTGAATCCGCGAAAAGCTTCTTTCCCTTTGCAAGCCGCCCTAGGACTTCGAGGCTTCAGAGGGGGTGCGAGAGGCAATAGGCTCTGCTCCAGTAACGTGTGATCTTTGAATATTTCAACTTTCACTTTTTGATCCACTTTGTCGCAGGCCTCTTTTCTGCACTCGCTCAACAGAGATATTTTCACCTGCCATGGACAAGTCTTCGCCACTTGGCAAGGCATCAACACATCCGTCATTTTTCCATCTCGATCCGCCAGGGGTTCCTGCTCTGCCAAGAATAAATTTAACCTCGTCCCCTGAGCGCATCCCGAAGCCCCAAAACAATTGGACTGCTTAAGAGTTTCATAAATGGCCTGTCCAGACAGACTCCAAATTTTGATTTGAGCCAAAAGGTTCTTCGCCTGCAAGGAAGTATTGGGAACATATGGAAAGCTTCCAACTTCAAAACCTGTCATCGGAAGATCCGGTCGAGTCTGCTCTTTGTAAGGATTTAAGTCCTTCACTTTTTGCAGATCTTGCGCCACCGAATCTAAAACACACAGCGGTTCTCCATCAACACTCAATCCCAAAAAGCTATGAGGAGGATTTCTATCCAGACAGTTTTTTCCTTGCCAGGACTGTTGCTTCAAAAAAAGATCCCTTGGAATTCGTAAATAAATAAACTGACTGCGCGGCATATCGCTATTTTTCAACTTCCAAGAAGGATCCCAACTCAATGAGGCGATCAGACCGAGTGTCGATGGAATGCAGGGATACTCCTTGCATAAAGCTTGAGCGGCCGTCCACACCATCCACTGACAATCGGCAGAAGTGGAACAAGCGCGATGTTGATTGTCATAAAGTCCTTGGGCCCAACTGTTAAGAACATCACCTCGAGAATTGCGAACCTCGATATTCTCTGGCAACGAACTCGTGCAGGGATACTCCAAGCAGTGCCGCGTTTTGTAATTCAAATTTACTCTTACGATCCGCTGCAAAACCTCGGGATCCTGAAAAGCCTCCAAGAAGGAAGAAAGCATTTTTTCAGCCGGTCCTTGGGGAAAGGTTTGCGTCTCTGCCCGACTTTGGAATGAAAGAAAGAGAGTGAATAAGAAAAATAATCTTATAATCTTCATATCGATGTGCCTTCCGCCCTTAGCACATCACAGTGAACCGGCAATTTCAACTTGGATTTATTTGGATCTCTTTGAGAGATGACAACTTCAAAACTAGGCGGCGATCGTGCTCTCTAAAAATTCTTTAATCAACTGAGAGATCATCTCAGGACGAGTTTTAATCGCCAAATGTCCCGCCCCTGTTAAAGCGATGACATCTTCACAACCAATATGCATGGCAAACTTTCGATAAGCGTCTTGGTTGAAAAGCAGATCTTCTTTATCAAAAACCAAGCGACATTCGCCACGATGATTGTAAAGTTTTTGATGCCAGAAGCTCCAGTCCTCTGACCGCAGAATCCACGAAAAATGATGAATCATGTGTGCGACAAACTGAAGCTTGCGTCCTTTGAGATGTTCGACAGCAATCACCCCTTCACTGCGTTCATCACGAAAGATCTGAGCCGATCGTTTAAGAAAAGCCCGCCCCATCGGAGTCGACAACATGAGATAAATGCTCTTCAGATTCAGCGGCACCGAAAAGAAAAACTTCAGCTCTTTCGGCATAAAGTGTTTGATCGGATCTGTGACCATGGGATTGATAAGCACGGTCTTCTTCACCAGATGAGGGTGCAAGGACGCCAGTCCCCAAGTCAAAGCACCCCCGTAACTGAGGCCCGCCACACTGACCCTTTCACCGGGAAACGTTTCCCGAATGAACTTAGCCAAGGTCTCGACCTGCACAGTGAAAAACAACTTATCCGTACTCATATAGACATGGCTCAGATTCGGAACGACGACTCGATATTGTGTCGATAAGGATTCCGCGATGGACTCCCAATGATGAACACTTCCCCCATAACCATGGAGAAGAATAAGCAGCGGTCCCTGACCTCGTTCGCGGAAGGTAATTTTGTGAGACATTCACCAGGCTTGTCGGCATAAACAAGCCTGTAATAAACTAGACCAACGACCTACTTCTTTTCTTTCTCGTCGGCTTTTTCATTGAGCAACATGGTGTCGTTCACGGCTTTGGAATCAATTTGTTTATTGGAACGGAAACCTCTGATTTTTTTGGTCTGATTTTCAGCTCGTTCCACTTGTTCGGTCAAATCCACCGTCACGTCCCCGAAACAGCGCACTTGGCAACTGAGTCGGCGGCCATCAATAAAATGACTGGTTCCAATCAAGTTCAATTCAGCCTTGCTGGGAGGAAGAACATTGGACTCCCCTTCAACGATTTTCACCCGGCACTCGGCACAGGAAGGAACCCCTTTGCAAATCGAACGGATCTCCAGATGATTCTCTGTCGCAATCTTCAAAAGGGTCTTATCTGGACTTCCTTCAACTTCGAGGTTCTGAGGAAGAAATTTAATTTTCATATAAGTACCTACAACACGTTTTAGAAGCGTCGCGTTTCAAAAAGGTACGGCGTACCTTTTATTTTACGACGATTTTTGTGAACTTCTTTTTGCCGGCTTTGATGACGAAACTTTGGCCTGCCTGCAAATCGATTTTCAACTTAGGGTCCGATACTTTTTCGCCGTCAATCTGAACCCCTCCTCCTTGAATTAAGCGGCTGCCTTCGCCATTGGAAGCCACCATGCCCGCTTTGCACATCAAAGCCGCCAAGCCCACTTGAGCTTCTGGGGCCACCACAAAGTCCGGCACTTCATCAGGAAGTCCTTTTTCAACAAAGATACGATTGAACTCGTCCTCGGCGGCTTGAGCGGCCGCTTCCGAGTGAAAACGTTTGATCAAGAATTTCGCCAAATCCACCTTCACTGTGCGAGGATGTTTGCGCTTCTCTTGCACATCCGTCTTCAACTGCGCCAAACCTGAGGCCGTGATATCCGTCAGGAGTTCATACCAGCGGAACATCAGATCATCGGAAATTCTCATGGTCTTTCCAAACATATCTTTTGGTGTATCCACCACAGAGATATAGTTATCCAAAGACTTCGACATCTTATTGACGCCATCAATGCCCTCAAGAATCGGCATCGTCAAAACACACTGTGGTTCCTGACCGTAAGCCCCTTGCAAATCACGTCCCACCAGCAAGTTAAACTTCTGATCCGTCCCTCCCAGCTCGACATCTGAATGTAAAGCCACTGAGTCATAACCTTGCGTAAGCGGATACAAAAACTCGTGAATCGCAATCGGAGTCCCGGACTTGTAACGTTTGGTGAAGTCATCACGCTCAAGCATCTGAGCCACCGTGTATTGAGCTGACATTTTAATGATGTCTGCGGGAGTCATCTTGTTGATCCACGTCGAGTTGTAAACGATCTCGGTTTTTTCTGGATCCAAGATTTTGAAGATCTGCTTGGCGTAAGTTCTGCCATTTTCTTCAATCTCTTCGCGAGTCAACATCGGGCGCGTGGTGTTTTTTCCCGAAGGATCACCAATCATCGCGGTAAAGTCCCCGATCAAAAAGAAAATCTTATGGCCCAAATCCTGGAAGGTTTTGAGTTTATTGATCACCACGGTGTGGCCCAGGTGAATATCCGGGCGTGTGGGGTCCGCACCGAATTTGATATTCAAGGGTTTGCCTTTTTTAAGCTTCTTGAGCATCTCTTCGTCGTTGATGAACTCCGCAACGCCGAATTTAATTCTCTCTAGCTGCTCCTGAGGACTCATCATCGTGCGTGCTCCACAGAGCGAGTTTCACGAACCACGGTCACTTTGACCTGCCCGGCTTGTGGCATTTCTCTTTCGATCTTACGAGCGATATCACGAGACAACATCACGGCTTGATCGTCCGTCACTTTGCTGCTTTCAACAAGCACACGTACGTCTTTCCCCGCCTGAAGCGCCAACGTTTTCAAAACACCGTCAAAGCTATTGCCGATACTTTCCAAATCTTCAAGACGGTGAATGAAGGAATCCATTTGCGGACGACGAGCACCAGGACGAGAGCTCGATAAAATAAATGCCGCATGCACAATCCACGCAAGAATTGAATGAGGTTTTTCCTCTTCGTCATGGGCGCGAATCGCATGGCAAACGTCTTCAGATTCATTGTATTTCTTTGCGGCCTCGGCACCGACAAATGCATAGCTGCCTTCTGCCGTATGATCAATGGCCTTACCGATATTGTGCAACAGACCCGCACGACGTGCTTGCTTCACGTTCACACCCATCTCACCGGCCAAGAGGCCCGCAATCTGCGCAACTTCCAAAGCCTGGTTCAAAGCATTCTGACCTTGATAAGAGCGGTATTTCAAACCACCGATAATTTTGATCAACTCAGGATGCATGTTGGCGATACCCAACTCCATCACATGACGATCGCCCTCTTCTTTGATGGACTTCATCAACTCGGCACGTTGCTTTTCAACAACCTCTTCGATGCGAGCCGGATGCACACGTCCATCTTCCATCAGCTTCTCAATCGTACGACGAGCCAACTCACGGCGAACCGGATCAAAACCAGAAATAACCACAGCCTCAGGAGTGTCATCGACGATCAAGTCCACACCGCAAAGAGCTTCCAACGTGCGGATGTTACGTCCCTCACGACCGATGATCTTTCCTTTCATCTCGTCGTTAGGCAAAGCCAAAACGCTGACCGTGCGCTCGGACGTGTATTCAGAGGCGAAACGTGAAAGAGCCGTCGCCAAAATACGTTTGGCTTTTTTATCAGATTCTTTGTGAGCCTCTTCTTCGATTTGCGCGATCTTTTTCGCCGCTTCTTGTTTGGCCTCATCTTCCAAAGCGCCCAAAAGCTGACGACGAGCTTCGTCTTGAGTCATCGCGGCCACGGACTCCAACTTCTGCTTGAGCTCAACAATGTGAGTCTCGCCTTTTTTCTCAAGATCCTTGATGCGATTTTCTGAAATCGCAATTTTTTCTTCACGATCTTTCAGCGTGTTCAGATAACGCTCGTTCTCTTCCATTTTCTGTTTGAATTGATCTTCAACTTCCTTCAAACGACGTTCAAGCTGAGATTCTTTATTTTTTACTGTCGACTTTTGCTTATGAATATCGGCTTCCACATTCTTACGAGCGCGCGCCTCAAAATCCTTAGCCTTGGTCTCTGAATCTTTTTTCAGTTTTGCCGCTTCCGATTTCGCCTTGTTGATAATACGCTCGGCCTCGATACGTGCGGATTTCTTTTTATTTTCGTCCTGCAAACGTTTTACGATAAAGACAACCGCCCCGCCCAACAAAACACCGATAATTGCGGTGATAACAAATTCCATGATTCTTACTCCTGATGCTTACTGCAATCGACAAGACCCGATTCGGTGACAAGAAAATCCATTGTCACATCATGGGCCTCGGTAGGTAGTGGGTTGGGACTGATTTGAAAATCAAAACAGATCCCCACTTTCACCCCCTGGTAGGAAGAAAGCGTTTTATCATAAAACCCTTTGCCCTTCCCCAGGCGACTGCCATTCTTATTAAAAACTAAACCGGGTATCAGCAGCCCGTGAATGGCCTGGAGATCTCTTTGCGGAGAATCCGGGGATGGCTCCCAGACTCCGTAAGGTCCTAGCACAAATTTCTGTGCTTCAAAGAACTCCAAGTGTCCTTCCCTCATTTTGGGAAAGGTCCAGGCCAAATGAGAGATCTGAAAGACCTCTTCGACCTGAGCTTCCTCCGGCAAAGCCCTGTAGGCTCCCCAGAGTCCCGTTTGCGTTTTTAAAAAATCACGCAAATGGAGATTAAGCTGCTGCTGATTTTGAACAAGACCTTGCGCGAACTCTTGAGCGCAAAGAGATTTAAAGAAGGAACGACATTCCTTTTTAGAGCTCCAAGAAACAGACATGGACACTCCAAGAGATCAAACCAAGTTAGTTGTTCAAAACCTTTGGGTTGTTCTTGGAATTTTCTAGATCCATAGAAAGCTGCAACGCCTTTTCTTCAAGCTTTTCCAGCTCGCGATGCGCTTTTCTTTTCAAAAGGATCAGTTCTTCAGCCAAATTCATCGCAGTTAAAACCGCTGCATTTTGGAAAGAACCGTTTTTGGTTAAAGACATGGCTTGATTCATCTTGTTGTTTACAAATTCAACGAGCTCCTGAACAGTCGCATCGTCATGAGAGGTTTTTAATTTGTAAGGGACACCCGCAATTAGGAAATTGTAGGTTTTTTTATCAGATGTCACTAGCACACCTCAACAGCTGCAGAATCATATTGCCAATTCAATTGCTAGGCATAATTGCCTAAACCTTTTAAAACTCTAGAAAAAACCTAGATCAACACTGCTAAAAGTATATCCCTAATAAGTCGATATTCAACAGATTTATTTTTTAGTACAAGTGCATATAATGCCGAGATCACTCTTCTTTTCGCAGAGAATCGAGCGTTTATTGGGCTTATCAACCAACTCAATCTCCTCAACGTCCTTGAAGTTCCGGCGATAGGTCGAGACAACGTCATTAAGCTTCGTGTCATTATAGGAGTATTCGTCTGATTTGATCGTCCCATTGAGCAAGAAGTTATTGATCGTGTCTTGTTTAGGATTGATGCGCTGATTCCCAGTCAATTTGATATCCGTCACGACGCCCTTTTCATCGATCTGCTGCAGACTCAAGACGGTCTCCATCTTACGATCCCCCTCAAACTGGGTCCGTAAAATCAAGTTGGTGGGTTGCTTATCCACATCCAGATAATGGATCTTTCTTTGACGCAACTGCGACTGGGATGTCACAAACTTTTCATCAATAATTTCTTTAAGACGGTTGAGATCAACCTTGAAGGAAAGCTTCTCATCTTGAAGCTCCGGGAAACAACGCACAACATTTTCATAGGAAACAGAAACTGGTTTGACACCTTGAGCCCACAAAAAATGGGGCCCAAGAATTAGTATAAAACTGACAACGATATTTCGCATTATTCCTTTACCGTTACATCGGCTCGCAACTTTCCGCCTGAGAGCGGTCACAACCTTCTGTCTGGTCACTCGTGCAATAAGCCCGAGACTCCGTTTTCCATGTACGCGCCTGAGAACAGTCTCCACTCCCTAGGCTAATGAAAGACCTCACCGCGTTCAATGAAATTCCAAAAGTCCGGTCATTCTGGGACACATTCCCGGCCTTGACTGAAACCGCCGGCATGTTTTTACCTTCGGCCTGGACCTTATAGACGCCTGGAAAAACAGAGACAAAATCCTGATCCGACATTGGCGAAGAAACCAGATACCGAGGATGCTTCGACGCAAAGGTATCTCCTGGGAACGTCACCCACATTTCCTGAAAAGTTCCATCGTTTGCAAAATCAAAAAGTTCGCGCAAGCCCATGGGATCTTTCGCCGTATTCCAGGCCTTACAAACCGCTGCCGCACTGGAGGAAATATTTCCGTACGATTCAATTTTGGGGCAAGTCTCATAAGTAAACCGCTGAACAAAGTCACGCTCCCAGGAGCCCGTCAAATAAAGATCGCCAAAGTTCTCTTTCTCAAGACGGAAAAAGTGACGGTTCATCATAAACATTGTCATATACATTTTCTTTTGTTCAACCAAAGAGGAGAAGTCGCGATAAACTCGAACTCTTTGTCCCCGCACCTGAGAGGGCACGTTCACTCGTTCTAAATACAAATTCACATTTTTTCCCGCATCCACGGTCACAACCTCAGGATGGATCGAGTTTTCAAAACCGACAATATAGGCTCCTGCGGGCACCGCCTGAGCCTTATTCAAATCAAAAAATACCGGAGCATCACAAACTCCCCGCTGACCGATTGTACAGCGGACCGCTTTGACCTTTTGAAAGATCTGAAATTTTCCGGCCTGGCCATTCACCTGCAAGGAGCCCATGGACTGAGCTTGAGCAAGACCTGCGAACAACAATGCTGATACTGTGATCCACCACTTTTTCATCGCTCTCTCCTTTAGAACAACTCGCCCGAGTTTTTCTTGTTTTGCAAAGCTTTACTCAAACGCATGTCCTGTCCATACACGTCATCAATAAAACGCATCGAACCGTCCTCGCCTTTTTCAACCGTCAGATAGAGGAAGTAAACCGGCATCGCCTTTTTCAAGATGACCTTCTTATCAAGCTCTCCAGGAATTCTATTGTCATACAAAGGCACGTAAGACTTGATGTCTGCCAAACTCCAACCCGGCTGATCGCGCAACAAGTACGCCGCAAGATCCAGAGGTTGCTCCAAACGAACACATCCCGAACTGCGATGACGTTTGCTTTCGCCGAAAAGTTCTTTCTCATTGGTGTCATGCATGTAAATCGCCCAAGGATTTTGCAGAGGGAACTTCACAACGCCCAAAGCATTGTCAGGACCAGGCAATTGACGGATATAATATGTGAAATTTCTTGCCGTCATATTCTTCCAATCAATACTGGAAGGATCCACAACCTGATCCGTGCCTTCATCGATCAAACGCATATTGTGTTTTTCCAAATAACGAGGATCCGCCTTCAACATCGGCAACTTGTCCTTGATGGCAATACTGCGTGGCACCGTCCAGTAAGGGTTCAGATTCACGTAAGTCAGTGAGTCTCTCATAGAAGGTGTTCTGCGGAAGGGCTGACCGTTGACGGTTTTAAAGTGAAACGCCTTTCCACCCTCATCAAAAAGACGGAACTCGGTCGTCGCAAGATTCACAAAGATATGGCGCGGTTCGATGTTCTTCGGAAGCCAACGCAGTTTTTCCATGGTCACTTCAACTTGAGCCAATCGCTGATTGACCGTAAAATTCAAGGCGCGAAGAACTTCAGAACGCGTTCCGATCACACCATCCGCCGTCAAACCATTCAAGGCCTGGTACTGCTTAAGAACATCTTCAAATTCTTGATCAAAGGTATTTCCACCATTGTTGGAAATACGATAGCCCAACTGATTCAATCGTGTGCGCAATTGACCGACTGAAGGATCCGTCACTCCTCGTTTAAGAGCAAACCCCGGAGAATTAATCGTAGGCCAACCGCCTTGATTCTTGAGAGTCTTCAGCTGCACCAAAAGATCCATGAGATCTTTATAGCGAGCATGAGTGGGCGCAAAGGAATCCAATGACGCCATCAAGGACTGAGGAGCGTTCATCAGACTCGCACTCAATTCGCCGTATTCATTGAAGTCCTTCTTTTTAAATTTAATATCTGTATCAACCTGCTCGGGATCGAAGCGCCCCGTCGACATATGACTTACATAACGAATCATCGCCTCACTGGCCGCCAATTCAAAAGTGATCCAGTTCTTCTGATTGTTCTGAGTTGCTTTAAAGAGATTCTCAACATCCGCATCCCAATAGTCTGCGGGATTAAGACCATGGCGGTCCGCTGCTGACAAAGTATTCTTCAGCGCCTGAGCCATCGAATTTGGCAGACCATTGCTGTCGACCCAAATCGCTTGGTAACCACGCAAAGAATATAGCTTATTTAATGTGTCGGTATGAAGGATGAAGTTCCCCCAAGAGGGTTTCATTAATGGCACCAGGGTTTGGCGACCGATATAGCTTTGAATAACAGAAGCCTCGCCATAAGCATGCGAAAAGCTGGGAGCCATTAAAGTAAGGCTCATACCCAAAATGAACGACTTCCCGAACCAACTCTTAAACATCATATAAACCTCTCCAACACCTTTACTATCAAGTAAGATGCCACCTTGGGATGAGGCTTGTTTGACACTTGAAAGATCAATCTTTTGACAGAGACCTAAAAATGGCACGGGGCTGTCTCAAAATGAGACAGCCCTCGTATTAAGGAAAACCTATTTTTCTGAATTAAGATAACGAACAATATCCACGTTCGGCGGTTGCGCTATACCAGCGCCTGGCTTGGGCCCTGTTAACTCCTCCAACGAGTAATCCATACGGGCGTCATAACGTCGCTCCCACTGATAACGCAGCCATCTTTCACGACTGTACCATTCCCTTTTATTGGGTGTATCACGACAAGACGACAGCTCTTGGGGGGAGCTTGCGCCCCAGCGAAGTTCAACACAATGATAAGGGTCAAAACTCAGATCAAACAAACGACGACGAGCATCGTCTGAATTCAAAGTCACCGTTCCCCCGCTGGAATTCGTGTACGTGAATTGGCAAGAGCGAGTTTCTCTTTCATAAGCTGCCAGCAGATCTGCCGCTAAATTCGCTCCTGTGTATATGATGCTGGGATCTCCAGCGCGATAACGCTGAATCATCTGTCGCGATTGAGAAAGTAAGTCCATATAGGAAACCTTCAAGCGAGCGTCCCGAGACGGCGAGGCGTACGCTTCCCACTCCCCTTCTGAGCCATAGATATTTTGAGGCAAACGTTCAGGATGATCCTTCTGATCAACTCCCGACTTTCTTGCCAGGTTTACTGCGACCACACGATCTTTCAAGCTGATGCAAATATCGGCTAAATTTTGGCGCATATCGCGAAGAGGATCAATTTTCAGATCACCACTGGCCATCACCATCCGCACATACTCGTAATAGTTGAAGACAACACCGCGAAAGACAAATTGCCCCTTCTGCCAATCCCCTCCTGGATCGGGACGATTCCCATAAAACTGTTCAAGGCTATAGAAAGAAAGGGCCGAATTGCGTGCACCTACAATCTTACCCCCGATATATTCTCCTGCAGAATTCATCTTACCGCCGACAAGACTGAGGGGGCGAAAGTTCTTGAATCCCGATCCCTGGTAAGGAAAGCTGCGCACAAACTTTGGCGTGTACATTCCCGAAGTCAACGTGTTGTCAGGATGAGAATCAATATAGAAAATCCTTCCGTCATCTGTGACTTTGTAAATCACAGCAACGTGTCCGTTCGGATCATAAATGATCGTACCTGGGCGCACACTGTCGCGACCCAGCCTCACCGGATAGAAGTCGGTGTAAAGACCCGTGTCCTCTTGCCCCATCAAACGAAAGGACGCGGACCAAGTCATATTCACAATCGTTTGATTAAGAATCTCCAGCGCATTGGGACTTCCCCAGCGACTGGCCACCACATCATAACGACCGGTCACGTAGTTACCAAATTTTGTATAGCGCACATCTTTGTTATCCCCTGTCTGGCGAGGACTGACATCACTCTGAACCGACATGGGCAGGCCATTTTTCCATGCGAAGTATCCTCGCAAAAAATAGGGCAAATCCGCGCAATCCGCGAAGAGACGAAGCCCCGCAGGATCTGTTCCTGCATAGGGATTGGCGGAACTTCTTAAACAAGTATCGACTTGGAAACACTCGCGTCGTTCAACCGCTCGTCCAAGATTTGCGATGAACTCTCCGAATTTGATTTCATCTTGCTCCGTCCATTGAGGCTTTGTGATACGCCACCGAGAACTACTTTGCGCCGAGGACAGACACGGGAGCAGAACCAATATAATTAACAGGACCTTCTTCATGAAACCTCCTTGTAGTGTAGTGCCCCTTTTGGGCTCCGTTGAATAACAATTTGACGGCGAAAATTCCTGTATCAAAAATACCGCAGGGGTGATCTCTGTCACGCTTCTTGCTTTGAAGATCGGAGTCTATGACAAAGGTTTAATTCGTCTTATATATGGAGGACGTTCCATGACAAAGTTTCACACTCGCCGCCTGTGCGCTACGGTATTGAGCGTGTTGATTGCCACGTCACCGATGCTGAGTTCAGCACAAGCTCTCCTCAATGAAGATGTCGCTTCATTCAGTGAAGATGCGGCAGCCGCAGTGGCCGTTGAAAAGTCTCAGCTTAAAGTCGGTCAGCGCTATTTTATCGCGGTGGAAAGTCTGAACCTCCGTAGCAGCAACTCCACCACTGAAAATAACGTTATTGCCAAGCTTGCGATGAACGATGAAGTTGAAATCTTTGATCTTTTAAATGAAGCCACACCCTTGGTGCAGATTAAACTTCTGAAGTCCGCTGTAAAATCGGATGTTGCGCCAGAGCTTTTTGTCTCTAAAGACTATCTTAGTGAAAAACAAATTCTTCTTCCGTCCTCCAAGTATTTCGTGATTCAAAACGTAGCGACCGAAAAGACCCGTGTTTATGAGCGCTGTGTAGAGACTCCAAACTGCCCTCATAAACTTGTGATGGAAACGGAAATGGTTGTGGGACGCCCCGAGGAAGGGACCAAAGACGATCCACACGCGTTTAAAACATGGCTAGGTCACGCTAAGATCTCGGAATGGGTGAAGTTCTATCAAGACGGAATGGCCCATTATCCTCACTGGTATAAATCAGGACAAGACCTTAAGACAATCCCAGGTCCGATCACGGAGGGCATTTCGAAAATTGCCTCTTCTCGAAAATGGATGGTGAAAGACGCTCGCAACAAAGACACTATCTATGGTGCGTTCGGTTGGTATGCCGCCAAAGTGACTCCTTCTGATGACGTCAGTGGGATGAACTACCAATGGATTCATGGAACTATTGGTTGGGGTAAAGATGGAGCGGCTGCGATCGAACTTACTCGCGGATTTTTGATGAACTTATTCTCGAATCCTGGATCATCTGGTTGCACTCGCCTTGAGAACCGCGCCGTGGCTTACCTGCGCAGTCTTTTGCCTGTCGGCACGGACATCTATCGTGTGTATGCGCGGGAGTCGACACGTGAAAAAGAAACTGTCACTGGTTTCTTCAAAAAGAAAGTCACCCCCATGCCTCGCTATGCCGATAAGTTCGGAGTGAATGGTCGCTGGGATTACATCCTTCTGACTAACGGCGCTCAACAAAGTGGTGGTTTGACGGCGGATGCGAAAACCATTATCGACAAAGCCATTCCAGTGATTGCGGGCGAGAATTTGGTCGAACAAGGTTCTTATGAGATTGATCAATATCCCAATGCGACTCAGTTGAACTATAACTACACAGCTTCTTCTGGAAAAACGGGCGATCGTTATAAGATCGACTCCGGAAAAGAAGCGGATGCGGCTAAAACCAACTTTAAAGGATATTTCTTAGTTGATGAAGGACGCTTTATTGACTATCAACATCCTGACTCTCAAATCACAAAAGGAACTATTCGTGTGAGCGGAATGGCGGACTTCATCAATTCAGTCCCTGAATTCTTGGCAACTTCCGGCGAACACAATCCTCCTGCTGTGGAATTCCAGAAAGAGAATAACAACAACATAGGCTCACAAGGCGGATAAGGACTTCTCTTTATGAACTACCCAACAGATGTCACTCTGGTTGGCGGAACGGGGCTCGTGGGACACGAGCTCCTTCTTATTTTGTCACATCTTCAACAGATCTCGACAATCAAAGCGGTGACCCGCTCTCCTCTGGGAAGAGTTCCTCCGCACACGGACAATATTATTTTAGATTTTAATAAACTGAATAGTTATCCCGACATCTTAAAGTCCCCGGTCTTTGTGTGTTGCCTGGGAAGCACTATCAAAAAAGCCGGCAGCCAAGAGGCCTTTCGCCAAGTCGATCACGACTATGTCTTGGACTTTGCCCGTATCGCCGAAAAATCCGGAGCCCAAAAGCTTTTAGTGATTTCAGCCATGGGGGCCCATCCCCAATCGCGAGTTTTCTACAATCGAATCAAAGGTGAAATGGAGAAAGACCTGCGAGAGCTTAAAATCCCACAAATTGAGATCTTCCGCCCTTCTCTTATTTTAGGAGAGCGTAAAGAGCGGCGTGCAGGGGAAGAGTGGGCGCAGAAACTAAGCCCCTATTTGAATCCTCTATTACGAGGACCCCTAAGAAAGTACCGAGCCATTCAAGCCCGAGATATCGCCAAAGCCATGGCGATTGCCGTTCTGAATTTTCAGCCAGGATTTCATGTCTATGAGTCAGAACAGATTCAGTATATTGCGGACCAAAGATAATCGCGTCACTTCTTTACTGAAACAAAGAATCCACAAACTCTTGGGAAGAGAACGTGCGAAGATCTTGAATTCGCTCACCAACACCAATCAGCTTAATCGGAATCTGTAATTCCTGAGCAAGTCCCACCGCGACTCCCCCTTTGGCTGTTCCGTCCATTTTAGTCAAAACGGCTCCGGTCAAAGTCAGCGCACTGTGAAACTCTTTGGCTTGCATCAAAGCATTTTGTCCCGAGTTGGCATCAAGAACAATCAAGGTCTCGTGAGGTGCTTCTGGGATAACCTTGGACATCACTCGCTTCATCTTTTTGATTTCTTCCATCAAATTAGCTTGAGTGTGCAAACGACCGGCGGTGTCCACGATGACAACATCGTACCCTTGCGCCTTCCCTTTGGCGACGGCATCAAAGGCCACGGCACTTGGATCCGTGACACCTTCAGGAGAGAAAATTTCAACTTGAGCGCGATCGGTCCACACCTTCAGTTGTCCCCCTGCCGCCGCACGGAACGTATCGCCCGCTGCAACCAACACTTTTTTGCCTTCTTTTGCCAGTTGCGCTGAAATTTTACCAATGGACGTGGTCTTGCCCGCGCCGTTGACTCCGACGATCATCAAAACTGTCGGGCCTTCATTGGCAAACTGAATTTTAGCAAGAATGCCCTGATCCGGACTTGAAGAGTGAGAGCCCGCAAAAATATTTTTAATTTCTTCCTTCAAAGCATCGCGAACCGTTTCGTAGTCGGCCCGTTCTTTTTTAGACAGCTTGTCTTCCAAAGCACCCATCAAGCGCTGAACCGTGGTCGGCCCAAGGTCACTTGTGTAAAGAATTTCTTCGATTTCTTCCAGGTGTTTGTTGCTGGCATCTGTTTTAAAAAGACTGCGAATACGTCCAAAAAGATTCTCTTCGGTTTTCTTCAATGCTTCTTTAAGATCAACAGCTTTTTCTTCGACGGCAATGAAAGCCTCTTTAGCCAGATCCGGGATTTCAATATCGGAAACCACTTGCCCTGTGGAATCAATATGAGCCAACGGAACAGGCTCTTCCGTTTGCGTCGGCATCTCGCGCTTCGCTTCGTGAGTCAGGGCTTTTTTGTCTTTGCGAAGAATGTTTTTCCAGACTCCATAGAAAACAACTCCGAAGATGACGGCGAAAAGAAGTCCGACAAAAATAAAAAGATTCTCAATCTGTTGAGCGTGATCAGGCGACATCATCTGCCCTCCGACAATCTGCGTTAGATGTTCAGGAAAAATCCCTCCCTATCTATCGCATTTTATCGTCAGAGACCAGATGAAATGGCCAAAACTCCCTTAATTTTGCTCGGAATAAACAACGTCCAGCTCTTCAAGACTGTATCGGGCCTCGTCCAGAAACGAAATCTCTCCTTATCTTCAAATCAAACTTGTTTTCCAAAGCTTAAACAGCGCATGGAGATGGAACCCATGTCATAGCCTTCAAATTCAAAATTCAAGAGGTCCTTTTCATCCGCCGCTCCTAAAACATACAGCAGAGGAAGATAATGATCGGGTGTCGGCACACTCCACTGTCCGGCTTTGGTTTTTTGAAAGTCCTCAACCAGGGCTTTAAAATCTCGTTGCTCTAAACGTCCCTTCACCCATTCATCAAACTCAATAGCCCAATCAAATCCTTTTTGGCTATGCCCCCAGTCGACACGACGCAAGTTATGGACAATGTTTCCACTGCCGACGATCAAAACTCCACGCTCGCGCAAAGACCGCAGAGTTCGTCCCAGTTCAAAATGGAACGAGGCGGGCTCTGACATATCAATACTTAGTTGTAAGACCGGAATTTGCGCCTCTGGGTACATCTTGCGCAAGACCGCCCACGTTCCATGATCTAGACCCCAAGCACTGTCGTCCGCTTGAATCTTGGGCGACTTTGAAAGTGTCTGAATATATTCAGCCATCTGAGGATCTCCCGGCGCAGGATACTGCACATCAAAAAGTTCCTGCGGGAATCCGTAAAAATCATGGATCGTTTTGGGACTTTGCATATGGGTCACCCAAGTCCCCGCACTGAGCCAGTGAGCTGAGATACAAAGGATCGCTTTGGGGCGAGGTAACTCATGTCCCAAAGATGTCAGCATTTGTGTGAAATTATTTTCTTCAATCGCATTCATCGGATTGCCATGTCCTAAAAAGACTAACGGCATTTTGACGTCTTGCTTGTTGCCATAACGATTGACCAGCATATCGAGCTCCCATGCAGAACGAACTTTCCATAACCCCAGGGCGGCCAAGAGGCCACCAGCTCCCAGGATCAATGATCTGCGTTTCAAATTCGGTTCATTTTTCATGGTCTTATTATCGAACAAAAATAACTATCTCGATAGTGTTCAAAAACAGATAATACTGTTCCTTTAATGAAACAATCTGGTCAGGCTCTATTTTCCATTTTTTAATTTCGCGTAGATCAAGGTGTCTCGACGCTGACCATTCTCAATGGCGTGTTGACGAAGGCGCCCTTCCAGGACATACCCGCATCTTTCTGCGACACCTCCGGAACGCGCATTGGTCCCAGAACAATGAATCTCGATTCGAAAAAATCCCAGATTAAAAAGAATCGCTTCTAAAGCTTTGACGGCCTCACTGATATAGCCTTGGCCTTCATATTTCCCCAAGATCCAATAGCCCAGCTCGCAGCGATTATGATCCCAAGCAATGGTATGAACCCCGACATTCCCGACATAAACCTGACCGTCATTCAAAAAAATGCCATAGTCGAACATCTTATAGTCGGCCCATTGTCGATGGGTCATTTCAATATAGTCTCGCTCATCGTGAATCCCTTTGGTCCAGGCCACCCACGGCAAAAAACGCCCCAGGCGAGTACGATCTTCATCGACATAGCGAAACATGGTTTCAGCTAAATCCATCTGATGTTTGCGCAAGGTGATTCTGCTGGAAGAAATCATCTCGGGAAGATATTGAGCTTTCACGATCCGCCTCACTGGTAGGGGTTCGACGTTATTTTATTTTGGAGGTGAGATCAGAAAGACGAATTCCCGCAAGATAGTCCATGGAATTGGCTTCGATCCCCTCTACCACTTCATCCAAAAGTTTTCCCATATTGCAACTGACGACACACTGTTTGACCGGCTCTTTGCACGGAGTTGCGATCAACTTCTTATCACAAACAGCAAGATAGATATCTCTCAGAGAAATTTCTTTGGCGCTCTTCGCAAGTCGTACGCCTCCGGCTTTACCCTTAAAAGACTCTAAAAGTCCCGCATCAACCAGTTTCGACAAAAGACGACGGATCACCGTGGGGTTTGTACGAATACTGGCAGCCAGTTGCTCTGACGTCATCAACTCGCCCTTATGAAAGGCCAGCGCCGTCATGACATGAACTGAGACAGAAAACCTTTGATCGACCATGATGACATTCTATCCCATCGAAGAAAAATAAACAATCTCAAGGACCTATACGAATCTTTATTCCATTGTTAGGACCCCTCATTTTATCTGTATCTATAATTGTTGCATTTAAGCCTTGGTGCCGCTATATTGTGCTCATATCTGTTACATTATTTCATTACTAATGAGACCTTCAAATGGAGAACGAAAAATGAATCATGCGAATATTAAAGAAGCCCTCGAGTGGCGCTATGCCACAAAACGCTATGACGCGACTAAGAAGATTTCATCCCAGGACTGGGAGACTTTGAAAGAATCTTTGCGTCTGGCGCCTTCGTCCTACGGCATTCAGCCTTGGAAGTTCTTTGTCATCGAAAGCCCCGAAACACGAGAAAAGCTAAAAGCGGTTTCTTGGAATCAAGCCCAGGTGACAGATGCCAGTCACTACGTCGTGTTCATTTACAAAGAAGAAATAGATGAGGCTTTCATTCAAAAATACATCGATGAGATCTCCAAAGTTCGAAACACCCCGGTGGAATCTTTGGATGGGCTCAAAAATATGCTGACTCAAAATCTGGGCAAAGCCCCTGAAGAAAAAATCCGAGTCTGGTCACAAAGACAGGCCTATATTGCCATGGGATTTCTTCTGCAAACGGCTGCTCTTCTTAAAATTGATGCCACTCCCATGGAGGGTCTCGACCCATCAGCCTACGACAAAATACTAGGCCTTGAGGGTTCGGGCTGGAAGACGGTCGCCACCGTGGCCTTGGGCTACCGACACTCTGAAGATGCTTTCCAAAACATGAAAAAAGTCCGCTACCCCGAAGACTCTGTCTTCACATTCATCAAATAACACTCTCGACCACCCCTCCAAAAAAACAAACCCCCGAGGACACCGTCTTCGGGGGTTTATCTTTTTAAATGAATTTAAATCTCTTACTTAATGTCCTGCAAAGACACAGACACCATCGTAGAAACACCACGCTCTTGCATGGTCACGCCATAAAGCTTCTTCGCTACTTCCATGGTGTGCTTATTGTGGGTCACGACGATAATTTGAGAGCGCTTCGCCATCTCACGAACCAAGTCGTTGAAACGGAAAACGTTCGCATCATCCAATGGAGCATCAACCTCATCCAGCAAACAGTACGGAGAAGGCTTCACCAAGAAGATGGAGAAGACCAGCGCCACCGCTGTGAGCGCCTTTTCTCCCCCTGACATCAAAGACACGTTCTGCATCTTTTTACCTGGAGGACGCGCAATGATCTCAATTCCCATTTCGCCCTTTTCTGGATCTTCAATCAACTCAAGCTTCGCTTCCCCGCCGCCGAACAGGACTGGGAAGACGCGAGTGAAACGATCATTCACAAGGTCGAAAGTTTCCTTAAAGCGTTTTGAACAGATTCTGTTGATACGATCGATCACTTTGCGAAGCTGTTCTTTGGCTTCAGTCAAATCTGCGTGCTGCTTCGTCAAGAATTCATAACGTTGCGCAGTTTCTTCGTACTCCTCGATCGCTGACAAATTCACTTCACCGATCTTAGAAAGCTTTTCACGAAGTTCTTTCAACTCCGTATCCGCTGCCAAGAAGTCACCTTCACGGCCCGCGTATTTTTCTACGACATCAGGAAGATTCAACATGTAACGTTCACGCACTTGATCGATCAAGTACTGCTCTTTCATCTTAGCCTGTTCCAGCTTCAATTGAGAGTCGTTCATTTTGTGTTGTCTTTCATTGCGTGCGCGCTGAGAAGACATTGCTTCCTCTTCGATCGCACGAGCACTTTCCGACATCACTTCATATTCGTCTTTAGTGCGAGACACTTGAAGTTTCAAAGTCTCGACCTCATCCAAAAGACGCTCAAATTCAATTTTCTTTTCTTCCAAGGTCATTTGGCTCTCAGTCATCTGAGAGTTATACCCTTGTGCTTCTTCACTCATGCGAGCCAACTGCGCTTCTAAGTCCCCCAAGGACTTCGAAACCATTTCAAGCTGTCTTAAAACACCTTGATACTCTTGAGTTTTTGAAGCGGACTTCACCTGAAGATCCGTCACTTCTGCCTGCAGTCCATCAAAGCCCATACGAGTCGAGTTCAACTCTGTATTTAAGGACTCCACTTCCATCTCAAGCATAGTTTTCCGTTCACGAGCTTCAAAAAGAGCCTGGTTCAGCTCTTCCATCTTCTGCTCTTGAACTTCCAACTGCTCGGAAATCTTTTTCACTTCGCGCTCTTGCTTTTCAACTGCGGCTTGCGCATTGGCAAGTTCGTTTTCAGCACGCTCTAAATCTTTACGAAGTTCCGTGACTTTGATTTCCTGTTCGATTTTGCGTTTTTGCGCGCCTTCGAAATCGTTCACAACATTATTCAATTGTTCTTCGGTCTTCTTCAAAGCGGCTTGCGCCAACGCCAATTTCCCGGCGAATTCGTCTTTCTTATCAGACAACTCTTTGATTTCACGACGACGCTTCAAAACGCCAGAGTCTGCGGATTCAGAAGAACCCCCTGTCAAAACTCCATCAGCCGTCAAAGTATCACCATCGACAGTGACAAATGTCCAACCCTCATAACGAGGACGAAGAGCCAAAGCGGTGCGGATCGAATCCACGATCGCCACACCATCCAAAAGATAAGCTACGGTGTGTTTGAACTTATCTGCCGCTTGAACGACGTCTTTCAAAATAGCCTGAACACCCTGTTCGTTCGCTGGGGCTGCCGCACGATTCAAACCACCCGCGCTGTCTTTAGCGGAAATAAAGCTTGAACGACCGGATTTGTGCTCTTTCAAATGGGTCACGGCTTCCAAGGCCACGTCAGAATCAGAAGACAACAACATCTGCAAACGAGAGCCCAAGGCTGCTTCCATCGCCACTTCGTAAGCCGCTGGAACTTCCACGACCTCAGAAACAGGTTGGAAGTGAGTCACAACAGAACCATCCGCCATCATCTCTTGAGTGCGGGTTTTCTGCCAAAGCATGACTTGCTTCACGCCCTCTTGGAAACCTTCAAAATTATTTTGCAGGTTCTCTAAGCCGTACAAACGGGATGCGACTTCATTCAAAGAGTCTTTAAACTGCTCTACTTCCAAACGTTTTTGCGCTGCCGATTCCGTCAGAATCTTTTTATTGGCTTCGAAAGACTCAAAGTCGTTCGCCAGATCCAATTGCATCTGACGTTCTTTATCCAGTTCATTGAAGACTTTTTTACGACGTGCTTCGAACTCAACTTGTTTTTCACGAAGTTCGTTCAAAACAAGTTGTTCGGTGTCTTGGCGCTCGGACAAGTCCGCGATTTGCGCGCTCAAAGAGTTCACGCGTGCATCCAATGAAGACTCGGACTGCCCGACAGCGAAAAGCTCGCGGCGTTTTGTTGTCAAATCTTCATCAACTTGAGAAATACGAGAATTAGAGTTTTGGAAGATGTCGTTCTTTTCAGCGAATTGAGCTGCCAAGCTTTCGGCTTCTTCTTTCAGCTCTGCCACTTGAGAATCCAACTGAGCCTTATCACGAGACAAAAGCTCCTGACGAGCCTGCTGTTCTTGCAAGATCGTACCGGTCATTTGTTCATTACGACGAGCTTGTTCGATCTCAAAGCGCAGCTCTTGGATCTCCATCTCTTTCTTCTGAACTGTGGATTGTTTGTTGTAGTATTCGGTTTGCTGCTCTTCAACGGCCTTTTCTTTTTCAAGAATTTGCAATTTAAGAACTTCCAACTGACCTTGCAGAGTCGAAAGGTTGGTCTCCCCTTCTACTTCCATGCTTTGTGCTTCATTGAAAATCGCCTGCGCTTCATCAGCTGCACGCTTCAACTCAATATATTGAGCTGATGACAACCACAAATCCAAGTCTTCGATTTGATTTTTGATATTACGATAGCGCTCGGCACGCTGCGCTTGTCTTTGCAAAGAGTCGATTTGGCGCTTTAACTCGCCAATGATGTCCTGCAAACGCACCAAGTTTTGATCCGTCGATTGCAACTTACGCTGAGATTCTTTTTTACGTGCCTTGAATTTGGTGATTCCGGCCGCTTCTTCAATCAACATACGACGATCTTCAGGCTTCGCCGTGATGATCTTACCGATCATCCCTTGAGCGATGATAGAGAAACCCTTCGAACCGGCCCCTGTATCCATAAAGATCTCTTGCACGTCTTTCAAACGCGCCGGTTCTTTATTGATGAAGTACTCCCCCTCACCGTTACGATGAAGACGACGAGTCACCATGATTTCAGAATGTTTAATATATTTCGCAGGGAACGCGCCGCCGTCATTTTCCAGCGTCAGAGAAACTTCACACATCCCCAAAGGAGCATAACCTTCCGCGCCCCCGAAGATAACGTCGGTCATTTGAGAACCACGAAGATCCTTGGCGGACATCTCACCCATAACCCACATGAGGGCATCTACGATATTGGACTTACCGCAGCCATTTGGTCCTACGATACCGGTAATCCCCGCATCAAAATGAATGACGGTGCGATCTTTAAAAGACTTAAAACCAACCAGTTCAATTTTTTTAATTCTCACTGCTGTTCCCCTCAAATACCGCCCTTGGTCTAGCTAGACCAAAGACCATTTCAATCTCGCGAGTGTTGGGAAGTATGTCAACAACAGGCTACGAAAAGGAAGTCCGTAGCTGAAAACTTAGGCAGAGTTGCGAGAGGTTATTTCGCGATGCATCTCGAAGGGCGCCCCCTCTGCTTAGCTCTTATGCAACATTCCGCATCAGAGTTCAAGATGACGACGTCTTTCGCAAATAAAAAAGGCGCACCAGATTTGGTGCGCCGCATATTCAAACTTGATCAAAGAACCTATTGGCAGCGAACGATTTGCCCAGATTGGTTGTAGAGTGTGTAACCGCTGCAGTTAAACTGTGTTCCGCAGTTCACCCATTGAGAACCATCTGTGTGAGGGCCATTACACACTTGAGTCGTGTAACCATTGTTATAGTTGTTATACATACACATCTGAGTGTTGGCCTGTTGAATGTACTGACCATTCACCACTTGATAACAAAGATTGTTGATCATTTGGTAAGAGCCATTCACATTCGAACACAAGCTCGTGTTCACCTGAGTCAGCGCGCCGTTGATGTTCTGATAACAAAGATTATTAATCATTTGATAACCAGAGGTCGTCACCGTGCTATTCCCATTGTCCTTGCTACAATTCGCAAGTCCAAGAGTCATTGTTACTAGAGCGATCACCTTAAAAACTTTAGACATCATATTTTTTGTTTTCATATAATTTTTTCCTTGATGACTAATCCTTAGAGCAAGACCGCGGCCAACTCATGCCATGCCAATGAAATATCAATCGTTCTCGCATCTTAGCCTTTTACGGAAGAAGCGTGGAGCCCCCCAAATTTGTCGGATGTTTTGACAGTGCCGTCGTTTGACACCGCACTTTGTGTCACTGTTTAGACAGTTGTTTCACTCTGAAACAACATTCTTGAGCTTTGTCTTAAGCACTTTAGCTGCGACTTTCAAAGGATCCCTCCAGGTGGGTGGAGCTTCACAAAGAATCGCTAAGACATCGTGGCGTCCAAACACTCGGGCAAAATCAGCTGCCGTCATTCCATGGGCGTTTTGTAAAGTGGTCTCAGCCCCATTTGCAATCAACAGCCGAACAATATCGGTGAGCCCCTTAAAGGAGGCTCCCATTAATACTGTATTTCCTCCTGGATCTGCCGAATTCACACAAGCCCCTTGCTCCAGCAAAAATCTCACTGTCTCAAAATGATCATTGTACGCCGCGAGCATCAACAAGGAATATCCGCGATGATTACGAACTTCAATATCCTGCCCTTGCGCTAAGTATTCGCGAAGAGCTTCCCTATTCCCACAGCGAGCCTCTTCAAAAATAAGAGGCTCGCCGTTCATTGTCTTTTTATATTCTTCCCAGGTCGCCATGTGGTTCCTCTAATGATGTGCGGAAGGACGCCCTTGCAAGGACTCCGTGTACACCGGAATATTCATTCGTTGCGCCACTCCGGTTCCGTATTCAGGATCGACCTTCATGAAAACATCCACCTGCCGTCGGATGATCTCTTCGGGAACCCCCTGGCGCATGGATTCGGCAATGTTATCTAAGAGCTGTCTTTTTTGGTCACTGCTCATAAGGCGAAACAACGCGCGCGTTTGAGAATAATCATCATTCCCCTTGCGATGATCAAAACGATCCATCACCGAACTATCAAAACTTAAAGGTGGTTCTTTGTATTTCTCTTGCTGAGTCGGTCCCCCGAATGAGTTCGGTTCGTAAAAGGCATTATTATATTCAGGAACATCCAAGCGCATGGCGCCATCTAAGTGATAGGTGTTCACCTCCACACGTGGTCTATTCACGGGCAAGAGTTCATAGTGCGTCCCAATACGATAGCGGTGAGCATCGGCATAAGCGAAGGTTCGCGACTGAAGCATTTTATCCGGAGACCAGGAAATTCCCGGGACCATGTTGTTAGGGTTAAACGCCGCCTGTTCAATTTCCGCGAAATAGTTTTTCGGATTGCGGTTGAGCTCTAATGTGCCCACTTCAATCATGGGAAAATCCTTATGAGGCCAAACCTTGGTGAGATCAAAAGGATTGAAAGACGTTTTCTTGGCTTGTTCCTCGGTCATGATTTGTATGTAAAATCCCCACTGCGGATAATCTTTATTTTCAATGGCGTTGTAAAGATCTTCTTGATGGCTTTCACGAGTTCGTCCTACCAACTCCGCCGCCTCTTCGTTGGTAAGATTTTTTATTCCTTGTTTGGTTTTAAAATGAAACTTCACCCAGTGTCGTTCATTCTTCTCGTTAATGAAGGAATAGGTGTGCGAACCGAAACCATGCATATGGCGATAGCTTGCTGGCAATCCCCGATCCGAAAATAAGATAGTAACCTGATGAACACTCTCTGGGCTTAAAGACCAGAAGTCCCACATTGCCGTCGGAGAGCGCAGATTGGTGCGTGGGTTTCTTTTCTGTGTATGAATGAAGTCGGGAAACTTATAAGGATCGCGCACAAAAAAGACCGGAGTATTGTTCCCAACCAGGTCCATATTTCCTTCTTCGGTGTAATACTTCATGGCAAAACCGCGGACATCACGTTCCGCATCCGCCGCCCCACGCTCCCCAGCCACCGTCGAAAAGCGAATGAGCATGTCCGTCTTTTTTCCTTTTTGCAGAAACTTGGCTTTGGTGTATCGACTGATATCGCCAGTCATGGTCAAAGTGCCATAAGCCCCCGATCCTTTGGCATGCACGGTTCTTTCGGGGACTCTTTCACGATTTTGATGCGCCAGTTTTTCGATCAAAGCAACATCTTGTAGCACCAAAGGTCCGCGCTCTCCGACAGTCAAAGAATTTTGATTGTCAGGGACGGGCGCTCCGCCCGTTGTCGTAAGTCCTTTTTTTTCTTTTGCCATAACAGCTCCTTGAAAGATTCTTAGTTGATCTAGACAGACTAAAAACGCTTTGCCGGCAAGAGGAATGAAATCTTGGGGCCTTGTTGAAAGATCATGAAAAATGATTCTCTTTTGTCATTATTCAGCCCCCCTCCCCTAAACAGGTCCAAGTTATCAACTTGGCAATAAAAGAGCTTGAGTCTGGAGTGTGCTACAGGCTTTAAAATGAGAACTATGAATAATGCCGAAGTGACATTGTCCATAGGCGAACTTTCAAAGAGATCCGGCGTCAGTATCGAGACAATTCGCTACTACGAACGATTGGGGCTCTTAAAGCCTGTGGCTCGAACGACATCCGGGTACCGGGTTTACGACATTGGGTCCGTAAACACCATTCAATTTGTAAAACGCGCGCAATCTTTGGGGTTTTCCCTGGCCGCCATCAACGATCTTCTAAAACTGAGGGCAACCACAGAAGCCCCCTGCAATGAACTTCATGGCAAAACCGTCAGCTATCTTGAGGAGATTGAAATGGAAATTAAAAAACTGAAGAACATCCATTTCGTCCTTTCCAGTCTTGTTCAAGAGTGTCGTACTAAAAAGCCCAAAGACAGCTGCAGTGTTTTAGATTGTTTTGAGGGAAAAGGCTGCAGCTCCCTCTTGCTCAAAGTTTTTCAATTTTGACTTCTCAATGCGAATCAATCTTTCACAGATAGGTGGAACAAATGCCGAAGGATTCAAATGATGCACTTTTAGTCTCCATGCGCCAGCTCGTTGCCTCAAACAAAGAAATAATCTTTCAACTTGAAAATCGTATGTTTGGCGGCGGAGTGGTCATTGGGGAGGCTCATCAAAATGAGCATCTCAAGAAAACGGTCGCAAAACTGAAAGATTTCACTCGACGGATGGAAGAGCTCGAGACTCAAATTCGCAGTTTTGATAGTGAATAAACCTTCGTTGAAAAGGCCCCAAAGAAGAACTCCCTTCCGAAACGAAAGGGAGTTCACAAGAACTAATGAACTTTTTTACCCATTAAAGCAGCACGAGCCGCCGCTAAACGAGCGATAGGAACGCGGAACGGAGAGCACGATACGTAATCAAGTCCGACACGGTGGAAGAACTCAATAGACTCAGGATCACCACCATGTTCACCGCACACGCCGACTTTCAGATCGGGTTTGGTGCGACGACCAAGATCTGTTCCCATTTTCACTAAAGATCCTACACCCACTTGATCAATCGACATGAACGGATCTTTAGGCAAGATTCCTGAAGACACGTAAGAACCCAAGAAACGACCCGAGTCATCACGAGAAAGTCCCAAAGTCGTCTGGGTCAAATCGTTGGTACCGAAACTAAAGAAGTCCGCATGCTCCGCAATCGCATCCGCAGTGATCGCGGCACGTGGAAGCTCAATCATCGTTCCTACGTGGTAGTCAAACTTCACGTTTTTCTCGGACTGAACTTTCTTCACTTCGTTGATTGTCAAAATACGAAGCGTATCCAATTCTTTGTCCGTCGCCACCAGAGGAATCATGATTTCAGGAGTCAACTTCTTACCTTCTGCCACCAACATCGAGGCCGCTTCAGCAATCGCGCGCACCTGCATTTGATAGATCTCAGGATAAGTGATCGCCAAACGGCAACCACGGTGACCCAACATAGGATTGAACTCATGCAACGCTTTAACTTTTGAACGCAAGCGGTCCGCATCCATACCAATACGTTTCGCCAATTCTTTGGTCTCTTCGTCAGTGTGAGGAACGAACTCGTGCAAAGGAGGATCCAACAAGCGGATGGTCACTGGCAAGCCGTCCATGATCTTAAAGAGTTGATAGAAATCATCCCTTTGCATTGGCAAAAGTTTCACCAAAGCCTTTTCTCGATCGGATCTGTTGTCGGCGATGATCATCTCACGAACCGCATCGATACGATCTGCGCCGAAGAACATGTGCTCTGTACGGCAAAGACCAATACCTTCCGCGCCGAAGCGACGGGCTGTTTCTGCATCTTTCGGAGTATCCGCATTGGTGCGAACTTTCAGACGACGAAGACGATCTGCAATCGTCATGATACGCTCAAAAGTGCCTTCCAATTTTGGTTCAATAGTTTTTACTTCACCCAGGAACACTTCACCCGTCGAACCATCCAAAGTGATCACATCGCCCCGTTTAAGAACGTAGCCTTTCACTTTCATAGTCTCTGTGCGATAATCAACTTCCACTTCTCCGCAACCAGCGACACAGCACTTGCCCATACCACGAGCCACAACAGCCGCATGCGAGGTCATGCCCCCACGAGTTGTGAAGATCCCTTGGGCCGCCACCATACCGGCGATGTCTTCAGGCGAAGTCTCAACGCGAACTAGAATGACTTTCTTACCTTGCTCTTTCCATTCAACCGCTTCTTCCGAAGTGAATACGATTTGACCGTTCACGCCCCCCGGAGACGCCGGCAAACCTTTCGCCAACAAAGTCTTCGCCGCCTTAGGATCCAGTGTTGGATGCAAAAGCTGATCAAGAGCTTGTGGATCTAAACGCAAGATCGCTTCATCTTCCGTGATCAATTTTTCGTCGATCATATCGCAAGCAATTTTCAAAGCCGCGGCTGCCGTTCTTTTCCCATTACGAGTTTGCAGCATCCACAAAACACCCCGCTCAATAGTGAACTCGATGTCTTGCATGTCGCGATAGTGAGATTCCAATTTTTTGTAGATTTCCACCAGTTGCGCATAGGCTTGAGGCAAAGCCTCTTCCAAAGACTGTACACCCGCAAGCGCCGCTGCGACCTTGGTGATCGGCTGTGGTGTGCGAATTCCCGCCACCACGTCTTCACCTTGAGCGTTGATCAAAAACTCTCCGAAGAAGGCTTTTTCCCCTGTGGAAGGGTTGCGTGTGAACGCCACACCTGTTGCCGAGTCATCTCCCATGTTTCCGAAAACCATGGACTGAACGTTCACGGCTGTTCCCCAACTTGCAGGGATCGAGTGAAGTTCACGATAAGTGATCGCACGAGGCGTATTCCATGAACGGAAAACCGCAGAAACGGCTCCCCACAGTTGTTCCCAAGGATCTGTTGGGAAAGACTGACCCGTCATTTGATGAACAAGATCTTTGAATTTTTTTACAAGAAGTTTCAAATCATCGACATTCATTTCCGTGTCGAGTTTGTAGTGTTTTTCTTCTTTCAGATCTTCAAGGGTTACATCCAGAAGCGAGGAGTTCATCCCCATCACCACATCAGAATACATTTGAATAAAGCGACGATAAGAATCCCAGGCGAAACGAGGGTTGTTCGAAGACTTCGCAAGTCCTTCCACCGTCTGGTCATTCAAACCCAAGTTCAAGATGGTATCCATCATGCCCGGCATAGAAGCGCGAGCACCCGAACGAACCGACACCAAAAGAGGATTGTTCACATCACCAAACTTTTTGCCGATCTTCGCCTCGACTTTGGCCATCGCCGCCGTCACCGCAGGACGAACCCATTCAGGAAGTTTTCCGCCAGCCTCTGTGTAGTGCGTGCAGATCTCTGTCGAAATAGTAAAGCCCGGAGGAACAGGAATCCCCAGCGAAGTCATCTCCGCCAAGTTGGCTCCTTTACCGCCCAAGATGTTTTTCATCCCAGCGTTACCTTCAGCCTCACCGGCCGCAAAGAAGTACACAAACTTCTGCGGGATCGTAGAGCTAATTGATGATTTATTTTCCGTGTTTACATTCTGGTGCATAAGTCTCCCTCCAGAAAAGTAAAAATTGTAGTCCAAACTACCACGTATAAAACACTGCTAAGTGCCTAATATCAATGAAATATTTTTAATATCTCGCGCAACGAGTTATAGAGCCCCAACTCCAACCCAAAACCCTCACATCCGTACTAAATTCACTTTATTTTCTAACCACTTAGACATCATCCCAAAAAACAAACAATCTCCCGCCCCAACAAACCCACTTCTTTCTGCAATCCCTTAGAGCCCCCTCCTGGGCTTGAAGTCCGAGTTCCACAGCGAAGCAACCCCCCACTGCGGCAGCCAAAAAAAGAACAACAAGAGCGAGGACTGTCCGAGGAATTCAAGCCCAGGAGGGGGCTCTAAGGGATTGCAGAAAGCAAAAGGGGCTTCGATCGAAGCCCCGGGAAATTCCTAATTCACATCTACGACTTCAAAGTCGATACTCAACCCGACACCGGGGCCCTGGTAGTTCCAGTTGATCCCTTCCGACAACAAAATAGAGTTTGTCGAGGGCTGATAAACCCAACCACTGGTGGCGCTGTTGGGAATCACTTGAGTGCCGTAAGAGACTTTGATCGTCTTTACGTTGGGAATACGGCTGAGCTTCACAGTTCCCGCCGAACGGCGAACGATGTCTTTCGCGAACTCCGCCAGCTTCACACCGTAATCAGGCAAACAAAGGCTCAAGATGTTCTTCTGAGACTTGTCACCATTTGAAACGATGGCCAAGAAGTTCTCAAGCTTATCATCAAGTTCTTCCATTCCCCGACAGATAGTTTCTTCTGCCAATTTACGGATCACACCGTAAGCCAAAACGCGGCTTGGATCAGTCTTCTTGGTGTTCAGAAACTGCAAGAAATCTTGGGGACTGTACTTAGACTGCTCCTTAGCATCGGTAATAAAGATCACCGCTAAGAATGCGTCTTGCCGATGAAATCCCACATTGACAGTGTTTTCCAAGGGCAAAGAAAGAGCTTCCATCACAGGACTGAACATCTCTTCCGTCGCACTGCCATTGGTTCCCAAAACCATTTTTCGCGACAGGACATTCACTAAATCCGGCGTCGTTTTAGAGACAAAGGACGGAGTGCCAATCAACTTCCCGCAATTATCGCGATTGAAGTAACCACAAAGTTCCATGTCCGTACTGATAACACCGATATGGTAGTCCAAGATTGAAACCTTGGACATGGCATCCGCAAACAAGTAAGCATTGCGACTCAATGTCTGTTGAACGCTTTCCATACTTCCAGAGTTATCAATCACAAAAAGGATATCTACTTTGGGGTTGAAAACCGTAAAGTCTTTGGGCTTTTCAGAAAATCCCTCCTTGGGAAGGACGGCCTTTGGAACTAACTTTGTCGCTGATTCACTTCCGCAACCTGTCAGAAGCGAAAAAGCAATGAGGGCACAGAGAGCTTGAACTAAAGATTTCATCTTTACTCCTTCACGCTTTCTTTAGAGCAACCTTTTTTAACGTCCACTTTGAAGTTAGAAAGTTCGTCAAACCAGATCTCTTTGTCATTGGCAAAACTCATCGCGAACTTGCCGTTGGCGCCTGTGGATCCTTTTTTAGATTCAGATACATTCGCGTGCTTCAAGAACTTAGAAGCCGAATCCACTTGCTGAATCATCTCCACTTCAACGATTCTCAAACGCTGCATGACTTGTTTAGAGTCTTCCAACTCAGCCTTGGCCAACTCCTGAACGCGCTGATAACCCGCTCCTTGAGTCAACTGAGCCCGAGTCTGAACTTGATTCTTCAAAGTTTCAAAGTGACCCTGCAAATTTCCGAACGTCAAAGAACGCGCATAAAGCTGTTCTGCAAGTCCCGCTTCTTTCGTCAGATATTCATGTCTCTTCACTAACAACGACAACACTTCATCTTTCGACGCGTAAGCAGGCAAAAGATGAGCCTCTTTACCAAGCTTGGCGGTGCTCACAGGACCTTCAGACAATGACTTCATCAGATTCGCCACAGCGGGCTGATGAGGATCTGCTGCCAACTTTTCAAGAGCGACCAAATGATCTCCGAACTGCGACTTAATAGACTTCATCGTCGTCAGAACACCTGGATAATCACACACCTTCAAGCTGCTGAAAGAGCTCAGCAAGTAAGACTCAATACCCACCCATCCTTTAAAGTGGGGGTAAGTCAAAGTCTTGGTGATAGCCATCGCATTCTGTGGCTCCCCTTTTCTCATATAAGCCCAAGCCATTTCCTCTTGCGCCTGGAACCAATAGTCCGATTTTTTAGAGATCTTTTCGTAGTACTTTAGCGAAGCATCCAAAAATCCATTTTGATAAAGCAAACGACCTGCAGTGATCGTCATAAGGTCTTTATCAATCGGGTTGTTTTTGGCTTTCATCAAATGCGCCAGAACTTGCGCGGCTTTCGCAGAATCCCCCCGGATGCCCAAATTCAAAACCAGCTGCCATTGCAAAATATTACGTTCTGCAGAGTCCACCGGAGTTTTCTTAATGAGCTCAGTCAACGCCCCAAGATCTTCAGCCACGTAGCTCTTCTGAAGAACCACCGCCATTTCAGCGCCCACGCCAAAGACTTGAGTCCAATATGGATTCCAAGTGACTTGCGCCATTCCCCAAACCGGATCTTTGTCATTGAGATTTTCTTTCCAAAGACTGATCACCGAAGCGTCAATTTTTTGGGGTTCTGAAATCGCCAAAAGACTTTCAACCCCCGTCAACTTCAAACCATTTTTATAGTTGAGGAAGGCTTCTAGAGCTTTACCCGTCTCTGTTCCCTGGAATGTGGAACCGCTGAAAGCCGCACTCCACTGAAAGAGGGCTTTTTCGTAGTTCTTATCCACCAAGAACTGGAAGAAAATATTTTGTTCCGCAGAAGAAGGGTTCACCGCTTTTTTAAGTTTAGCGACTTCTTCGCTTTCAACATATTGAGCCGCTGCAGATCCGGTCTTGCCTTCTAGGATGCTCATCAGATCGTCTTCAGCGAAGGCCGCACTATGAACACCTAAAACAAGAGAGGCTGCAGTCAAAGATTTTATTAGCATCATAACATCCAACCCATTTGCACAGAGGCTGTGTTTGTCAGCATATTTTCAGTCTTATCATAGTATTCAGCTTTGTATTGTTGAGCGCGATACTCCAGACGAGTCGTCAAATTGGAGTTCACCCAAAAACCAAAACCCAATCCCATCATCGCGGCCGGAGTAGAACCAGAAGAAAGCTCCATAGAGCCATAACCCGCCGTCAAATAAGTATCAAAGTGCGCCACACCCCATTTGCCGAAGCTCAACTTCCCTACGATCGGATACCAGTTCACAAGACCCATCGTTTCTGTTTTAGGATAGACAACCTGAGGGAAAAGATACTTCGGATCTTTTGGATTTGTAGCCGCTTCTTCACTGGCTTTTGCAACCATCGCCTTACCTTCAGGAGTCAGCGTATTGAAAGAGTAGCTGTACTTCAATCCCACACTCCATGCCGGATTGATGTGATAATGCACATTCATTCCCACGTTGTTCGTGTGATTGTAAGCATCGCCACCAAAAACTCCAGAAAACTCTGGTGCCACTTCAAATCGGTTTGTTCTGTTCGTGAAACGATTCTGAATCACTTCATTTTCAACTTCGGGGTTCAAAGCTTTGGCCTTGATGTAAAGAGCCTCATTCCCACCGAAAGAATCGATTTCTTGTTCAACTTGCGCATAAGAAACAGAGGATAAGAAAAGTGCTACAATTAAACTTAAAGATTTCATGGTGTCGCCGCCTTTACGTTAATGCGAAGAGTGTGTTTGGTCGTGACTTTTTGCTTCGAGCGAGACGTTGAGTTTTCAACTTCCATACTCAAAGTGTAGACCTTCGCTTCAGCTCCTGTCGTATTGATGATGCCTGAACAGTCCAATTGATATTTGCCGCCACTACCGTACTTACAGCTCAAAGAACTTCCGGGAAGAATCGTCGCAATATCATCCATCGCCGTCATAGCAAGGATTCCATTTCCAGAAGGATCATAAATCGAAAATGCCACTTGCGCGATTTCACCTACGGTCAGAACGGGGCCAAGATTCATGGTCATCTTGGTATTCTTCAGTTTCGCTTCAACAGAAACCTCTTTTTTATAAAGGTCCGAGCTGACGCCATGTTTAGAAACGGCGACCAAACCAAAACAGTAATTTCCTGAAGGCAACATGTCGGCACTGGACAACCCAATGCTCAATTCACCTTTGTATTTGCCAGGATTTGCTGTATCCGTCTTAAGATTCTTCACTTCTACCAAGTGAGCGATAGAATCCGAATAGTAATTGCTTGGACAATCACGGACCATCACGGCCACTTCGTCCTCTGAAAACGCGTCAATGTCTTCAACCTGGAATTCCATGGTATAGTTTTTACCCACCAACCATTGCGCCTGACCCGTCACCGTATTGACGATAGGCTTTGAGTATGAATTCACAATCACCAAAGAAATCGCTTTTTTCTCGACAGAAATCGTTGGATTTTTTTCCGTAGATTGTGTCGCCAAAGTGATGCGCAAAACCAGTTCTACACTGGGACGTCCGCCCACAAGCGCTTTCACCGGAGTCCATTTGAAGTCCCCCGTCGCAGCGTCAAAAGTAGCACCTGGGAAATCGGCCAAGTTGTCGATAGAAAGTGTAAAACCCACATCAGGAGTCATCACGCGACCCAAGATCTTAAACTCCATTTGACTGCCGACACGGCCATTAACCAAAACAGGCGCATCAATTTGCATGGCCTCTTTTGAAAGAGGTTTTTCCGGCACAGGTTTATTCGTATCAGGAAGGCGACCTTCGCGAACCTGATCAGAAGCCCCCGAAAGAGGATCCTGCTGCATTTCACACGCCGTCAAAAACATTAAGCTGGTCAATAAAGCTAATACTAATTTCATCTTTTACCCCTGACCTTGTCTGCGCAATACGAACGGATAAGTTACTTTTACATCCACGCCCCCTTGAGGGACGGGGAACTTCCAAGTTTTCAAACGCATAGTAATACAATCCTCGACGCCCTTGTTAGCCATCGAAGAATTCTCCACTTGAGCCGATTTCACAAGTCCATTGCCACCGATCACAAATCCCATGGCAACACGACCGCTCAAGTTCGGTACTCCTTGCAAGGCCTGTTCGTAACAAAAACGAACTTGCCCCAAGTTACGACGAATCACTTCGTCAATCGCGGAACGATCCAAACCTTGAGCCACTTCTGCTTCCGCACCCAATGGAACCGGCGCGCCTCCCGCAGAACCAACCAATGAAAGACTTCCATAACCCGCTTGGCCGCCACCTTTTCCCTTCGTGCCGTAACCACCGCCACCGGCGATATTCGCACCAGGTCCCAAAGGAGCTGAAGTGATCCCTTTTCCATACAAAGACGTTTGCACGCCTCCGCTGCCACCGGTCCCGCCAAGGCCTACACCTGCTGTTGTATTTACAGCACCTAAGTTCAAACCACCGCGTTGTTTACCCGAACGCAAACTTCCCAAGGCCGCCAAAGCGCCGGAACGTTTTACCAGCTCCGCTCTTTTGGTCGGCATTTTAGTGGCGGTTTGATCCGCCATCATATTGGTGGAAGGAGCCACCGTACGCTGTTTCATTTCTTTGGCTTTAACGATCTTTACAACTTCTTGTTTCAGCTCTTCAGTGACTTTCGCATTCTCTTTGGGAGCGAACTTGAAGATGGAAAGCAAAAGAAGGAACAAAGCCACGGCCATCATGATCGAAGCTTTCAGATCCTTTTTGCCGTCCTCTTTCACTGAGCCATCGACGGAGACCGTCGCAACGTCCTTTACGACACGCAAAGATCCGTAACTTCCCAAAGCAAGCTTCTGATCCTTCATCTCGTCAAAATCAAGATCCGCAATTTTAGAGAATTTGATTTTGTTTTTTTCCAAGCCCGCCGTGTCCGTAACGACTTCCAAACGTTTTGTATCAAAACGCTGAATCAACTGCGCCTTTTTTTCCGTCACCGGAATCTGGCGAGTCACATTACCCAAATTGTCTTCTAAAACTAATCGAAGGCTCATTTGTTTTTCACCTCACCCAAAGTCGCTGATTGCTTCATGCGATCTTTGAAGTCTGCTCTCACACCAATTAAACTATTTAAGACTTTATCTTCTTCGACTGTGGTCACAGCTTCATCCGAGAAGTGATATTGACCACTCACAAGAAGATCTTCGAAGTTCATATCCTGAGCCTTCTTGTTCGTCGCGGTATTTTCAGGAGCTGCCTGCGCCACTGTGGCCATGAAAGCCATAATCATCATCAACGCATATTTCATCATTGCTGTTTCTCCTTCACTTCATTGTCCTTCTTAGCCAATGTCGCCAAACGTCCTTCAAGGTATTCCACCATACTCTTACGTTGTGCCTTCTTCTCAAGAACCAAAACTTCTTGAATCGCACTAGCCACGAACGGATTCTGCTTCAAGTTCATGCGCGCCTTCTCAAGCTCCGCCAAAGTCGGCTTCACTTGTGCCAAATCAGAAGCTCTGATTTCAGCCACGGCTCCAGTCCAAGAAGCCTTTTGATCTTCTGGAGCGACCGCCGCCAAAGCTTCCACTTCTTCCACTGTATATTTGGCCCATTCAAAGTTCTGAGCCGCAAAAGTTTTGTAAGTCTCCAAAGCCGTTTTCTGACTCCAGAACTCTTTCACTTTTGTTTCCGCCATCATCGCCGTATTTTGATTGGGCGCGACCTGCTGGGACAAAATCGTCAGATATTCAGTCTCTTGCTCGGGAGTCAGTCCCGCTGGCATTGGCAACGCCAAGGCTTCGTTATAGAAACGTGTGTTCTCTTTCGCAACCAGATCCAGGGCCAACAACTGAGACGACCAAACCGCCGAAGCAATCGCTTTATTCGCCAAAGCATCGATCTTTTCTAAAAGCTTCACGCGCGCCTTCAAACCCGAGGCAATCGTATTTTGGTTTTTGGTATCAATCGTGTGCGCCGCCACTTGAGTGCTCAAGGCTTTCAGATCACTCAATAACAAGATTTTTCCGATCATCACGAAAGAGTCTTGTTGAGAGTTGCCTTTTTCTTTCAAAGCCTTTTCTAAAACTTTTTTATCATTGGTCAAACCATAAACTTGCAAAGCCGCACGAGCATAAAGGCCCGGGTTGCTTTTGAAGTATGGTTTGTAAGTTTCCAAGTCCTTTGCCGGAGCTTTAGACATACGGATCAATTGAGTTGCAATCAAAGCCTTCTTTTCATCGTCTTTAGATTGTTTCAAGTATTGAGAGTAATATTGTTGAGGGTCTTTATCCGCAAGCTCCGAGTACAGAGCCAACTTCAACATCTTTTCATCCTGAGACAAAGCACCAAACTTCATCTGCTCGGCAGCCTTCAATGCCGTCGCAAAATCAAGTTCCAGTTCGGCAAACCAAACCTTACGTCCCAATGCGAACTCTCGCTCTTCGTCCGTCAAAGTTGTTTCGCGCAAAAGATCTTCCGTCGCCACGCGAGCTTCCGTGATCTTATTCAGTTTTTCATTCAACAAGATCTTATTCTTCAAGTAGACCTTACGATCTTCGGGGCTGGCCGCAGCGGCATTAAAGCTGCCCAAGGCCAACAACGCTTGATCCGGCTGAGCTTCAGCCAATTTCGCAGACTGAGTCAGGATGGATTTTTGATGGATGTGCTGAAACTCCGCCTTTTTGTCGGTAAAGAGCTTTGCATATTCTGCGGACCACTGCTGGATGCGGGCGTCGTCTTTAAGCAATGCCAAAGCATCCAAAGAAAGTTCCGCCGCTTGCGCCTGGATCTGACGAGATCCCTGCCCCGCTACTGCCAACTGTTTTAATTGCTCGGCCGCAACCGTGTAATTTCCTTTTTGATAGATTGCATAGGCCTTTTGATATTGCACATCAAAAGACTTCTGCTTCAGCACGGACTTCTGTAAATAATCATCCTGAGCTGCAACCAAAAGAACTTCGTCTTTTGATTTTTCCGCGTTTTCAATTCCCAAAAGAAGATTCTTTTCAAGCTTATCCGCTTGCACCTTCTGTTGAGCCACGTCTTTTTCCGCCGTGTACTTTGCCAAGATGACTTTATTAGCTAACGCCGTCCACTGCGCTGCTTGAGTATATTGGTTCGCTACAGCCGCCGCTTGCGCTCCCCACACGTACATATCTTCATCTTCAGAGAAGACTTTGAAATACTCTTCATAGGCATTCAAAAGCTCGGCACTGGGCTTGCTGTTTTCAATACGATTCCAGCCCACCACAAATTGACGAAGACCTTTGGCAGACTCTTCACAAGACGCCAAAGTGCAATCCGTTCCGCCCCACAAATTCAAAGCCATTTGATAAGACTTGGCCGCCGCCGCAGTGTTTTTCAAATCAAAATGAAGTTGCGCCATGCGCACTTGCGCTTCCAAACGAGCTTTGGCGTCGCTTTGTTTTTGATAAACAAAGTCCCACACCTTCAAAGAAGGCTCTTTTTGTCCTAAACGCAGACCTTCACGAGCCAATAAAGTGACTTGCTGAATTTTAAAGTTTTCAGGAGACAACGAATACAAAAGCTCCGCATCTCCGTCCTTGATTCCTCGCGCGGCCATAAAAGTCGCCAAATCACGTGACACCTCTTCTAGGAATTGGGCATCTGCCACTCCCCGAGACGAAGCCATGCGTGATTGAAGTTTCGGATTTTTGAGGATCTCTTGAAGTTGCACCAAAGAGGCATCCATATTGCCCATGCGGAATGAACACCAAGCCTTACGGTACGCCGCCAAGCCCTGAGAGCTGGCACCTTCTGTTGCCAAAACCTTTCCATAAAGGTCATGGGCTTTTACAAAATCAGATTTTCTAAATGCCATTTCCGCCAAAGACAGATTAGCTTCCGCCACCTCAAGAGGAGAAGAAGAGGAACCCAACATCGCTTGATAGCTTTTTTCAGCCAAATCACCGCGACCTTGCAGTTCATAAAGGTGACCCATTTGCAAATGAACTTTGGCGATTGAGTTCGCAGGAACCTTCGTCAAAGCTTCAGAATAATAATTCAAGGCTTTTTCGCGATCTTTTTCGCCGGCCTTACAAACAGTACAACCCTCCGCCAGCTCTTGCATTGAAAGCTGACGAGCGCGTTCTGCATGAAGATCCGCCAAGCGCAAAAGAACAGAGGCTCTCGCAGGATCTGCCGGAGCCAAGCCCAACTGTACTTGAGTGAGTTTTTGAATTAGGAGGTCTTGAGTGGACCCAGCAGCTATCGCGGGCTGTGCATAGACAGCCCCCACGGATAGAGAGAAAATTAAAAGTCTTTTTTTCATCATCGAGACCCCCTCCGTCTCTAAAAACAACTTCACCCCGACTACTTGAGAACCACCGCGAATTTGATGTCGCTGTATCCCGCCTGGTTCATGCCCAGAATAATCTGGTTCAGGAACTCGTACTTCACTCGGCGATCGGCTTGGATCGTCGCGATTCCCGGGAAGGCCTCATTCGGATGAAGCTCTTGGTACTTCTTACGAAGCTCCAAAAGTTCCGCCGTGATCGTTTCTGCCGTCACAACTTTGTCTTCAATATAGATTTTGCCATCGTCCACTTTGATAACTGGGTTTCTTTCAAGAACATCGGCCAAATGAGCTTTTGGAAGCTCTTGATTTTTACCGATCATCAAGATTTCGCCCGTGCTGGAGAAGTTCATCAAAAGGAAGATGACAAGAATAGAGAACGCATCAATCAACGCCGTCAGAAGAAGATCCGCAGCAATATGTCTTTTCAATTTAGCGCCGCGAGGACTGATAATAGAGTGTCCCTCTAAAGTCCCCAGCAACACCGACTGCTTTAAAATGCCGTCTGAAATCACAAAACCCCCACTATAAAGGAGAAACGCCCAAATCCGTCATTCCGCTCTTCTTCAGCTTATCCATCACATCGATGATTTCTTCATAAGCTGTCGAAGCTGTGGGCTGAATCAGTCCGGTGTTCAAAGAAGGGTCCACTTGCTTTAAATTAGCCAAGGCCTTCTCTAAACCATCCCAATTCACCTTATTGTCTTGTTGAGAAACACGAAACTTACGCAAAGAAGCAGGAACCAGAGAGCTCTGTTGCACTTCCAGATCCAGATCCCCTTTGGGCGTCATACGGATCCACACCAAGGGACTTTTCTTTGTGTCCTCTTGAGCTTGACCGCCGACGGCTTGTTTCACGTTCATCGATCCCACGTTCAACCACACTGCGGTGATCAAAAGAAAGCAGATCGACACTGACAACAAGTCAATGAACGGAATAAGGTTTACTTCGAAATCCAAATGCTTTTTAGAGTGTTTCATAAAAACCTCTTAAAGCTTACGCGTTCACTTCAGTGTTGCGCTCTGATTTAGAAGTCTTGATTGAATAAGAAGTGATCGGTTCGTAAGCATAGCTCAACCAGTTGTAAACTTTGAGTCCACCTTGGTTCAAGTCTTCAGCCAAACGATTCGCACGGTTTTGCAAGATTGCATAAGCCACAAGTGCTGGAATCGCTGCGATCAATCCGTAAGCTGTCGCATTCATCGCTTCAGAGATACCTGCAGAAAGCAAAGACGCTTTGTCCGCTGGATTCGCAAAAGCCACCGCCGCGAAAGATTTAATCATACCTGTGATCGTTCCAAGAAGACCTGTCAACGTCGCCACGTTACCAAGCATCGACAAGAAAGCCGTGCGGTGATCAAGGTGAGCGTTTTCTTCAAGAAGAACTTCGTCCATTTTGCCTTGGATCTCTTCTTTACCACCCAAGTTACGAGCAGCCATTGCACCTGCCGCGATCGCACGAGCTACGGGATACTGTGCAGACATTCCCTGCGCTTTAGAGATGATTGCATCCATTTCGCCACGACGAATAGACTCTTCAAATCCAAGAGCAAATTCGGTTTGGTTCGTTTTACGACGAACAAATAGAGCGTATGCTCTCTCGATAATGATTGCGATAGAAGTTACTTGGATGAGCAAGATTGGCCACATCCAGAATCCACCATGTTCAAACGCCTGAGCCATTTTAGTTAGAAATTCCATAATTTCCCCTCCAGTCGCTAAAGATTACAGACCATGGTCCAGGAGATGGCAAAGCGAAAGACACATTGACACGGGCCAATATCAACAAAAATGTAACTTTAATTTGATGGATTCCTGAAAAAAGAAACGCCTGGAAAGTGAATCAGGCCACTTCTCTCGGCAGCCTGATCCAGGTCATAACTAAAGATTACTGATTAAAGGATTTCAACTTCCCTGCCACATAGGCATTCAATTGAGACATGGAAACGCGTTCTTGGGTCATTTTGTCGCGATGACGAACCGTGACAGCCTGATCATTCAAGGTGTCAAAGTCGACGGTCACACAGAAAGGAGTCCCAATTTCATCCTGACGACGATAACGCTTCCCGATAGAAGCCGCTTCATCGTAAGTAACATCAAAGTCCTCTGCCAGTTGATCGCGCAATTTTTCAGCAATAGACGTCAACTCTTCCTTCTTCGACAACGGCAAAATTGCTACTTTGTAGGGAGCAATCTCTGGATGCAGCCCCATCACCACGCGAACATCTTCTTTGCCAGCCTCGTCAGTGCTCACTTCCTCACGGTATGCATCACACATAAAGGCCAAGAACAAACGATCACAGCCCACGGCGGTTTCAATCACGTACGGAATGTATTTCTCTTTGTTGGCTTCATCGAAGTACTCCAGATTTTTTCCAGAAAACTTCGAGTGTTGAGACAAGTCAAAGTCCGAACGATTGTGAATACCTTCAAGCTCTGAGAAGCCCATAGGGAATTTAAACTCAACATCCACCGCGGCGCGAGCATAGTGAGCCAACTTATCGTGATCTTTGAAACGCAAGCTTTCAGGCTTCAAACCATACTTGATATAGAAGTTCCAACGAGTTTCTTTCCACTCTTTAAAATACTTCTCATCCGTCCCCGGCTTCACGAAATATTGCATTTCCATTTGTTCAAACTCACGCGTACGGAAGATAAAGTTTCCAGGCGTGATTTCGTTACGGAAAGACTTTCCGATCGCAGCAATCCCGAAGGGGATTTTATAACGAGACGATTGCTGACAGTTCTGGAAATTCACAAAGTGACCTTGAGCGGTTTCAGGGCGCAAATAGATCACGCTTCCTGAATCCTCCAAAGGACCCATGTGAGTTTTAAACATCAAATTGAAGTTTCTTTCTTCCGACAAATTCTTGCTGCCGCAATTAGGACACTTCTTTTCATTGACATAAGAATCCGTATTGTCCGCGCGGAAGCGAGTTTTACAATCTTTACAGTCAACCAAAGGGTCACTGAACCCATCGACGTGTCCAGACGCCTTCCAAACCGTGGGATGCATCAGGATCGCGGCATCTAGACCCACAATGTCCGCTCGGCGAGTCATGGCATTCCACCAAGCACGCTTCACATTGAGCTTCATCAAAGAACCTAAGGGACCATAATCCCAACAACTGCCAAGACCTCCATAGATCTCGCTTGATTGAAAAACAAATCCACGACGTTTACTGAGGCTGACAAGGGTGTTTAAATCCTCGCAGTGCTTAATTTTCATACAGAGGCTCCAAGGTATATCTCTAGAAGTCATTTCTGGGACGACCTCTAATGGTTACACTTCGGTCTAGAAGCAGTCAAGAAAACGGGCGTCCTACTTGATCTCGGACGAGGTCTTAGAGAAGCTATATTTATGCAGCGCGCTTCAAAAAGGTACGGCGTACCTCTTCTTTTTTTTCTTTTTGTTTCACAGGTTCATGCGGAGTCTGTCACTCAGTTTGTAACTAAAGAAGAGAAGATTCGTGAAGAAATGATCACGATCTCGCGTGAGTTGGGTGTGACTTGCACAGAGTGCCACAATGTGACGAATTTCCGCGAAGACTCCAAGAAGGCCTTTCAAGTTGGAAAAGAGCACATGAAAATCACTCAGATGCTCAAAGACAACGGCTTTGACGGAAAAAAAGGCCCCATGTCCACATGCTATATGTGTCATCGCGGCAAACTTCGTCCTGATTTCAAAGAGCCCACTCCCGATAAGGCCCACTAAACTCCCCTTCAACTCCTCAGGTTGACTCTCGACCCGCATCAGTTGGAAATTAAAGGCGCCGGAAAGGACCTCTATGAACTTAATTGATCTCTCGATTCGTCGCCCGGTTTTTGCGTGGGTCCTCATGTTTGCTCTGATCGTCTTTGGAGCCATTTGCATGAACCGCATGGGCATCAGTCAACTCCCCGACGTCGACTTCCCGGTGGTCAGCGTTTCCGTCACCTATGAGGGAGCTGCACCCGAAGTCGTGGAGTCTGAACTCATTGACCCGATCGAAGAACGGTTGCTCGCTATTGAGGGCATCAAAGAAATGCGCTCCTCAGCTCGACAAGGGTCGGGGTCTGTCACTCTCGAGTTCGACATCAATCGCAATGTCGATGTGGTCTTGCAGGAAGTGCAAACGGCTTTAAGCCAAATGCGCATGCCTCCGGGAGTGGACCCCGCGATCGTTCGCAAACAAAACCCAGAAGAGGACCCGATTATCATCATCTCGGTCTATGGCGATGCGCCTTTAAAAGAGATGCTTTCCTGGACCGAAAACTATCTTCTAGATCAAATCCGCTTTTTGCCCGGCGTGGGCGAGGTCAGTATCGGTGGTTTCAGTCAACGCAATCTGCGCATCTGGTTGGATACCAAAAAACTGGAAGGCCTCTATCTGACAGTGAGTGACGTCGTGGAAGCCCTGAGCACCCAGCATCTGGAAAGTGCCGCCGGTCAATTCACCGAAGGACGTCGCGAGTTGCGCGTGCGCTGGCTGGGTGAAGCCAGCTCCGTGGATCAAATCAAAAACATCCAGATCCTACGTCGAGGGGGTCAACGCATTTTCGATCGCGAGATTTTCATTCGCGATGTCGCCGATGTGGAAGATGGCCTCTCAGATATTCGCCGTGTGGCCCGAGTCGACGGACAACAAGCCGTCGCCATGCAAATCCGCAAACAACGTGGCACCAACGAAGTTGTCGTAGCCCAAACCGTCAGAGAAAAACTGGAAGAGATCAAAGATCGCTTTCCCCAAGGGTTCCAATACCGAGTCAATGTCGACTACACCCGCTCCACCGAAGCCACCGTCGATCTTACTCTCGAGAAACTATGGGTCGCGGCCCTTATCACCATCCTGGTGTGCTTCCTTTTCCTGGGAAGCCTTCAGGCCGCCGTCAACATTCTTTTCTCCATTCCCACTTCGATCGTGGGCACCTTCACCATTTTGTATTTTTCCGGCTTTACGCTGAATCTTTTCACACTTCTAGCCCTGACTTTGTCGATCTCTATTGTGGTCGACGACGCGATCATGCTTTTGGAAAATATCGTACGCCACTATCGCATGGGCAAAGGCTCTGCCAAAGCAGCCTCGGATGGCTCGAAAGAAGTTCTTCCCGCTGCGATCGCCGCCACTTTGGCCGTGGTCGCCGTCTTCTTGCCCGTGATCTTCATGCAAGGAATTATCGGAAAGTTCTTCTTCCAATTCGGCGTCACCATGAGTGCCGCGGTCATGCTGTCCCTGCTCGAAGCCGTCACCATCACGCCGATGCGAGCCGCAGCCTTTTTAAGCAGTGAGCCGAAAATTTCCAAACTGGAACATTTTCTCGATGAGGTCTTTGAAAAGCTCTCGCATCTGTATCAGAAAGTCCTGCACGGCACTTTGCGCTGGAAATATCTGATCGTGATCGGTTCCCTGCTTTTCTTCGTGGCCTCTTTGTTCCTAGTCTCTAAAGTCCGTCAAGAATTTGTGCCCGCGCAGGACCAGGATCTGATCATCGTCAGCGCGCAAACACCGCCGGGCACTTCTTTAGCGACAACCAGCGAACGCTCCAAAGAGCTTGAGTCTATTCTTTCCGCCAATCCCAATATCGCCGGCTTCTTCGTTTCTGTCGGCGGCGGAGGTGGTGGCGGCGGTGCCAGTGTGAATCAAGTTTTCATGCCGGTGACCTTAAAGCCCCGTGCGGAACGCCATCAAAGTCACACGCAAATCATGAATGATCTGCGCGGTGAATTTAAAAAGATCAAAGGCTTGCGCGTCACCATGCGTGACATCTCCGCACGGAATTTATCTTCGGGACGACAAAATCCTTTGGCCATCAACTTGCGAGGCCCCGATTTAAAAGTTCTTCTGCAAAAGTCAGAAGAACTGATGGAGAGACTGGAAAAAGAAAAGTTGGCCGTGGATCTGGACACCGATTTCAGAACCGGAATCCCCGAGCTGATTCTTACGCCCAATCGCAAAAACATGGCCAGCCGCGGAGTCTCTGTGGAGTCCGTGGGGCAGGTGCTTTCTGCCGGCGTGGGTGGCCTTCGCCAAGGTCGCTACACTGCCGACGGACGCCGTTATGATATCCGGTTTAAAATCAAAGAAGATCAAATTCGCTCGGCCGAGGATTTCAAACGACTCTACGTCCGGAATAACTTCGGCAATTTGATTCCCATGTCACAACTTGTGAATATTCGCGAAGACAATGCTATTCAAGGAATCAACCGGGTCAACCGTCAAAGAGCCATTTCTGTTTTTGGAAACTTAACGCCCGGTCAATCTCAGGCGGTCGTTCTAGAAAAAGCCTCCGCCATTGCTAAAGAAATTCTTCCCACCGGGTATTCGTATGCTCTTGAAGGGGCCTCCGCCGGTTTTGCCGAATCTTTCAAAAGTCTTTATGGTGCCTTGATGATTGGTATCCTGGTCGCCTATCTGATTCTGGCGGTTCAGTTTAACTCTTTCATTCACCCTGTTTCAGTCCTCATCGCCTTGCCTTTCAGCGTGACCGGAGCCCTTGTGGCCCTCTGGATGTTTGACGTCTCACTGAATCTTTTTAGTTTTATCGGATTGATTGTTCTGATGGGTATTGCCAAAAAGAATTCTATTTTGCTGGTCGAGTTCACCAATCAGGTTCGACGTCATGGCGAAGAAAACATTTCCGAAGCGTTGCTGAAAGCCTGCCCCGTGCGCCTGCGCCCCATTCTCATGACCTCGGTTGCGACGGTCGCTGCGGCCCTGCCACTGGTGGTTGGTGCGGGCATTGGCGCGGAAACACGATTGCCGATGGGACTTTCCATTATTGGGGGAACGATCATTTCAACTTTGTTGACACTCTTTGTGGTGCCCGCCCTTTACTTGATGCTTTCCCCTTTGGAGAGTAAAAAGAAAGACATCCTGCTTTAGGCAGCTTAAAAGATATGCCATTTAAGATTTTAAAGTCCACTCAACGAATGATTTATTTTTGCGCCGGATGGGGATTCCTCATCCTGGCCGTCATTGGCATTTTCCTTCCGCTGCTTCCGACAACACCTTTTTTACTGCTGACTGCGTATTTTTTTGCACGCAGTTCCCAGCGCTGGCACAACTGGTTGCTGCAACAGCCCCATCTCGGCCCGGTGATTTTGGATTGGCAACGACACGGAATCATCCGCCTTCGCGTGAAAGTGCTGGCCACGGCTCTCATGGTGCCGCTGGTTACCATCTCTCTGTTAAAGGAAACGATTCCTCTTTATGCCCGCATCCTCGCAGGACTTGTTTGCCTCGGAGTTTTAATATTCATCTGGAGTCGCCCCCAGGTACGGAAATAAAACGCTCTAGCGAGCGCGATCCATAAGGACCGCCACCTGCAAACCGCCCCCACTCACATTGACCTTCAGGCTTTTGTTCGTGGCACGACACATGAGTCCACCCACTTCAAAATGCTGGAAGCGACCGTTGGACCAATCGTATTGCACAAAAACTCCCAGATCCGAGATGGCTCTTTTCGGTCTTGAAAGAAGACCATTGACCTCAATCAGATTCAGTTCTGTTTTCTTTTGCAAAACCCATTCATGGCGACGACTGCGGGGAATTTTGCGGATTTTATTCTCAAGCTCCTGGTTCATGAAAACCTGCTGACCACCATAACCATCGGCATGTTTTATCACCCAGTCCTGCGGACGTTTGGTCAATTCATCGGCAATCGGCGCAGACAGCAGATGCGCGGGAAGGATGGAAGAGCCCAGAGCATTTTCCTTACCCAGAAACCGTTTTTGCAAAGCCGGATCCGCGAGCAACACCAAAATAGACTTAGACGCCACAAGCCCCGTCAAAAACGAACCGTATTGCGGTGTTGTGGATCGCACCAAGCGACGATACAGATGATGTCCCTCTTGGTAGTCTTTCAGAGTATAGGCAAAACTCATATTGATGGCATCAGGACGCCAGTCTTTACCGATGACCACCCGTTGATTCTGCGTCTTGAAGGTCTGATGGTACAACTGAGGATAGCTTTCGGCGTCCACATCAAGATCAAACTCACGAGGACAAACCAGACGCACCTCAGAACCCAGACGCTCTGCTGTTCGCAAAAGATATTCTTCATCCCAGTTGTAGCTGTCATACTGAATGCGCGCGATCTTGTTTCCAAGGCGCTGCATGTTGCGAACTTCCGCCGCTGCGGTGTCTATCATACGCAGGCGTTTCTTTAAGGTCGGCATATGCTCTAACAAGGTTTTTTGAAAAAACGAGGAGCGCGCAAGTCCATCAAAACCGATTTCATTTATCTCTAGAAGCTGAGGTGGATTTCGCGGATCCGGTGAACCCACGATGGCCATATCAAAGCGATAGCTTCCGGTGATGCGACCTCGGCGAAAACGCAGCACTTCCAATTCATCCAACAGATGGTCCCGGATCGGTCCCTTGGGCACAATCGCGCGAATCTCTTTTTCAGGCAAAGAAAGAAGCTCCAAAGTGAATTTCGTAATCAGGTAGGCGCTGCGTTTGATCGTTGGCCAATAAGACGCCGGCAAAACCCTGGGAAGAATGGAAAAATCATCATCCGTCACTCCCGTTAGCTCAGAGTCCACAAATGAATTCCACAAATTCGTTTTTTGATCGGAATTATTATAGATCGAAATTTGCTTATCAAGATCCATGGGCGGCCGTTCTCGGTAATAACCATTGAATTTCATAAGCTAATTATGAGGGCGCCAGCCCCCCGCCTCAAGAGTCCCCTTTTTTAATCTCACGAAACCAGACTAAGGCTAAGGCACGACCTCACACGCTCGTTTTCCAGGGCCTCTTTTTGCTCCCTTGTCGAAAAACTGATCACTTCTCCCAGACCACTCCTAAATAAGTGCGAACTCAGATGGCACCCAAACTGCACTTATTCTGCTGGATATTATTCTTAACGCTCGGATAAGGTGACCAATGCGTTCTTTTTGGGGTGCTCTTTTACTAATACTGTTTTCTCAAAGCAGCGCGTGGGCGCAAACCCAGGCCTTGTGGCCCTCGGCTCCGGTCTTAAAAAACAGCGACTGCATCCTTGAAATCTTAGCAAAAAAAATGAATATCACTTTGGATGCCAAAAAGGCCCGCCCGGCAATCAAACCTCAGGACAAGATCACCTTGGAGGAATACCAAGATGCTGTCGAAAAGTTCTGGGGCTGGCGTCCCAGTGCAATTGTGAATGTTTATAATCCCGTGACCAATCAGATCTTCTTAAATACGACGGTTGAGTTCTATCTGCCCCGAGGGCGCACGATCTTTGACTCGTTGGCGCATGAGTACGTTCACTTTCTACAACTCAACTATTTAGGAAGAGACCCCGACGATTCCTACAACGAAGATGAAGCCGTCGAAGTGCAAACCTGGTTTCGTGAAACTTTTGCGTCTCAAATGAAAGGCCTGGATTTTCAATGTCCCGGAAAATGAAACCGCTCTTTTTTTTATTGTGGATGGTTGGACTGCTTTTCAGTGCAACGACGTGGGCGGCGAATTGCCCCGGTCATCCGCAATTACGCATTGAAGGCGGGACCGATCTTGAAGTTCAAGAAACTTGCCGCTCGTTTAAGAAAATCACTGTCTTTTTCGCTGAAATGGGAATCAAGACGGACGACAACCTGACGTTGCATTTTAAGGATATTGTCTATCTTCCCGGGGAAAATGAGAACACCGAAAACAGAACTCCCGTCTATGGGTATTTCGATACCGACACACGAGAAATTCACCTGATGCACTTTGCTTCTCCCGATCAAGAACATCGCTCTGCCTGGGGCCTGACATGGACTCACGAGCTTGCCAGTTCATTCTTGCTCCATGAGATGACCCATCTGGTGGTGACCTCTTATTTGGGGGCTGATTTTAAACGCCTGGCTCGCCCCTGGCATGAGGCCATTGCCTATGCCGTGCAGTTGGAACTAATGCCCGTGGCCCAACAAAAAGAAGTCCTCTCGAGACAAAAAGATCTTGTTGCTGATCCGTTCACTGATGTTCGTTCCGTCAATATCATGTCGTATGCCGTGGATCCCGATGCTTTCGCCGTCAGAGTCTTTGCTGCCATAAAAAAATGGGGCGGTCGCGAATTTATAAAAAAAGTTCTGGATAATCAGATCCCAGGAACCGAGGAAGAATAATATAAAGCGCGCCGCTTTTCGGCACCACCTCGGGACTTCAACATTTCACTTTGAGAAACATGGTTTCAGGTGCCACCTCATTGCTCTTCAGTCAGCACGCCCCTTGCTTTTAATAAAACTCAGCAAGGAGTTTTGGAGATGCTTCAACGCGCTTTCATGATTATTCTCATTTTGGGACTGCATATTTCAACCCAACCTTGGGTTGCTCCGGAAAAATCCGTCAAACGAGAGCCACAAAGCCTGAACACGGCTCCAAACGGCACTTTTTATCTGGCCAGCGGAACAGACGGATGCCCTTCTCAGATCAACTGGCTGATGGAATGTCAGGGATTCGTCCTTGATACCAGCGGCAGTCACTCCCTTTCTGAAGGCCAAAGATTCTGCCATATCAATAAAGGCCCTAAAGTCTTCCGCGAGCGCCTTGAGTATGGCACGAAGAAGCTACTCACAGAAGTCGTCAGCAAGGACAATATGATTCGCAAAAAGGAAACGACAACTTTTTCGGCGAAAGGAAACTCCGTCACTCTCGAGCAAGAGGACACCGTGATCTTTGATGAGACTGGAAAATTTCTTTGGGAACATAGTAACAATGGCAAAGGATTTAGCTGTCTTTACTCTCGCTAACTTAAACTTATACGTACTTATTCAAAATCGCCTTATAAGCCGTTTCAAGAAATTCAATGGAGTGTTTATCAGACCGACGAACCGCCGTTTGATACGCCTCCGTCACAAGCTTTATCGAAGCTCCCGCCGGAACCCCCAAAACCTCATACGCATCCCAGCTATGGCCATTGTAATTAAACATCACATTTAAATGTTTTGTCACAGTGCCTTGTAAATCGGGATGTTGTGGCAAGGGCTCGTCAGCCCCGCTTATGACGGGTGCTGGGTCCAGGAGCGACGGCGCACTGTCCTTGGCTTTCATATTCAGCTGCGTCGGACGCTGTGGCCCTCCGCGCGACAATAGATACCAAAAGACGAAAGCTCCCGCCCCCACTAAATTCAATGTCAAAAAGTCTTGGCTATTCATCCAAGTTCTATTATTCGTTGGGAGCACAAAATTATCAAGGAGTGTCCGCATGGCAGCACCAAATCCCTTCGAAAAGCAAACCCCCATTCCCGGAGTGAAACATATCATTGCCGTTAGCTCGGGCAAAGGAGGCGTGGGCAAGAGCACCGTCGCTACAAATTTGGCCATGGCTTTAGGGCGTAAAAGCAAAGTAGGACTTCTTGATGCTGACATCTATGGGCCGAGTATCCCTCGAATGTTAGGAACTTTGGGACAAAAGCCCCAAATCAATCCCGAAACAAATCAACTCGAGCCCGTCACTCGTTATGGTATCAAATTGATGAGCATCGGTTTTTTAGTTGAGGAAGGGGCGGCCGTTGTTTGGAGAGGGCCGATGCTCTTTAAAGCCATGGATCAATTTTTACGCGATGTAAACTGGGGCGAGTTGGATTATCTCGTGATTGATCTTCCCCCAGGCACTGGCGACATTCAGCTGACTCTGGCGCAGAAGGTTCCTGTGGCCGGGGCCGTGGTCGTTTCTACACCGCAAAACGTGGCCTTGATCGACGTTAAAAAAGCCGTCGATATGTTTGAACGCGTGAATGTTCCTTTGTTAGGTATGATTGAAAACATGGCCTATATGATCAATCCCGCCAACGGCGAAAAAATGCAGCTTTTCCCTAAGGGAGAAATGGATTCTTACGCGCAATCCAAAGGGATCAAAAAAATCGGTGAAGTTCCCTTCAACCCTTCCGTGGGTCTTGCGTGTGAAGCCGGCATCCCTATCGTTGAAGCCAACAGCAACGGCGCTGAAGCGCAAGAGTTCATGAAAATCGCCGATCGCATCCGCGAAATCCTGCCTTAACCCAAAAAAATATCTCGCTCTGAAGTGCGAAAAGCACTTCAGAGTCTCACACCTAAACACTGTCTTCGTTCCACCTTTAAACAAACCCCACCGCCTTTTCCCGAAGAGAAACACATTTTCGACGTATTTTGAGAATCGAATGTGCCCCCCTTGAAAATAAAACTTTGGTCGAGCTATCCTGAAAGAGTTGAAACCACGAGGCTCGTGAGACTTGCTCTAGGGCAGGTGAACGCTTGGTCGGGCCAGCGAAGGAGGACACAGATGAAAAATCGTATACACGATCATCATGATGAACCACCGAAGTGACGTGCGAGTCACCAGGATTGCTACCCAGAGGTTTTGAGTTCAGGCCTCTCTAAAGAATGATGAACAGGTTGGATCTATCAAGAATAACTCAAAGGAGGTTCCTAGGGTTATACTCGTTAGGATTTAGATCCTTCCTTTGCCTCAAGGCAAACCGTCGGAAACGGCGGGACGCAAAGCTAGAGGGGTGTCGGTGCGAACCACGCCAGCCAGCTGCCAAAGGTGAGTCACCTGAGGAATCAGAGGTGTGCATATGGAAGGAACAATTACATACAAGGATTGGTTTCATTCCCCTTAGCTTGCGAGTTATCATTGACGATTCCTCGCAGGCACTTTTAGTTTCTGCAGGTCTCTTTTCCCTCTCAAAATCTGATTATTTCCATTACAATTATCACATTTTTACATCCCCTGGGCGGACTTATAGTGAATTCCAAGGCAGACCATTGCGTAAAGGCATAGCAATTGGGTATGCTGGGCCCTCTGAGGTCCCTATGGAATTAAACACATTAGAAAAAAAGAATCCTGTCTGTCTTCAACGGCTCGAAGAGTTTAAGTGGCTCACTCAAAAACTCTGCGCTCTCTTTGCGACAGAAGGAGTTCGTTGTCAGGCTTATCGTCCTGGCGCTCCCCATTTTTCTAATCTCCCTCAGTCCAAACAAGACGAGGTCCTTGAGTACCTCAGATATTATCTTGAGCTCTGCATGGGACAAATTGCCGCCGGAGATCGCCTCAGTGACAATCTGAGTTTCACTTGGCGTGCTCTTAAACGTTTGGGTTTTGTTCCCCGCTCGGACTTATTCAACCACCTCACTGACGAAGATGTGATTGAGATCTACAACAGCGAGAACAGACAGCTCTTTAGAAATCTCCGCTTCTTTGATCATTGCTCTTACACACTGGAAGAACTTTGCACCTTGGAATGGTGGGCTCTTTTTGAACGAGATCAAAAGATCACCATGAAGCTTTTCGAAACCGCCGAAAAAATATTCCGCGGAGAAATCACGGAAACTGTTGTTCCTAACGATATCGAGCCCCATATCATCAAAGAAACTCAATCTCTTGAGTGCAATTCGGTGCTCTATCAAGTCCGTTGCGCCAGTCCTCTTTACGTCAATAGACGGCCCGAAGGCTTGATTTGTATCTTAAAGATAAATCTTCATTGAGCCCCCAGCTCTTGAGACTTACTATCGAAACTAAACAAAAAATCGATAGGACTTTATGGGTGCTCAAGAGTTTCTCAGCTTCTGCAAAGATTTACTTGGTCAAGAATTCGTATCAATTCCGTCCTCACCACAGTCCTGTGTCAGTGGTTTTACTCGAGAGCTGACGGCGACTGTTTCTCCTCGCAGCAAAGAAGAAGTCGTTCAAATTGTTAAAGCGGCGAATGATTTTCTTGTTCGACTTTACCCCATCAGTCGCGGGCGTAATTGGGGGTTTGGTTCGTCGTTACCAACTCAAGACGATCTGATTCTTTTGGATCTTTCCCGCCTCAATAGAATTCACCAAGTGGACCTTGATCATGGTTACGCTATTGTCGAGCCTGGAGTCACGCAAAAGGCCATGGCCGATCACTTGACGGGTCTGAACGCCCCTTACTTCCTTGATGTCACAGGGTCTAGCAGCGACAGCAGTATCATTGGCAACGCCCTAGAGCGCGGTATTGCCTATCACTCTTTACGCGTTGAAACTATTTCCTCTTTAGAAATCGTTTTGGGCAGCGGTGAAGTCATTAAAACAGGTTTTGCCCAAGATCACCGCTTTCAATCTATCGGACACCTCTATAAACACGGCGTGGGCCCCTCCTTAGATGGACTCTTCTTCCAATCCAACTTCGGAATCGTCGTCTCTGCGACAATTCAATTACTTCCTCGTCCCGAAGAACAATGCTCTTTTACCATCGCCCTCGAGGACGAAAAAAACCTGCTTCCTCTTTTGAATGCCATCCGTCCCCTTCTTGAAAATCAAGTCTTACGCTGTATTCCCCACGTCTTCAATCAGGGACGTCTTTATGGCGGCATGGCCCCCCTGCTTGCTGACTATTTTAAAGCGCAAGGGGAATCTTGGAGTAAAGAATCCATCCATTCTTATATGAGCAAACATCTTCCCGGAAAATGGTTCGCCGTGGGAGTTCTCTCGGGAACTGCCGAAGAAATCAAATCCATGAAACAAGCTCTGCGCAAGATTGCGAAATCGTGCGGGGGAGCTTGCACCTTGTTGGATGAACGCATCAATCGAATTATTCGTGTTTTGCTCAAGCTGCCGTTCCTGAAAGAGAAGCGTGCTCTTTTTCATGTCTCCCAAGTGGTGCGTGGCCTCACGATCGGGGTCCCCACCGAAAAAACCTTGCCCAGCATCTGGTGGCCCATCACTCCTCAAAAAGAGTTGCAATCACCAGATCAACTGGATAGCGGCAAGGCAGGATTTATTTATAACGTGCCTTTTGTCCCTTTCAAATCCCAGGATGTCGAGCGGATGTTGAAGGAAGTTTACTCCACCTTGGGTTCTTCGGGTTTTGAATATGCGATCACTCTAAATCTTGTGACTCCGCAGGTTGTCGAAGCGGTCATCAGCATTCACTATGAACGTGACGTCAAAGAACAGGTCGATAAAGTTCACAACCTAGTCAGACGCATGACTGAGAACTTAAATGATCTTGGTTATCCCCAGTATCGCACCAACATTGCCATGATGGATCTTGTTGTCGACTCTAAGAGCGACTACTGGCAAGTCGTCAAAAGACTCAAGAGTGTCTTTGACCCCAAGGGAGTGATTGCTCCCGGGCGCTACTGCCCAGAATAGGATCGTCCGAGCGCCCAATTTGTCACTGCTCAGGGTTTCTTGTCGAAATCCTGACTTTATCTTCAATATATCGTGCCCCCGGAGGCAGACTTCTTGCTCTGTCTTTGGGCATGATGAAGTCACTTCGTTTCTTCAGTTTTTTGTTCGTTCTGTTTTTGGCTCTTTCCGGTCAGGCGCTCAGCTATGACTACCCCAAAATTTTTGATACCACTTACAAGGTCATGACGAACAAAGACCTCTACAAAGCGTTGAATGAAGCTTTGATTCAACAAAAAAACCCTCTCACACAAAGTCAGATCGTCTTCATCCTTCAAAACAAACCCGAATACATTCCTTTGGTCGAACAAGCTCTTTCCCGCATGGCCGTGTCTCAATCTGAGTCACCCGAGGCTTATGCGGAATTTCTTAAAACCGTCAAAACAGAACTTAAAAGTTTGGTGCAATCGCCCGAGTTCCTCAAGCAAATCGAAAACTACGCCAGCCCTACCAACCCCGCCCTTCTGACTCTTCCTGGGGATGCCCCGGGCTACCGTGCGATGAGACTTTTTGTGAATCATCCCCACTTGCAAAACCCCACTGATCCACAGAGCAAAGTTTTGCCGGGAGATGATTTGCGCCAAGTGGTTGTGGATTTTATTGGCGGGGCGGAGCAGGAGATCTGGTACAACGTTTTTGACTTCGATTTGCAAGTGGTGGCCGAGGCACTCAAGAATCAACACCTCAAAAAGAATGTCAAAGTCCATGGCGGTATTGATGCCGGCACCATTGCCGCCCGCAACGAAGTTAAAGTCATCTTTGATTCTTTAGCAAGTTTGGAAAGTGCTAATTTTAAAACCGTCGCCGTGAACTCGGTCGGTCTGAACCATCAAAAAATCATTGTGCGCGATCCGTTCGGTCCGCGTGCCGCCGTCCTCTTCTTGTCAGGGAACTTCACTCAAAGCTGCATTGGGCCCGAAGGAGATCTGGTTCAACTTCCCCCTGAAAAAAGACCTGTGTATTCCATTCCCAATGCCAACCACGCCCTGATCATTCTGGGGTCCTTGCCTGCGCAAGTAACTCAAGCAGAACTGCGCAAAACGTTGGAATTCAAAATTCGCGGACAAAGCCAATATCCCATCGGCGGAAGTTTTAAAATCTTTGGCAATAAACAAGGTGCTAAAGAGGCGCCCTATATCATCTTGTCTTTCTCTCCCAAGGGCGGTGATGGCGACGTCAATAAGAGCATCTTTGTTCCGCTGATTCAAAACACTCAAGGCCCCATTGAGGCTGTTCATTTCGCTTTCTCTTCAAAACAAATTCAAGAAGCTCTTTACCAACGAGCCAAACGAGACATGGACGAACGAGGTCGCTTTGAGTTTCGCTCCGTGGGTGACACGCCTTTTGCTTTGCGCGAATGGAGTGTTTTCCTTTCTCTCTCGGGTCTCAAAAAAGATCTCCCCACAGGCAAATATTATGTCGACGCCGAAGCCCCGATCCTCCAGTCACTGGGATCCCTGGGGGTTACAAATCTTCAACAGAACATTCGCACGGCCCCAGAGGTTTATGGAGAAAGACACTTCCGCTTAGAAGATGGCACCGCCCTTAAAACCACCTCCAAGATTCATCACAAGGTTTTCATTTTCCCCGAAGAATCCTTGGCGGTTTTGGGGACCTCCTTTAATCCCAGCGAAAATGCCGAATCAAACAATGAACAGATTCTTATCGTAAAGGACAAGCGGATCGTGCAGCAAGCGCGCGGATTCTTCTATTATCTGTTTAACAACTCACAAAAATCTGTCACCCAAGAGGCCACTCGTCGCAACCTCCGAGCCCTCCCCGACACCTTAGGAGACGATAACGAAAGCACTACGGAGCGTGATCAATGAAATCATTTCGTTTCCTCTCAATTCTTGTAAGTGTCCTTCTTGGATTGTCTTCCGCCTCCGCGGCCGAGATCTATGCGGACTACGCCAAAGAAAAGAAACGGATTAATACCGAGGGCAGCGAAGCTGCGATTCACTTCTTTCATCAGAAATACAGTGACACCCCTTATGTGATCGTGAATAAAAAATCAAAATCGGCCTTCTTCTTTTCTGAAAAAGGGACTCTTCTTGAAAAGTCGACCGTACAAACCTACCCAGGGGATGAACTCGGTCGTGGCGGCGCAGGAATCTACTCCTACGCCGAGGCCAAGGGCTTTTTTCACTACGGAAAGGCAGAAAAAGATCTTTCCGTACACGCTCTTTTCGTCGGGGACCTGCGAATCTCTCCGGGGACGACCATCTATGTTCTTCCTGAATCTGAAGACCATCGTTTCCGTCTTCGTAATCACAAAATCACCTTCAACGCGGCTCGAGTACTGCGCAACCGCCCGCTTTTCAACTATAGCCCCTTGAACAACGAAATTCGTCACAGTGAGTTCACCGTCGACTACGCCGATACTTTTATTAAAAAGTACGTGCGCACTCTTCAAGATGAGAAAGCCACCTTGATGGCTTTGCTCAATTTGGAAAACGATGAATACAATATGTTGGCGGAATTCGCATTCGGAGTTCTTTCACCAGAAACGCAATTTGGAACAAATTGGAAATACCGATTGAAACAAAATATCCCCGTGGTGGTTTCAATTTTCAAAGGGAATGGTTTGGATACAGACCAAAACAGCCGAGGCCCCACTCAAATCAAGAAAATCCCACCGGTCATCGTCGAGAAATACAACATCGATAAAGGGGACCTAAAAAGACCCGAAAACGCCGCGGTCGCGACGCTGGCCTTCGCTGCGGATCTTCTGAAGGAAGTGCGCAACATGGCGAACCTCCACCCTCTGATATCTGAAGAAACACTGCAGGACTATATCTATTACCTGTATCAAGGCCGTCGTTATGAAATTAAAGAAGGAACCGCGACGCCAGAAAAGAATCAGTCCATTCAAAAGATTAAAGAGGCCATCGGGCATCTTACGATTGAGGAATAAGGCGTTTACATAAAAAAACCCTCGCTTCTTTCAAAGCGAGGGTTTAGGTAAATCACAAAAAATCAAAAACTACTGTTTGCTTTCCCCTGGGGGAATCACAATCCGTGATCCCACCACCAACGAGGCGGGATTGCGGATCTTGTTCTTCTCTTTGATATCCGTCATAGAGACATTGTATTTTGCCGCAATCGCTGACAGATTTTCCCCACGTTTCACAACGTGAACTTTGGTTTTTGCAACCTCACGTACCGAGGAACTGTCTGGGGAAGGAACACGAATTTTCATTCCCACCTTTAGAGTACGACCTCTCTTCATGCTGTTTAAACGCTGAAGCTCTGACACGCTGGTCGAATACTTGCGGGCAATGGTATACAAAGAATCACCCGATTGAACGATATAATAACGTCCATCACTGCTGATGCTGATTGAGGTCTTCTCGGCGTTCGTATTTACAGATTTCTTCGCCACCAGAGAACGCGAAGTGCCGGAACGATCTTTCAAAGGTGTACGATCTGGAACATAGATCTTCATTCCCACACGCACGGCCTTCCGGCGAGGCAAGTCGTTGATATCGCGCAAGTACGCCACCGTCGTACGATAACGACGAGCCACGGTGCTCAAAGTATCACCCTGACGGATGCGGTAGACCTGAGTATCCCCAGAGTCCGCGATAAACTGAACGCTCTCAACAACACTTTCGTTAGCGGCGATCTGAGCCGCCTCTGATGTTCCCGGCGGAACACGCAAAATAAGTTCCGATCCTCTTAGCGTTGCCACTTCCCCTTTGAACTTAGGGTTCAAGGCTTTGAAATCTTCGTAGTTCAAATTCAACTTGTCGGACATTTGACGAAGGTTGATCGGTTTATTCACAGTGATGTGATCAAACTCAATCGGTGGTAAATAGTCGATATCATCAAATCCATATTTCGCAGGATTCTTACCGATCATCTTAGCCGCGATAAACTTAGGCACGTAATTGATGGTTTCTTTGGGAAGACGTTTTTTACGAGCCAGCTCCCAGAAATCACGCGTATAGTGATTCATCACTTCACGCTTTACGCGGTTTTCACCCACATTGTAAGAGGCCATCGCCAAATACCATGAGCCGAATACACTATAAAGACCTTTGAAATATTCCGCAGCGGCTTGAGTTGCAAATACGGGGTCTCTTCTTTCATCCACGAAGGGGCTGATTTCAAGACCATAACGTTTCCCTGTTCCACGAATAAACTGCCAGTAACCCACGGCCGCCGCATGAGATGTTGCGCGTGAACTAAAACCAGATTCAATCAAAGCAATGTAGAAAAGGTCTTCAGGAAGACCATTATCACGCAAAACTTTTTTCATCAGTTTTTCGTAGCGAGTAGATCGCGCCAAATATCTTTCCATATGAGGACGTCCGCGTCCCTGGAAATAGGCAATCCATTTTTCAACAAGAGGGTTCACTTCCGTGGGAATGGATTCCAACTCTTGATCGACCACCTTGGGTCCTTCAGGGTCTGAAAGGCGGAACGAACTGATATCCTTCATCTCCGCTTCAGAATTGGCACCTTCTGAGCCTCCGGCAGATGTGCTGTTATTTTTATGGGCACATCCCGCCAAAAAGGCCAGGACCAAACTCAATGTTAAAAGTCTCCGCATGAGTCTCTCCTTCGACACAGTTTTCAGGCTACAGAACTCAGGGGACTTTTTCAATAAAACATCGTCCTTATTTTGCCTTTTTATACAGCAAATCCTGCCATAAGACGGGTTTTAGAACATAGTTAGACTCTGCAACCAGACGATAGAGAAGAACATTGCGAAGAATGGCTTTCACATAAAAACTTGTTTCGGTCCACGGAACTTCGTCAAACCACAGCTCATCTCGAGCAGAGCCGCTGGCCTGAGACACCAGCTCTCCCACTTCTGGACGTCCCTCGATCCAGTTCCTCATGCGATAGGGACCTGCGTTATATGCCGCGAGGGCGAAGGGCACATTGCCATTAAACTGGTCCAACATCTGGGCCACGTAGAAGGAGCCCATCGGAATATTGATCTCAGGACGAAACATATCGTCGGGCAACTCCACCTTCAGGCCTAATTTTTTAGACACCTCTAGTGCCGTCGGAGGAATCATTTGCATCAAACCCAAAGCATTCGAGGTCGACACCGCTCGCAGATTAAAGGCACTTTCCTGACGAGTCAGACTTCTTAACAAGATGGCCTGCACACCATATCTCTCCGCTTCGGCCTGATACAAAGAGGTAAATACTTCGGGGTACCCAATCTTCACAAATTGTTCGCGGCGCAAGCGAGGATCTGCCTCCATGGCCTCATTCAACAAACGGATGGCCGTGACATACTGTTGACGCTCCCTCATTTTTTCGGCCAGTGCCACCTTCAGCGTGGGATCTTTGACAAATGGAATGTTGACGACTTCAGCCTGGGCCTCAGCCACCCAACCCGCCTCCGACAATTTCACAAAACGCCGCCAAGATTTCTTCTGAGCCCCGACAAGATAAAATTCGTTTTTCAACTTGGGGGAATTATCCTTTGCTGAAGGCCAAGACAGCTTTCCATCTTGAGACTCTGCCTGCAAACGCAGGCCATAGTATGAAAAAGGATATTTCTCTATGAGCTCTGCGGCCACCTGTTTGGCGCGATCAGGGTTGGTCTCCTGAAGGGAACGCACCAGCCAATAGCGTGCACTCAAATCATAACGATCCCGGCCCAGCAACAACAGACGCTCTAGTAAGGCAGAGGCATTTGAGAAATCTTTTTTTCGATAATGAATCAGACTGGCTCTAAAAAAAGCTTCTGCTGCTTCGTCAGAGCCCCCGTGATAAGTGATAAGACTGTTGAACAACTCCAGAGCACGATCGTACTGCCCAAGAAAATGCGCACAACGACCGGCGATCCACAAGGCACTGGTCGACTGCACCGCTCCCGGATTTTTCTCATTGGCTTTTTGTGCCAACGACAAAGCCCCGGCATAGTCTCCCCGACGATGCAGATTCTGCGCCCAGTCCAACAAACGGGTTCCATCCGCTTCTTCCATTTCATTCAAAGCTTTGATCTTGGCTAACTTTTCGGTCAAGGAGTTGTAGATATCCAGAGGTTTATCTTTAAGGCGTTTCGCCGCTCGACTGCCGGGATACTGATTTAAAATCTGAATAACATCTTTCAAGGCTGCGATCGCCTCATTCTGTTTGAGTGACTGACGAAGGCGCTCCTCGAGCTTAATCTCTTCACCGACCTCCGTGGGCGCTGCCGTCGCCGATTTTGGTGTCGACGTTTCCCCTTTGGCTTTTATCAAAAACTCTATTTTGTCTTGCAGATACCTTGAATCTTTTTGATCTTGAGCCTCTTCATAGAGAAACTGCGCTTCAGAATAATTCACCTGTGAAAGAGCCAAATCACCAAGCAACTGATAGACCGTGGACTTTTGTTCCTTGTTCAGTTTGTCGGCATCCATAAGCAATGAGTCTAAAGAGGCGACCGCCTTTTGATTTTTCTTTTGCACCTGATCTTGCAAACGCTGCAACTGAAAGTTCAACCAGATTTGACTTAAATCCGCCGACCACGGTCCCTCAGCAAGTAAGTCTTTATGAGATTCCAATGTCGCCAGCGCCTTTTCGATCGCGGCGGTATTGGGCTTCTTTTTCTGTTCTTGTTCTAAGCAGTGCATCCACGTTTGTGCAACCCATCCTCGCAGCTCTTTCTGGGCCGCAAAAACCTTGGGGGCCAGATTCACACACTCCGACCACTTCAAATGAAGCTCATAGTCTTTTAACTGCGATAAAGGAGAAAGCTTCAAATTTTTCTTCGAGGACGCCGCCTGGTACAAATCAACAACTCCGACTGACGAAAGATCCTTTTTAAGATCCACTTTTTCAACCTGAGCCTGAACAGGCGATGTCAAAACCAGCGTCAATAGCAAGGTCAGATTTTTCTTCATAACCATCACTCCTCTTTGCTTCCCACTATTTCTACTTGCTTGGTAAAAGGGATTTGGGGAAAGGCCGCTTTTTTCAAATACACATAGGACATTTCTCGAGACTGTCGGAAGCTCAACGGAATCTTCCAGTAAGGCTCCACCAACGACAACTCCACCTCTGAAGTTCCCGAGAAATCACAAAGATATATCAAAGCATTTTCAATAACACGCTTCCCGCAAAGATCATATCGCAAATCCTTAAAGGTCCGCAAAACCCAAGGCCACGGCCACTGTTCTTTCATTCCAATCTGTACAGTCTGTCCCAGTAATTCGGGGTGCAAACGAGTCTCAACACGAAGAAAATCGTAAAGGCTTTTCATCTCGTAAGTGGAATTCACATAGATGTAGGGATGTTCCATTTGCAGGGGATGGCGATACACTGAATTGTAGGCACTTTGGACCCCGAAGCCCATCAGCACCATGGCCACTCCGCCAAAGAGGTACTTCCATCGCCCCTTTTCGGCCAGAACCTCGACAAAGAAAACCGCCAACACAAAGTAGAAACCCCAGATTAAGGAAAGAATACACCAAACTGTCTTGTAAGGGATGAGTGAGTAAATCAAAAGTTGTGAAAGCGAAAACACACTCATCACACGAAGACTTTTATGACGTGAGAAAATACCTATGAAGGCAATCCCGACTCCCAACAAAACCAGGGGCTCGGCCTCCCCCAAAACCTGCAACCAATATCCAAATGGTTTTTCATGCCCCTTCCCTTCCACTCCTGTTTTGAGCCAGGGCAAGAAGGCTTTGACGAAGTCCAACAGACCCGATCCGTTTTTAAAAAAGCCCGTGAAAAGCTGCACAAAGAAAAGTCCCAGAAGACTCAAAAGTACCGTCAGACGAGGGCTCCAGGCTTCTTTCAAATTCTTCCAAGAAAACAGTCGTCGCACTTCAGACAAACCTAAGGTAGCTAACGCCAAAGCCCAACAGAACAGCGTGATAGTGAAAGTTTCTTTAAGCGTCACCATTCCCCAAAGTCCCACAAGCCCTAAGGCCCAGGCCTTCGCGTCTGACTTTTCCAGCCAACGCAGCACTCCCAAGGCAAAAACAATCTGAAAAAACACGAAAGGCATCTCATGAATTCCCGAGCGTCCAAAAAACAAAAAGGCCGGACTTAACAAAAGCAACAACATCATCCATCGCTGAACAGACTTCGAAGATAAAAATCCAAAAGAAAAGATCATGACGCTCAAGACGCTGAAAACGGCGGGAAGGGCGCGCAAGGTTTCAACACTTTGCCCCCACAACAACTCAAAGAACTGAAGCATATAAAAATACAAAGGGCCATGATAGTTGTTCGGATCGTACTTATAAAATCCCACAGTCTGCATCTGCAGGACGAACCAGCCATTAATACTTTCATCGAAATGAAGGGGCTTATTGGTTAAATCATAGAATCGCGTGAAGATTGCTCCACAAAGCAGAACCATCCACGCCACCGTCAAAGAGTAATGTGTGCCCTTAACTGATTTCATTGTTTACTATCGTTAAAGATGCAATCGGCGGTGTCAACCCTGCAAAAGGGTCATTTCTAAAGCCTTCAGCGCCTCAGACAGATAATAATCCAGCCAACGATGAGAGCCCAACGGAGTGACCCTCCGAGTGAGATACCCCAAGTGTCCCCCACGCGACTCAATATGCATCTGCGCCCACTTTGAAAAGGGCGCCGTGATGTAGTCCTGAACAGACACAAAAGGGTCATCCTGAGCGGTCAAAACGTAAGTCGGAATATCAATGTTAGAGAGATAGTGGATCGCCGAACAGCTATTGTAATAGTCTTCTCGATCTTTAAATCCCGAAGCCGGAGCCGTGTAGATCTGATCCATATCCCAAATTGTGGACCACAGAGGGATCTCGTATTTTTCCTGAATCAAACCTTGCTGATACTTCTCGGCTATCGTCTTGCGCAGGCGATGCACGAATCGCATATCATACAGGCGGTTGAATCCTGTCTTTAAAAGCCGCGACCCATTTAAAAGATTGATTGGCGCATTGACGGTGACGGCCCCATCAGGCTTAAACTGCCCGCGGTAGCCTCCCAGCAAACACAGCAAAATATTGCCACTCATGGAGTAACCAATAGAGATCTGTTTCTTATTAGGAAACATCTGACGAAGCTTCTCTAAAACCCGTGAAACATCCTCGGCCCGCCCGGAATGGTAAGGATGCTTGGCAAAAGGGGCCCCCTGTCCCGCCCCGCGATGATTCACTAGAACAACGGTGTGTCCCAACTTCTGACAAAGCAAAGCCGTCCTTTGCATATAGTCCGCATGAACATCCCCCGAAAGCCCGTGGAACAAACTCACCACAAAAGGCGAAGTCCCTTGCAGATAAAAACAAAAAAGTCGATCTCCATCCGGAAGATCGACTTCAAAATTTTGTCCTAAGTTTTGTAACTCTGGTGACTTAAGAAAGTGCGCCCACAAAGTTTGGCCATGACCACTGTCGGCCCAAAAAGGAGCATCACATGAGATTAATTCGAGCCTTTGCAATAGAATTTCCCATTTAAATAAACATATCCATCGGGACGATTTCCGCGAGGATCATGGTGCAACCAATGAAGAAGGGCCCCACGATTTGTCCAAATGAACTCTCCACCCATCGCAATCACGTCGCCTTCTTTGACGGGAACGCGAGGGCACATGTCCGAATTATACACAGCCTGCATGGTCTTACCATTAGAAAGGCGAACCATCCACTTTTGATGCTCACGTCCATCATTGTCGTCAGGCAGGACTCTTGTCACAACAAGGCTTCCCCCTTCAACAAAGTTCAAACGACGCTGACTATTCACAGCTTTTACGAGCTCTTGATCATTCGCCGTGTCTGTGACAGCTGAAGATTGCCCCTGTTGATACTGTCCTTGATTATCGGCATTACCTCGTCTTGCTTCCGCAACCTGATAAGAAGTCAAAATCGTCGTAATTGAAAAAACACCCAATGCTATTTTTGTGATAACTTTCATGATTCCCCCCCCAATGCCGAAGCAGTTTGCTAATTTCTGAGAACAAATTCAATCGTTAAAATAAAAATACACAGTGCCTTAAAAAGTTAATCTAAATGGGAAGGAAAATCTGACAGAACCTGAAATTTTTACTTAAATTCGATATTCTCAATGGTCACGAATTCTTCTCCGGCCGGTTTGACAATACGCACCTCATCCCCCAGTTTCTTGCCCAAAAGGGCCCGGGCCACCGGAGACTTCCAGGAAATCTTACCCTTTTTGGGATCGAACTCGTCTTCGCCGACGATTTGATAACTGAGTTCGTCCCCTTCCTCATTAATCAACGTCACCGTCGCACTAAACAAAACCGTATTCCCTTTCATCTGCTTAGGGTCCACGACTTCGGCGTCCTCAATTCTTTTAGTTAAAAAATGAACGCGCTTGTCAATTTCACGCAGTCGGCGCTTGCCATATTGATAGTCGGCGTTCTCAGAGCGATCCCCGTTACTCGCCGCCCATGCGACAACCTCGACAAGTTTGGGTCGCTCCACATGCATGAGTTCATGATACTCTGCCTTGAGTTTTGCTAGACCTTCGAGGGTGATGTAGTTCTTTTTAGTGTCCATAGTGCAAGACTCTAGACCATCTACCAGAAAGGTTCCAGTCCGTTTTCTTATTTGCCCCCAACTATTTCTTAGAAGAACGTCGGACCTAGACTTAAGCGCTATTAAATATCCAGAGAAAATCTCCGAAAAACAATTGAGGAGGAAATGATGAAAAAACAGTGGAAACGGTTGCTTATCGCCGCGCTCACATCATCGTCTGTTTTTGCTGTAACCTGGTATTGGTATCAGTCTACAGATCATCGAATTTCCGCTCATGGAAATGAAAAGCCTTTGGCTTACGTGGGCAAAGTTGTCGAAGACATTCAACGTCGTCCGTCTTCTCGCCTCTTGTGGCAGCTTGTAAATACGGGAGAGCCCCTTTACAACGGAGAAGCGATTCGTACCAGTGAACGTGGAGAAGTTCGAATTCAATTTGTCGATTCGGATCGCTATTTAGATCTGGAACCTGAGTCTTTGATCGTCATTAAAAAGTCCGAAGGCGAAATCGCCTTGGATCTGATGGAAGGTAGTCTATTTGTTAACGCGAAGGCCGGAAATGAAACCAACGCCCCGGGACTGGTTCTAAATTCCGCTAAAGGAAAAGTCGATCTCTCGCGTGCGTCGGCGTCTCTTTCTAAAGGACGTGGCGATTCCGTCGACGTTCAAGTTCTTGAAGGAAAAGCTTCGATCAAAGGAAGTGATGGACAAAGTCAAGACCTCACCTCACGAACTGAGATCAAGATCTTAAGTCCACTGCCGCAAAAACCTCTTGCCATGGATGCGGAGTCTTTGCAGCCCGTGCCTTTCCAATGGCAAGGGTTCCCTGCAAACACTCAAGTTTCTGTTTGGGTGGGATCTAGCCGAAAACAACTGAAAGAGTTGGTCAAGGCTCCTTTAAATCAATCACAAGTTATGGCATCACTGCCCTTTGGACGTCACTACTGGAAACTTGTAGGAACAAATCCTGACGGGCATGTGGTTGCTGAAAGCCCCATCTATAAAACGGAAGTTTTGGCGCGATATGCTCCGACGGTGGTTTTCCCGACGGCGGATGCCGAAATTCCCGCCTCCAGTACACCCTTTGATTTAACCTTTAAATGGCAAAAGGGCGACGACACAAGACAAATGACTTTGGAAGTTTGGAAAGATCCAAACCTCAAGGAAAAACTCACCGCCAAATCCTTCACGAATGAAGATAGCTTTACTGTGCCTTCCTTAAAGGCCGGCACTTACTATTGGCGTATGAGTTCTTATTATGTTGATTCTGACAAGCCGGTTTTAGGTAAGGTTCAAAAATTTGTCGTTAAACCTTCCAATGAGGTGAATGTCCAAGCAAAAGCGCCGACACCTCCTCCGATTGTTCCTGTGGAAGTCAATTTCACAATGCCGGAAGCGCAAACGACTCAGTACTACGTGGAAAGTCCTCGCTTAGGCCTGTCATGGAAAGCGGATAAGACAGAACAAGTCACATCATGGAGAGTTAAACTTCTTCAAGAAAATGCGGATCCCTCTTCAGCGGCTACCATGGAAGTCAAAGACACCACTCTTTCAACTCCTGTCAGCAAGCCCGGTCGCTACATTGCTTCGATTGAAGCTCTGAACAAAGACGGTCAAGTTCTTGGCACCACTTTGTCACAAACTTTGACGGTGGCACCTCTGCCTCTTTTGCAATCACCGCAATTTCTTCCCGCAGAAGGCACACTCCAGGCAACTCTCGATGGCAAAACTCAACTTGAGTGGACCGCCTTGGATGGAGTCAAAGAGTACTGGCTGACCATTCGTAAAGATGGCAAAGAACTTAAACGTACAAAATATTTGAAAAACTCAACGGCGTTGAAAAACCTGTTGCCTGGCGAATATGAAGTTGAAGTGGCCGCTTATGATTCTTATGGACGGAAGAGTGAACAAGGACCTTCGCGAAAGCTGATCGTACCAGATAGATCCGGCGTTCGCGCTCCGACACTCAAAAAGATTAAGGTCAACTGATGCTAAAGCGTAGCGCGTTTTTTATTCTTATCTTCACACTCTGGGCCGCGACGGTCTGGGCGGCCCCCTATCGCCGACTTGTGAATTTCGAGTGGGAAGCGATTGAGGGCGCGAAAAGCTATGAAATTGAACTGACTCAAGTGAAAGAAAAAGATCCTAAAACTTTCACTTTTAAGGTTCAAGAAGCGGCCTGGAACGGACGATTGACTCCGGGAAAATATCTTATGAAGTTGCGCTCTCGCGACTATCGCGGTGTTCCTGGAGAATGGAGCCCGGAGAGTGACTTTAATGTGGGATTGGACACGGCCGCTCTCAAATTCCCCGCCTCCCGATCTCGTATTACGACCAAAGAGACCGACAAGACCAAACTGGAATTCCAGTGGGCTCCCGTACCTGGCGCAGATCAGTATCACTTCAGTTTGACTTCGGAAGATGGAAAAACACAAATTTCAGAGGTGCTCAGCGAGCCCTCCTTTAAAACATCCGTCCCTGTTGCGATGAATTACACCTGGAAAGTTTCCGCCTCCAACAAAGAAGGCATTCAAAGTGAAGCCACCGCCGTCAGTCAGTTCTCGGTTCTTGGCAAGGTTTTGGAGAACCCAAAGATTGATAAACCTGAAAGTGAGTTCGTGCGCGAGATCAAGTGGACCCGTCCCGACTACGCCACTAAATACGATGTCTATATCTTCAAGGGCAACCCCACGACTAAAAAGTGGGAAAAATTTAAAGTGATCGAAAATACGGAGGAAGACTCTCTGGCCTTCGATCAGTCTTGGCCGGGGGGAAAATATCAAATAGCGGTTCGCGCCAAGTCGGACATGCGACCCCACTCGACTCTCATTAAACAAACTTTTTCAGTGCGCAATGGCGACCGTTCCCCTGCGGCTGAATACACCGCGCTTGTAAGAAAATCCATTGATCGCGTCACTGGATGGTATGCTATCGCAAGTTATCTTATTACCGAAATGCAGTTCCGCGGAATTAATCCCGAAAAGAACTCTTCGGTTGCCTATAGTGCTATGGGAGGAACCGGCAGAATGGGCGTGGGCTGGTTCAGTCCGGATACTCCGTGGGGATTTTTGGGCATCATTGATCTCAGCGGATTTACATTCAATGGAAAAACTCAAACTTTTGCTTCCACAGAGCTGAACGCTGTCTATCGCAAGTCCGTAGGCGACCGTGGTGAAGCGCGCTTTCAGATGGGACCTTACTACAAAGAACTTCCTGAGACCGTGGGCGATCCCTTCTCGGGTCAATCCGAAGATCTTAAGATTTCTTCTGCAGGTCCGCATTTAGGAGCTGAGTACTGGTATTCCCTGACGCCCAAACTGGGTTTGCAAATTAATGCACACATGTATATGTCCTTGATGAAGATCAGCACACCCAATGGAGAACCTCTCACTCCGTCTTTGTCCACTCAATTTGGATTCTTGGGCAGCTATCGCTTCACGCCGACCTTTACGGGTCTGGTGGGTTACGCCCGTCGTGAAGATAAAATGTCTTATAATGCGGTTCCTAGCTCCAGCAACTTTGCGGTTGATGGAGATGTGAATGAGTCCACTATCGTCGGAAACTATCTAAACTTTTTTGCGGAGTGGGCTTTCTAGCTCGTGGAGATTGTATGAGAATACCTATTTCAACCAAACTCATTACAGTGACAATTCTGATTCTGGTGGCCGCAACTGGAACCATCACCTGGATCTCTTCAGCATACTTTGAAAAGAAAGCCTCAGAGCAAGTGGATATCGCCAACCTGGAATCGGCGGCCGCCAAAGCAAAAGAAGTTGATAACATTGTCAGCTCGTTAGTTGATAAGACCCGCGTGACAGCCTCTCTTTTAATGAAAGGCACCTCAGAAAAAAATGGCACGGGCGATGACTTTGACTTCAACTTTACAAAAGACAAAAACTTTGTGGCCTTAGAAATTTTGAAGCTCAACGGAAGCTCCGTTGAAACTGTCGCACGCCGAGTAAAGGAAGAATCACTTCGTCCCTATGGTCTTACCGCTACTTACCTGATTCATTTGCGCTCTTGGCAAAAGTTCCCGATTCGTTCGGTCGCTCAAGGAAGTATCGAGTTAAAAAATGCCTCTTATCCGAAAGCCCCTGCGATGGTGACTATCGGAATCCCCTTGATCCGGGATGTTCAGGGAAAAATCACTCATATCGCTTTGGCGGACGTGACCTTGGCTCCGTTGGAAAAACCTTTCACCGATCCCTCTGAAAGAACTCAATACTTAGTCGATCGTTATGGCGAGCTGTTAGCTCATAAAGATGAACAAAAGGCCATGGCGCGCCTGAATATGAATAAAAACCCGTTCGTACAAAAGGCCTTGGTTCAAAAGTCTCCACAATATCAAACAAAGTTCATTGATCCAGATTCCGAGAAAAACTATTTTGGCGCCTCTGTGAAAACGTCTTTTGGAGCGACCGTCGTTTCTCAAACCTCGGAAGAAACGATTCTCGAAGTGTCGCATGAGGTAAAACGTCGAGCCATCTTTGTAGCGGGATCCGCCATCTCCATGGCGATCTTCTTTATCTTTTTATTCTCAATGACCCTGACCTCCCCGATTGAAAAATTGGCCGAGATGATCAACTTGGTTTCCAAAGGAAACTTCGACGTCAAAGCCCGTGCCCAAGTGAAATCCCATGATGAGGTGGGTGACTTGGCCGAAGCATTCGATCACATGACGGATGGTCTGAAAGAACGCGACAAAGTGAAAAGTCTTTTCTCGAAATTCCACGGCTCTTCTGTGGCCGAGGACTTGATCAGTAAAGATATCGGTGTTGGCGGTAAATCCAGAGACGTGGTGGTTTTCTTCTCGGATATTCGTGGATTCACGGCTTTCTCTGAAAAACGATCTCCCGAAGAAGTCGTTGAGATGCTCAATGAATATTTTGGAGTGATGGTAAAAATCATCAACGCCCATGGCGGTGTCGTCGACAAGTTTATCGGAGATGCGATCATGGCGGTTTGGGGAGCCCCTCGAGGTTCGGATCGTGACCCACACAATGCCGTGCGCGCTTGTTTGGAAATGCGGAAGGCCCTTGAAAGCCTCAACGAATTGCGCCTCAGTCGCGGGCAACCTGCCATCAATATTGGTATGGGATTACATGCCGGAGCGGCAATTTCAGGAACCATCGGTTCTGACGAGCGTATGGAGTACACGGTGATCGGAAACACAGTCAACACGGCTTCTCGTATCGAAGCTTCCACCAAAGCCTTCGGCGCCGATCTTCTTGTTTCTGACACTGTGGTTGAGAAAATTGGCGAAGACTTCAAGATTGAGTTGGCCGGAGCCGCCGAAGTAAAAGGTCGCTCGGAAGCCTTGAAAATGTTCAAAGTGCGCGGCTATCGCGCTAGCGACGGCAGCATGGTCGAAGTTTCAACGCCCTACTCTGACTATGAAGCCGAGTCCGCCGACAAAGTAAAAGTCAAAGCGGCCTAACCTTCCAAGGTCGGCCCTTTGTACTAAAATCTTATTGTCGATACGCTTTCTCCAAGGTCGAGATATCGAGCTTCTTCATCGGTAACAAAGCCTCCATGACCTTGTTCGATCTCACCGGGTCCGAGTCGCTGATCATTTCCTCTAAGGCCTCCGGGACAATTTGCCACGAAAGACCATACCGGTCTTTGAGCCACCCACACTGTTGGGCATTTTTGTCTCCCCCTTCAGAAAGTTTTGCCCAATAATAGTCTAATTCCTCTTGCGTCTTGCAATTCACCACTAAAGAAACTGCTTCGTTGAATCTAAAAACGGGGCCTCCATTCAACGCCATAAACTGCTGACCATTCAGCTCAAAAATCACCGTCAACACACTTCCTGAGGGCCTATGATGGATTTCAAATCCCGCCTCCCCATAATGGGTGACTTTTAAAATCTTCGAGTTCTTAAAGATGGAGGTATAGAATTTAGCGGCCTCTTCAGCTTCCGAATCAAACCACAAACACGTAGAAATAGATTGCATCGTTGGCTCCTTGAAAAGATCCCCACATCCTAACGGATGACTTAAGCTCTTCTCAAGGAGTGCTTTGACATGAAAGTGCGTCTATAGTTTGACACTCAACCCGTCTTTAAGAGCTAAACTTTGTGCTCTCAAGGCCGGGATCAAACCAATCACTGTGCCGCCAATCAATGTAATGACTAGATAAATCAGCTCACGCGACGTAAACCAGGGGCCGACCAAATAAAGGCCAAACTCAGATTCGATCCAAGGTTTTAAACCGGCCACAAGTCCCCATGATAAAAAGACCCCTAAGGCAATTCCCAGAACCGTCAACAGCGCCGACTCAAACACTAAAAGACCCACAATTTGATGGGACTTCGCTCCCACGGCCCGCAAAATTGCCATCTCACGACGACGCTCGTTCAACGCTGTGGTGAGGGCAATTAACATCGCCATAAATCCAACCAGCACGACCATCCAGGAAATAATACGTAAGACACCTTCCACAAACGACAGTCCCTGCCACAGTTCACTCAGTGTGACTCCAGGAATGATCGCTAACAACGGTTCGTCTTTGTAGGTGTTGATCTCTCGCTGCAATTTCAAGGTCTCAATGCGCGATTTCGCACCAACAAAAAAGGCAGTGATGGTATGAACCTTCAATTTTTCTTTTGTGAGTTGTTCACGGGGAATGATTTTTTCAGCCGTGGGCGCGGCCCCTTCTTGCCAATCCACATGCAAGGCTTCCATCCCCTCCAAGGACATGTACACCGCACGGTCCAAAGGAGTTCCTGTCGGCTCCAAAATCCCCGCGACGACAAAAGGTTTGTCATCGTGCTCTTGAATACCTTCCCCTTTGGTCACACCATGAGCGACCACCACACGGGACCCGAGTTTGTATCCCAATTTACGAGCGACATCCGCGCCAAGAACAACATCCCACAAATCGCGAAATTCTCCTCCTTGGGAAAACTCCACTTTGTGGTCTCCACGATAGTGGTAATGCTTAAAGAAATCCTGGTTGGTCCCGACAACTCGGAAGCCGCGATGTCCGTCCCCCAACGAATAGGGAATGGTCCATTCGATCGCCGGGATTTTTTTGATCTCCTCATAGGTCTCATAAGAAATATTATGAGTGGCACTTCCCATGTTAAAAACCGTGTATAAGATCAACTGCAAGGGACCACTGCGAGCTCCCACGATAAGATCTGTCTTACTGATGGTTTGCGTGAACCCTTCTTCGGCCGCGCGCTTTGCTCTTTCAACAGAGAGCAATAAAGACACGCTGAGGGCGATAGAAATCACCGTCAACGTCGTTGCAAAAATGCGATTCTTCAAGGACTTGATTGCCAATTTTAAGAAGACCATCACCCAACCTTATTAATGGAGTCCAACGAGATGGAGCGGCTAAAAAGTTTTTCCATGCTGCGATCATGAGATACGAAAACCACGGTTGTTCCGTAAAGATCAGACAACTCAAACATCAGTTTCAAAAACTTCTCGCGATGATCCGTGTCCAAAGCTGAGGTTGGTTCATCGGCCAACAACAGATCTGGTTTTCCCAAGAGAGCTCTAGCTACGGCGACTCGCTGCTGTTGACCGACACTCAATTCAGCGACTTTTTTACCCAGCAACTCTCCAATACCTAGATTTCCGCACAAAGCGCGAATCACCATTTCCGTATCGACACTGCCTAACCGAGCCCGGCGGGCCGCACTTAGATGCAAAGGCAATTCAATGTTCTCTTGCACCGTCAGATAAGGAATCAAATTAAAGTTCTGAAAGATATATCCCATATGCTCGGCGCGAAAAGAGTCCCGCTCCGAATCACTCATCTTAGCAAAGTCACAACCCAATATCTTCAAACTTCCCTGAGACGGCTTCAACACTCCGGAAAGCATTTCCAGCAAGGTGGTCTTTCCGGTCCCACTGGGACCATAAAGAAAGAGCTGCTCACCACGCACAATGGAAAATTCAGGGATCTTCAAAGTCGGCGTGGCCTGCCCTGGATAGACATACTGTAAATCACGAATCTCAATTAAGATGTTACTTGAGGCCAAGACTGTCTCCGTTATTGGTTACCTGGAGGGATTTTTGGACACCATCCGCAACGACGTCCACTTGAACTTTCCTTAAACGAGGAAAGATTTTTTGCATATGAAAAGAAATCTCGCTGCCCGCAACGGGAGCCTCACAAGATACACCAAACTCGGCTTCAACCTCGGCGTGATTTTTCTGCTGATTCACTTCGAAGATCTCTTTTTTGATCTCACACTTTAAGGAAGGATCCATAACGATCATCTCTGAAATCTTTTCCTCTAACTTCAGCAGAGCCTGTTCTTTTTTTTGTCTGTCTTTTTTTGATTTAGCTTCGTGCTCAAAGCCATAAAGAGACTCGGCGGGAACGTGAAACTCGATTTTACCTCTTTTGCCATCAAAGGCCATACTGACTTTGCCTGCGCCATGCATATGCGCTCCGTGCTCTCGTGCGGCAAAAACCATTGTCGAAAGTAAAAGGACCTTAAACATAAAACCCCCTTTGAGAGATTATTTGTACGGTTCTATCGCCTCGCCCACGAGTTCGAACGAAGCATCGCCGTACATGGATTTCTTTGTCACTAAATTCAACGTCCCATAAACCCAGATCGGGCCCACTGCCACATCTGTCCCACGCTTCATCTTCACATAAACCATCTGATTGGGAGGAGGAGGTGGAACATGAATACAAGCCTGCGGGCTTGGCACCAACAAAAACTCGACGACATCCCGTTGGTTGTCTTCGAGAGGCACCATAAATCCAGGGATCTTAACGCTTTTACCATTCAAAGCTTGCAGCTCTGACGAAGACTTTCCGGTGATATAGTCCATCTCCCCAAGAAGTCGCCAGTCCACCTCGACCCCGTTCAGCGCTCCACCCCGCGAGCCCAGCATTTGATAAATCACGGCCCCCGTGACCGCCGCTAATATGAATACTCCCGCCAGAACCCATTTTTTCATCATTCGTCCCAATTCCCAAAAGCCCCCCTCATAGGGGCTCCTTTCTATTAAAGACAAGGCTCACCTTAAATGCAATAGCTTTGCGCACTGCCCTTAGCTCTGCTATAAAGGAACTTTCCACTGAAGAGTGAGGCCGAAAATATGAGCAGCAAAATTCAAAGAGTTCGCGGCACCCGTGATCTCCTTCCCGAGGACAGTCTTCTTTTCCGTTTTGTCGAACAATCAGCCTATGAGAAGGCCCTTTTGTACGGTTACGGAGAAATTGAAACTCCGATTTTTGAATTTTCTGACGTTTTTCATCGCACCCTCGGCGAAACTTCCGACGTTGTGAATAAAGAGACTTATGATTTTACAGATCGTGGAGGCGAAAGTCTCACATTAAGACCTGAGGGGACGGCGGGCGTCGCACGCGCTTTTATCTCTGAAGGACTGAGTCAAAACCTTCCGTTAAAATTTTATTACTCCGGCCCGATGTTTCGATATGAGCGACCACAAAAAGGACGATATCGTCAATTTTACCAATTGGGCGCAGAGTGTTTAGGTTATGACTCCCCCCTGGCCGACGTCGAGTGCATCGCTTTGGCGTGGGACGTCCTGCAAAAAATCGGCATTTCCGCCGACTGCACCCTGGAGATCAACACCCTCGGAGACTCAGAAAGTCGCGCCGCTTATCGTGAGGCTTTAGTCAGCTACTTCACGGCTCATCAAGAGCAACTGTCGGCAGACAGCAAAATGCGTTTGGAAAAAAACCCTCTGCGCATTTTGGACTCTAAAGATGAAGGCGACAAAACAATCAACGCCCTAGCGCCAAAATTTGAACAGTACCTCAATGAAACTTCGAAAACGTTCTTTAAAAAAGTTTTGGACGGCATCGAGAAATTGGGGATCCCGTATAAGATCAATTCTCACCTAGTGCGTGGCCTCGATTACTATTCTCACACTGTTTTTGAATTCACGACGGCCAAGCTGGGCGCACAAGGCACCGTGCTTGCCGGCGGACGCTATGATGGTTTGATTGAAACCATGGGGGGCCCAAAAACTCCGGGTGTCGGTTGGGCCGCAGGGATCGACCGTTTGGCCGACCTCACTCCGAAAGAGTTAGCGATTCAATCCGAAGTCCTTATCGCTGTCATTGGCGCCGATGACCTCGGTGAAGAAGAAAGCATCAAAGTCGCCCACGAAATCCGCAGCCGAGGCCTCAAGGCGGAAAACTTCCTCTCTGGAAAAATGGGCAAAAAAATGCAAAAAGCCAACAAGCTGAACGCCCACTACGCCCTCATCCTCGGCAGCAATGAAGTGACCAATAAAACCGTCACAGTTAAGAACTTCGCCACCGGAGAACAAAAAGAAATCTCCCGCACCGAACTTCAAACTTTTGATTTTAAAATCTAAAAAAAGAAAAAGGCTCTATGAATTTCCCTCATAGAGCCCTCAAAAAACTAATGACTTGTAGGCTTTCTCTTTTCAGGAGCAAGACTCGGCGCTATCTCCCAAGATAAAGAGCTGACAACTTTAGAACGCTTATAGACAGCGATTTCAACTCCGCCATCTTTACTGGAATAAAATAACATTTTAGGACCTCGAACATCACCATTCTCATAAGGATGCTCAAGATCGAATTTAAGATGAGAATATCGTTTCGCTAAGCTCTCCAAGTTTGCCTCAGAGTCTGTGGCCCTAAAAAACCAGTTGGCGGAAAGGAGGGTTCCCGTGTGAGCGTTAAAAATTAAAGACAAACGCGTCGTTTTTGGCTCTCCACCAAGATACACCCATGCATCTTCCCGTCTTTCAGAATCCGCATATTCTCGAATATCAGGTTTCCCAAAAATTCTTTCGGCTGTTGATGTGTTGACGTCGGCCCAATGAACTCTGTCCACCCTTGATAAACTTAATGAGTCCGCCTGAGAGGATCGAGACGCACAAGATATGCTCCAGGCAAATAAAGGAAGCAGTAACAAAAATCTCATATGTCTCATCGCCCACTCCTCAATTTAAATTTATCACCAAATCGCCTTCTAATCCAATTATAGGCATTCGGCGTCACCTTCTTAAGTTTTTCAGGCTCATTTAGATAGAACTCTATATTATTTGCATAGTCTTCTTCGGGGGATTCTCGACCATCGTCCTGAACGAAGCCATCCTTTCGAGAAATATAACGCTTCTGCTTATCTCTTAAGGGAATCCAGTTCGTGGAATACTGATAATCTGTAATGTCAATCTCAGAAAGATCCAAATACATCTGATGTGCAAGCTCGTGGGCGATTACTCTTTGCAAGTTGTACCTTTTTTCGAAGGCAGAATCGTAAATCACAATGATGCCCTCTGCTGACGTTGCTGGATTTGGAAAGTCCTTCGATCTTACGGCTCGATAGATCCCCTCAATACTATTACTCAACAATTCTTCAGGAAGGGTCTCAAGGACTTCTATAACTCTTTCCTTATCAGCAATCGTCCAAGCCTTAAAGACCTCCTTGGCATAAGGCCAACTTGTATATTTTGAATTCTGAAATCTCCCTTCCCATGACTTATATATGGCAGAGTGACTCTTACAGTGCCCCCTAACTTCTGTCGCAGAAAAAAACTTCCCATCAAATCTAACATAGGCGTTACGATAGTGAGATTTGACCCAAAACTGTCCTTCGGGACAGCTTTTAGTCTCTGCTCGAATTCCCACTGGAAAAAAAATAGCTACAATCAGAGCAAGAAAAATCAGCCCTTCCAATCAAAAGACAAAAAAACAAAACCCACAATGCCAGCAAGCCCCTCCAGGCGCGAGGACTGTCTGAGCGTTTTTCGCCCAGGGGAACTCTCCCCATCCTCGCCCACCGAGCGCCGACTACTTCCGTCCAAGTTTGATCGAGTGCCCTTTACCCCAACCAGGAACATTCAAGGAACTTGCGCGAGTCCAGACAAACATGAGTATCAAACCCACTGCAAACATCGCGACACTAAGCCACTGACCTCGAGTCAACCCCAACCATTGGAAACCAATATGGGCATCAGGCATACGGAAGTGTTCATCAATCACGCGCACGATCGCATAAAGAAGAACAAAGGTCGCCGCGACAAATCCTGGCTTACGAGGTTTTCTCCATAACAAAAACAAAAAGACAAAAAGAAAAAGCCCCTCACCCACCGCTGCGAAAAGTTGTGATGGATAACGAGGTGTCAAAATAGGTGCGATCGCCTCTTTGGCCGCCGTATTTCCTTCTTGAATGGATTCAACGACTTTATTCATGATGGAATAAAGCTGATCACGAGAACCCACGTCAAAACGAAACTTTTCTACAAGCTCTAACCATTGCTCACGCCCCACACCGATTTTTTCAACCACGGGAGCAAGATCCGGCAATCGTGTGACTTCTTGTGAAGGCCACATGAAAATATCTTGCGGAAATTTCACCGCCAAAGGGAAAGACGGATCACAAGGACGTCCCACCAACTCGCCATTGATAAAGTTCGCAATGCGACCAAAAAACACACCAATGGGTCCCGTCACGGCGACAAGATCCAAAAGATACAAAGAGTTCACGGAATACTTACGAGCATACAACAAACACGCCAGAACAATCCCGATAATCCCGCCATGGCTGGCCATTCCACCTTCATTGACGGCTAAGACTCCCCAAAAAGGAAATGTGGATTTAAACTTCAAGAACAAATCAGGGCCATAGAAAAGCACATACCCCAAACGTCCACCCACCAAAGTTCCAATCGCGGCGTAGGTCACAAAGTCACCCACCATCTGAGCTGTCAGTCCTGATCTTTGCCTTTGCGCCAACCAACGAATAAGCAGATAAGCACAAATGAACCCCATCATGTATGAGAGTCCGTACCAGCGAATACCAAAATCGCCAGAAATTCTTAGCGCAAAGGGATCAAAATCATGAACCACAACGTATCCTTTTTTGAGACGTTAACAATGTATCAACGAGGGATTTCTTAGACCTTCCCCCATAAAAGCGAGAAAATGGGGTTATGTCTAGGTTTTCATCTTTGCTTCTACTGTGCATTATCGCGTTTTCAGGATCGACTCAGGCTCAAAGCGCCAGCCGCTGGGGAAGTGGTATCGACTTCACTCAACGAGCCGCCAACCGAGAAAAAGGCCGATGGTCTTTGACAGAGTGGTTGGACATGAAAAACCGCAACCGCATGATGGATATGTGGCTCTCCGTCAACTCGCCCTCCCCTTTTGAATTTATGCTTGGGGGCTCTTACAATGCGATGAAAACCGAAGTGCAAAACTCAGGAACAAGCACCACAGACACCTCGTATGCGGGGGAGCTTGCCGCCTACGCGCAATTCGTAGGGGTTTCTGCTGAATATGAAAACAACACCGAGAAGGGCTACAACGATCTGAGTGGCATGCTGAATATCCGCCTTTTGGGAAACTCGATCCAAAACACCGCCTTCACACTCCACTATGGTCAACGGACTCGAGAACAAAGCACCGGAGGACGCCTTTCCCAACAATTTGGGCAGGCTTCATTGCAAGTTTATCTCACGAAATATTTTGGTCTTGATGGGAAATATCGGTATTTCCTTCCCACTTCCACAAGTGAATTAGGAGATGTGGAGGGAAGTATCACCGAAGCCGGGCTTTTTATAGACTTTAAAGCCTTGAGAATCTTCGGTACCTGGTACAAGGAGAGCCAGAAAACAAAAATCCCTGCTGCGACGGATGACACAGTCACCGATCGCGCAGGGATTAGGTCAGGAATTAAGATTTTCTTCTAAATTCCCAAAGCCCCAACTACTGAAGTTGGATCAACTTGTTCTCACCACTTACGAAGTAGCTTTCAGTTGATTGCTCATGAGCCATTGGAGAAGTCACTTTCCATTCCATGTTCATTTGCATTCCCGCAACAGGGTCACGCTTTGAACCTGTGTTGAATACAGAAGGGATCACAGCCGTCGCGTCGAATTGGAAACCCCAACCAACAGAAACATTCGCAGGTTGGAATGTCGCGTTTGTGATGTATTTACCGATACCATCAGCAGAACCACCTGCTGTGTAAGTAACACGGTAAGAGAAATCCACAACTGTCATACCGAAACCGTTTTCGTACTGAACGTTGTAAACTTTAGATTGAGGAATGTTCCAGCCAGAAAGATCAGACCAGCAAGTCAAACCTTTAGGAAGAGCATTCGCAGTGTCGATTTTGATGTTTACGACAGGGCGACCCGCATTGATTACGTTGAAGATCTTTTTACCGATATTGATGATTTGATCTACAACCAACTCGATCGCGTTCAAAGGATTTACATCACCTTGTTTGTCGCCAGTGAATTTAGGCGCCAAAGGCATTTGAGAGTTGCAGTCTTCAAGAAGACCTACTTTTTTTGCAAATAACGCTGATTGAGCGTATTGCTCTGTAACGTCAGTTACTTTTACTTTTTTGATTTCGAAATAAGCTTTGTCGATAGCAAACGCTGAAGATGCCATTCCCAAAGTCAACGCCATAGCGATTAGTGAACGAATCATGAGGACCCCCTATTAATTGCCAGGGGTCATATCAAGGGGAATACGAGCTTTCAAATGAAAAGAATGGATGCCATTTTATTTTGCATGCACGATGCACCGTGCTACCAGCGCTTGGTCAACGTCAGCATCGGGAATATCCAAGTTTTGGAGTTGGACGCAGAGGATTCCACGCTACTGACTGTTTTCTTTGTATAATTTGCAAGATAGTAATTCAAAGAAGCGCCCACATTGAGCCCCTCTCGCACCTCAGGAGACACTCCAAACTGCAACCAAATGCTGGTCCCCTCCCAGTTCTCAGAGGTGGATCCAGAGCTATAGGCCGCCCGACTGAGGAGGTTGTAAGCCCCACTGAGACTGAAGATCTCATTCTTTCCAAACTGCCACTTCAAATACGGCCCGGTATCTTGAGAAGAAAAAGTGGTCGTCACCGCGTCTGAGTCTGTGTGAGAAATGCCGCCAAAGTTCCAGCCTCCCCACACCGTCTTGTTAAAGCTAAAAAGGACTCCCAAATTGTAGAAATATTTAGAAGATGTTTTGGAGGAAGACGTCGCCAAACTGTCAGACAAATAGGTTCCCCCCAACTCAACCAGAACCCCGGCGTGAGCTGGCAATGAAAACAGCAAGAAGAAGGAAAACAAGTACTTCATCACGAAATCTTATCGGCGCCCCCCCGATTTCTCCGAGGGGACCCCATGGAATTTAGACTAACGTCTTTCCAGCAAGGCGGCGTAGAATCCGTCAAATCCCTCTTTGTCTGGACGAAGGTGGATTTGTTTTAGCAAAGTCCAGTGCTGCCCGTACTCTGCCATAAATTTTTCAATCTGTTTTTCATTTTCACTGGGAAGCAGACTGCAGGTCGCATAGACCAGGCGTCCACCTTTTTTGGTCAAAGGAGCATAGCTGGTCAGGATTTCGTATTGAAGATCCTGCAGACGATCAATTTCTTCATCAGACAGCTTCCATTTGGAATCAGGATTGCGACGTAAAACGCCCATTCCCGAACACGGTACGTCCAGCAAAACACGATCAGCCGAATCGTACATGCGCTTGATCACTTTGTTGGAATCAATCACCCGGGTCTCAATCACATCGACCCCGTCACGACGAGCTCGCACTTTAAGTTCTTTCAGCTTCCACTCGTGAATATCCAAAGAGATGATCTTGCCTTTGTTCTTCATCAGCGACGCCATATGAAGACTCTTGCCTCCAGCCCCCGCACAGGCATCAACCACACGATGCCCTGGCTGCACGTCCAAAAGAGGCACAACCATTTGCGAAGCCGCATCCTGAACTTCAAAAAGACCTTTTTTAAAGGGCTCGGTAATGAAGACATTCTTTCGTTCAGTGAGTTTCAATGCATGAGGCAACTCAGGAGACACTTTGACAGCTTGAATGCCTGCGTCCGCTAAAGTCTTGAGCAGCTCATCGGGTGTGGTTTTTAAAATATTGGTGCGCAAAAAAACTTCTGCTGGCTGATTCAACGCCCGCACCACCTCTTTGTATTCCGCTCCCAGTTCTTTTTCTAAACGCTTTTCCATCCAATCCGGAATGGACTGCGCCACCGCGAAAGACGGAATGTCTTTTTGACGTGCCATCACCCCTTTGACGGAAAGGCCTTCCAGCTCTTCCCAGTCAGGAAGTTCATTCCCCTGACGAATCCAGTAGGCACCCCAGATTTTCCAGAAATCGTTGTCATTCGCAAGGTATCCCAACAGGCGTTCCCAGCGCACGATTTCGTAAACACTTTCGGCAAAAAAGCGGCGATCCCGAGCCCCCCATTGCTTTTGTGCTTTCAGATTTCTCTGAATGACTTTGTCCGCGTACTGCCCTTGTTCGAAAACTTCATCAAGAGCCCCAATAATTGTTTCGACGAGATGTTTATGAATCTTCAAAATGTAAATACCAATCCACCTGATAAGAAGGTGCCGTTAAGTTGACCAGACGAGAGAATAAGAAGGTGGTTTTTTAAACCAGCTTCGATGAAGAAGCCAGTATTTTCGAAGATATCAAAGAAGCGAGCCCCTGCCACCAACTGATAATCCAAAGACAAGGAGGATTTACCCGAGGCTTGTTTGAAAAAAACTCCCAAACCTAGGCCCGCCCCAAAATAGAGAGGAAAACGTGAGCTCGCATCTGGGAACGTAATCAGCGGAAGAAAAGACAATTTCGTCGGTTTTTCCCCTCCAACCTCAAACTCGCTGTAGTCCAACCGTAAATTCAAATCCATGGAGTTTTGCCATTCCCCCACTCGGTAGGTGACTCCAAAGTTGTTTTTGCCAACATCGTCTTCCTGTCCGTTTTTACCCCACTCGTAAGACTGAGAAGCCATGTAACGACCAAAATGCAATGCCAGGTAGTGATCCGAGGCCGCCCCCCCTTGATAAGTTTGAGCCGGGTCTCTTTTTTGGAAATACCGCGCGGCCGCGCCTCTTCCAACGCGGGGTTGGGAGTCTTGTCCAAATGCCATCGAACTTATCAACAAGGGCAAAATCAACGAGAGAAAAGTCTTCACACGCACCTCAATTCTACCCCTCTATTCTAGCCAGGTTTTATCCTACGAGTTAAGTCTATGACGCATAAAGACATCCAACACTAGACACATTGACTCCTTTGGGCCTGATACCTAATCTCCAGGCAGCTTTTAGGACGGGACCAAAGACTATGAAATGCCCCTTTTGCGGACATGCAGACGATAGAGTTCTAGACACGAGAGTGCAAAAAGATGGCAGCATCCGCCGCCGTCGTGAATGCCTTGAGTGCAAAGCGCGTTTTTCGACTGTCGAAACAATCATGCTAGCCTTCCCGTTCATTATTAAAAAAGATGGACGCCGCGAACCTTTCAGCAAAGAGAAAATCCTTAAAGGTCTTCAAGCTGCCTGCCAAAAACGACCTGTAAGCTTGGCGCAGATTGATGCGGTTGTAGAAAGAATCTCAGCCTGGGTTATCAACCGGGGCGAAAGTGAGATCTCATCTCGTCTTATCGGCAAAAAAGTCATGGCCGAACTTAAACAACTCGATGACGTGGCCTACATCCGCTTCGCGAGTGTGTACCGTACGTTCAAGGACGTTCAAGAGTTTGTAGAGACTTTGGAAGACGCTGAACTTCTTGATTTTGTCGATGCAAATAACCCACAATTAAGCCTTACAGCGATGAACTTTGTTGAAAGCGAGAAGAAGCCTAACCATGAAACTGACAGCAAGACGACAAGCCCGCGAACTCGCACTGCAACTCCTTTTTCAAACTGAGTTTGCTCCTCAGATCAGCTACCAAACTTTCTTGGATGTGTTTGAACAAAGCGTAGACCCTGAGGTCACGACTTACGCGGACCTTTTGGTCACGGGTGTTCAATCCCATAAAGAAGCGATTGATGCAAAAATTCAAGCCTCCAGCGCTCACTGGAAAGTCGAACGCATGGCCACAATCGATCGCAATATCTTGCGTATCGCCGTTTATGAAATGAAATTCGCGAAAGATGCGATCAAAGAGAACATCGCCATCAACGAAGCGGTGGAAATCGCCAAGAAGTATGGCACGACCGAGTCGGCCAGCTTCGTGAACGGTCTTCTCGATCAAGTGAGCAAGGTTCACTGATGTCTTTAAGTGTGCTTTCCCAAGCCAGCGCTTTAAATCCCGGCTCAGACCTGTGGATCGTGCCTGACTTAGAAAGATCACATTGGACGACCCGCCTTGACTGGTATCTGAATTTTCAACTGTGCAAGTCTTCTCGCCATATCACTCCGAACCTGCCGTCCTTTGTGAAGGAGGTTTTGGAGGAAACGGAACTTGAAAAAAGGGCCTTCCCCATTTCCAGCAATGCGCCCTTGATGATTGCCTCCGATGAACTTCTTCCTAATAAATGGGTCGTCGTTCTTCCCTGGAACGGAGATCTAACGAAATGGACCTCCTCCATCTTTGATATCTGGCAAAACCTCAAAGAGCCTAGCTTGCGCGTTTTCCTGCCACCTGGACAAAGTACCGGGAATCTGCAAGCGGCTTGGCACGCTCATCACACCTTCGAAGATTTCACCGTCGTACTTGATTAAAGGGCCAATCCTCCTCACAATAAATAGGTCAGAGGAGAGACGACATGGAAAAATTGTCCCAAACACTTGTTTCAAAAATCACAAAACTGCAAAAACGTTTTGAGTCTTTCTTGGACAATGATTTCGAAAACAAAGTGGAAGAGGCGGAACATATTCAGGCCTCTTTTGAACCCTCACGCGACACGGCCCTGATTCGTGGCCTTTCCCAAGGACTGCCGGATGATCACATTGATCGTGCGATCATCGTTTTTTCTCGTCTGGCCATGTTTTTTGATGCGGGCATTTTACTTGAAAACAATGATGGCCAATGGAAAGCCCAGGCGTCCTTCCATAAAGGCGTGACCCAGCTTCTCAAAAACAATTCCAAGTCGATTGTGAAAATTCCCAATATGACTTTGCTGTCCGTTTTGAAAACAGATTCCAAAGCCATGTTGCAAAAGCTGCAGCTTCAGAACTTGGATCCCGAAAATAAAACAACTTGTTTGCTGATCAAAGCCAGCCCCGATTTTGCCTTTATTCTGTTTTCCAGCATGGCGGATCTGTGGTTGAAGGAACATATTGAAAATGTTCGCCGCGCTTTGATCAACGGGTTTGCCGACTGATGACAGACTCTAAAAACGAATCCTATACGATCTATATTCTTTCAGACAGTACCGGGGAAACGGCGGCGACCATGATTCGCGCGGCCCTAGTTCAGTACTCTTCGAAAGAGATCAACATCATCCGGTGTAAAAATGTTCGCACGGAAACTCAAGCTGAGGCCGTGATCGAAGAGTGCTTCGAGCGTCGAGGCATGTTGGCTTACACCGTAGCCAGCCAGCAACTTCGCAACAAGATTCGCGAACAAGCCTCCGCAAAGGGCATTCCCTACTTCGATCTTTTGGGGCCTTTATTAAGTACTCTCGATACCTTCTTTGGCGAACACTCCGAATCCCACGTGGGAGCCTTGCGCGCGGTCGATGAAAGATATTTTAAACGCATCGAAGCCATCGAATACACCGTCAAACACGACGACGGAAAAACCTTCGCGGAATTAGACAAAGCCGACATTGTTCTTGTGGGAATTTCTCGCACCAGTAAGACGCCACTTTCGATCTTCCTAAGCCACAAGGGTTGGAAGGTGGCGAATGTGCCCATGGTATTAGACACTCCCTTGCCTGAAGAGCTTTTCAAAATTGATCAACGTCGCATTGTCGGTTTGATTATTGATATGGAATCACTGCAAAGGATTCGCAAAAGTCGTCTGGAAAAATTCGGTCAAGACCCCGGAGGCGAATATGCCTCCATGGCCCACATCGCAAAAGAAATTGAATATGCGGAAAAAATATTTAAACAAAACCGACGCTGGCCCGTCTTCAATGTGACAGAACGAGCCCTTGAGGAAAACGCCAGTGAGATCGTACGCATCATCGCCGCTCGCTTGGGTCTTCCCGACAGCGTGATTTTCTAAGCGGCCTTTTTCACGGAATCATCGGAGTCCGCCTTACCGCGGAACTCCGTCACTCGTGCTCCATGAACATTTTCCCCCTCCTCGCCATAAACAACAAGGTTGAGTTCATCGACCACGGACTTCATAATTTGCGCCTGAGTATTAATTTCATCCGCCGTGCCCGCAATCTCTTCTGAAGAGGCCGCATTGGATTGCACGGACTGATCCAATTGATTCATGGCTTTGCTGATCTGTCCAATTCCAGTGGACTGTTCTTCGCTGGCCATTGAGATTTCATTGTTCAGCTCGGAAACTTTTTTCACTGATTGAACAATGTTCTTAAGCATTTCTCCGGATTTTTCAGATTTGAAGGTGCCGCGTTCGATCTTTTCCACGGATTCTTTAATCAGGCTCGTGATGTCCTTGGCCGCCGAAGCAGATCTTTGCGCCAATGAACGAACGGCCTCCGCAACCACTGCAAAACCTTTACCGTGTTCTCCCGCTCTTGCCGCCTCGACGGAGGCATTCAAGGCCAAAAGATTTGTTTGGAAAGCAATATCGTCAATAACGTTGATGATTTCTTCAATCTTTTTAGAGGAACCAGAGATCTCTCTCATGGAAGCCAACAAATCCAACATCTCACGCTCCCCTTGCACCGCCACTTCTGATGAGGTCGATGACAAGGCCGCCGCTTGTTTGGCATTGTCCGAGTTCAACTTCACCATGGAAGTCAGTTCTTCCAAGGAAGCCACGGTTTCCTCCAAAGAGGCTGCCGATGCACTGGAAGATTGAGATAAGGATTGTCCTGCAATCGAAAGCTGATGAATGGCCGACGATACTTGTTCGCCAGAAGATTGAAGTTTTTCAGATAAGGAACTTACGGACTTGGCAATATAACGTGCGATCAAGACAACCGCCGCGAGAAGGAACAAAATGCCCGTGAAGGCAATGATCACTTGTGTCCAAACCATGGCTGTCGCTTCAGCTAAAACTGTTTTGGTTGGAGTTCTTACAATCAATGCCCAAGGCTCTTCTGTATTTCCCACGGAAATTGGACTAACAACGTACAAGTATTCGCTCTTGTCGCGACTATCAACGCCTGTCGTTGCGAACTCTTGTCCCTTTTGAATGGCCTCTTTGAATTTCTCAACTTCAAACGGATACTCGGCAGTTTTTGTAATCATCTTTTCATCAGGATGAGAAACATAGTTTCCCCTCGCCGTCACAAGATAGGCCTCTGAAGTTTCATACGGCTTGATCGACGCCACTTTCTTTTGAATCTCTTTCAAGGGCAAATCAACCCCGGCGACCCCCACAAACTTACCATCAAGAACAATCGGAACAACCGCAGAAGTCATCAGCGTTTGAACACCATCGATAGGATACAAATAGGGCTCGACCATGGTTTCTTTCAGACGGTTTTTGGGAACTAAATAGAAGTCTCCTTCGCCGGGGTTGTTATAACCCACCAGCGGAGTCAAAGAGGCCTTGCCTCCCTCCCAGTTCAAATAAGGTACAAAACGACCCGATTGATCATGTCCTTGAACACCGGCAAACTCAGAATCTTTTCCATCCCAAGCATTCGGCTCCCAGCCCGTCCAAGTTCCAATCAGAAATTTATTTTTTACTAAAACCTCGCGAAGCGCTTCTGCGACGGAGCTACGGCCGGTATGGCCGTTCTTTTTATAAGATTCAAGAATATGGGCAAAGTTTCTTGCGATATCCAATCCGTGTTCGACTTCAAGACGCATTTCTGTGGCGTAAGCTCTCGCCGTCGCGACAGTTTTTTCTTGAGCTGCTTTTTCCGCAGCTTCATGACCACTTCGCGCCATCATAAAAGTCATCGTCCCTAAAACCAGCAGCGCAATCAAAATAATAGGCACCGCAAGTTTCACCTGAATTGAATAGTGTTTCTTCATGGTCAGTCCTTACTACGGATAAAAGATCTGACGACTTCTCGGAAGAAATATCAATTATGTTTAGCCCTAGGGGGTAGACACTCAGCCTTTCTCTTGCTGGGCTAAAGTTTGGTAGAAGACCTCGACCAGAGCTTTGCTCTCGGAATTCTTTTTGTAATAGAACATAAGATCAATCTCGTAATGAAGATCCTTCACATACACTCGATTGACTCTTCCTGAACGCACTTGTTTTTTTATCGAGTGGGCTGGCAAAAATCCCCATCCCAATCCCGCTTCAATAACTCTTTTTAACGTTCCCACATTCGCGGATTCGAAGATGGACGAAATATGTAAACCTAAGGCCTGCATCTTTCCATTCACCAGATTATTAAAACCTGGGAACTCGTCAGTAAAGTTCACCAAAGAAAAGGAGCCAATATCTTTGAAGCTGATCTGCTGGGGCATTTTTTCATCTTTACTTGAACCCACCAACCACATTTCCTCTTTCGCTAAAAACTTTTGTTCACAGTTTTCTAGCTCCGCGGAAAATTCGGTCTTCACGTCTGGCAAGATCAAAATATCGTACTGCCCTTTCTTGAATCCCTTGATCAGCTCGTCCCCTTTATCGTAGTCAATCTTCAACATCAAATCAGGATTATGACGCATCAAACGCCCTACGATCGGACTCATCAAATGAAGTCCCAGTGAGTTCAAAGTACCTATGCGCAGTTGACCCTTCATCTGATTGCCAATGGATTTAATGGCGATCTCCGCTTGCTGGGTCAGATTGATAATCTTCTTGGCGTATTCATAGAGAACTTCCCCCTGAGGCGTCGCTTTGATCTGACGAACTCCACGCACCAATAACTCAACCCCTAGATCTTCCTCCAGGTTGCGAATCTGCTGGGAAACCGCAGGTTGAGTCAGATACAACTTGTCCGCCGCAGCCGTCATGCTTCCCTCGCTAATAACTGTTACAAAGGTTGTCAGCTGATAAAGGTTCTTCACTGGATTTTTCTCCTTTGCTCTTTGATCCGAAGGAATTTTGTTATTATACTTAACGCAGACTTACTCCGAAGAAGTCGGAGTGCAAGTAAAACCAACTCGAGGTCTGCATGAAGTATCGTTTGTTCGCATCACTCGCCGTTATTCTACTCAGTTTTAGCGCCCATGCAAAAGTCTTTCGTAATGCCTATATTGCATTCGAAATGCCGGAATCATGGAAATGCAACCTGGAGCAAACCGAATGGGTCTGCCGCAGCGAACAGACTAAAGAATCTAAAGAGGCCATTATCATTTTGACCGCCAAAGAAGTCGGCCCGACCGATACGTTCGCTCTTTACGAATCCCACTTAAACACCCCGATCACCGTGAATATGCGCGGCGGCGGCTCTAGTGAGTCTAAAATCGTTTATAAATCGAAAAGCGTGCAGATCAACGATCAGGCGTGGGTCGATTCTTTGCACTTAGGATCTGAAGTTCCCAACTACTTCACTCGTTATCTTGCGACGATCAAAGACAAAATCGCGATCCTCGTGACCTTCAGTGCGCACAAGCAGTACTACACCAAATACAGCCAAGACTTCTTCAAAGCGGTGATGAGTCTGCGAGTGATCGCCTCGAAAAATCTTTTAGCGAAGCCCGACCTTGGTCCAATTCGCCCTGGTTCTGAAACTTTAGGGGCCCCTATCAGTTCGGCCATGCCCGCAGATATGCTGCAAGGTGATGGAAACGAAGGCAGCGGTGGAAAAAATAAAACCATGCTCTTAGCCGGAGCCCTGATCTTGGCCGCCCTTGGTGCTTACATCTATCTTCGCGCCCGCAAGAAAAAGAAATAGTCCTTTCCAAAAAAAATCTGCCGCTCATTCCAGCGGCAGATTCTCTCACAAAGTCTTTTGAATACAGTGTCCCCGACTACTTCACTCGCTCAATTTCGGGTTTGTATTTCTCGAACTGAGAAATAATCTTTTCATCGCCATAAACTAAAACTTTTAATTTGCTGGGATCAATCGCCTTTTGGAAGGCCTTGTTGGCTTCTGCCGCCTTGATCGCACCCACATTCTTATTAAAGTCTGTCAGATAGTCGACAGGAATTCCATAAAAGTCCAAGGCCAAAAGATTGTAGGCCAAACGATCTGCCGTTTCGATAGCGCGAGGAAATTGACCGATCAATTGACTGCGGGCTCCCGCCACTTCCGACTCCTGAGCGCCTTGTTCTGCATAGTCGCGAATCACCTTCAAAGTTTCCTCAAGGGTTTTCCCCGCCGTTTCGTTCTTTGTGAAAGTTGAAACGTCAAAACTGCCACGTTCTTTGCGCACATCAAAGTAGGAATAGATCGAATAGGTCAGTCCCAGATCGTCGCGGACCTTCTGATTCAAGCGGCTGGCGAAACCTCCGCCCAACGCTTCATTAGCCAACCGCAACCGCAGATAGTCTTCATTCGAGCGGGCGATCCCCAAACCGGAGATACGAATCTGAGTTTGTTGCAATCCTTTTTTAACAATCAACTTAACTTTCAGGTCGTCAATCGCCGGTGGCGCCTCCGTATTTACGACGGGGATTGTTCTTTTGGTCCATTTTCCAAAAATCTCTTCGACTCTTTTTTCAAACTCATCCCCAAAGCTGCCCACCACGGCCAAAGAAGCGTTGTTAGGTCGATAGAATGTCAGGTAATGCTTAATAATGTCCTGCTTGGAAATTCCACGCAGTGCCTCTGGAGTGCCATTCACATCACGGGCGTAGGGGTGAGCTCCGTAAAGATATTGATCCATGCGATCATCGGCATAGGCCGAGGGATTATCAATCTTCTTCTGAAGTCCCGCCAACATCTGAGCTCGCAGACGAGAAATCTCGGCATCCTTAAAGGCCGGATTCATCGCAACATCAACAAAGAGATCCAACAAAAAATCAGAACCCGTTGATAAAGAGTCCGCATACACCGTCGTGACATCAGCGCCTGGGGAAACATCCAAAGAGGATCCCAACTGGCCAAAGTCATCGGCGACCTTCATGGCGTTACGACTTTGTGTGCCCTGCTCCAAAAGATAAGCCGTTAAAGCATTCAGGCCGGCTTTCGCATCGGTCTCTTGCACACTTCCCGTCTTAAACATCAAGGTTAAGCTCAAACGCGGCAACGTCATATCGCGAATGAAAATAATCTTGAGGCCATTTTCCAATGTCACTTCTTTAAAAGGTTGAAGCGTGAAGGAACCATTCCCCTTGGTGACGTAGCCCTTTCCTGGCTTTGAGCCGGCTTGCTTGGGGGATGAGGAACAAGAAATCAAAGATGAACAAATCAAAGGAAGTACTAAGGCGTAGGAAACTCTTTTCATGTTCTATTCCTTCTTCATTTTCGGTTCTAGGGTGATAATCGAACGCTGTATCTGCTGGGTGTATTTATTCGCCACCTTCTTGATGTCCTCTGAAGTCACCGCTTGGTACTTCTCAAGATCCGTAAAAAGACTTTGATAGGAACCCGTGACAATTTCATTCACCGCTAAGGCGCGCGCTTTTCCGTCCATGGTCTTAAGACTGTCCACAAGATCTTTCATGACTTGAGTTTTGGCCTTTTCTAACTCAGGATCCGTGACATTTTGATTACGCAGTTTCCAAATTTCGTTGTAAACAATGTCCAAAGCTTCTTGGGTGTTCAAGCCGGGCTTCATATTCACACCAACACCTAAGATTCCGGCATCTTTCATCGCGAAGTTGTAGGCATAAGCCGACGTCGCAATTTCTTTTTGATAAACCAGGCGTTTATGCAAACGGCTGGAAGTGCCATAACCCAAAATATTCGCCGCCAAATCCAAAGCGTACATATCAGGCTCCCCTTGACGAGGACTTTGGAAAGCCACGACGAATGAACTATTTTGCACGTCTTTCTTCAGAACGGCATTTTGTTGAACCTTCTGCGCAGGCTCCATCGCATATTTTCTTTCAGGCAAGGGGCGCGATGGCAACTTTCCATAATAATCTTCGATAAGACTTTTCACTTTTGAAGTTTTGAAGTCGCCCACAATAACCAAAACTGCATTGTTGGGAACGTAAAAGGTATTATAGAAGAAGCGCAGCTTTTCCACATCGTAGTTTTCGATGTCTTTCATGTGTCCAATCACGGGCCACTTATAGGGATGAACCTTAAAGATCGTGCTCATCATCAGCTCTCGCAACAATCCCATCGGGTTGTTATCGATACGCCAACGTCGCTCTTCTTTGACCACCTCTTTTTCACTTTTTAAATCGTCGGGATTCAAAGCCAAAGAACTCATACGATCCACTTCCATGTCCATGACGAGCTCAAGTTTGGAGCTGGGAAGGTTTTCGTAGAAACCCGTATAATCATTGGATGTAAAGGCGTTATTGGTAATGCCATTTTCATGAAAAATACGATCAAAGGCCTTGCCATCGTATTTTTTGGCACCTTTAAACATCATGTGCTCTAGCATGTGAGCCGCCCCTGTCACTCCAGGATATTCATCTCGAGAACCCACTCGATACCAGGTGTGATAGCTGACCATCGGGACTGCATGATCCTCTAACAAAAGAACGGTGAGTCCGTTATCCAAGGTGAATTTCGTGACCGGCAAACTGATCTTTAAATCATTTTGTGAAGTCCATCCTTTGATGGCTCCCAAAGACTCTTTGATATCGGGTTTGTTGGGTACGGGCTCGACGGCTTGTGCAGAGACAGAAAAACAAAGTCCCCACACCACAGCAGAAATCCATTTCTTCATAGAGATGTCCTTCGTTGAATATTCAATGATTTCTAGTGTGAAACTCTAAACCTTTGAATTCAACGACTTGAGGACTTTTGCGACTTTTGGCAGACCTTGGTCTATTGCACGACGAAATCAGAGAAGAAAACGTCCTTCACAATACCGCGACGAAGAATACCATTCACTTCGCCCGCAATTTTGTCTTTGAGGAACAGTTTCCCTTGAATACTGTCCAGATCCGCAAAGGCTTTGTCATTCAATAGACGGACAATACGGTCGCGGGCTTTGGCCCGATTCTCTGGCTCCATGACTTCCTCAAAGCCTTCTTTACCTAACATTTGTAGGTTGACCTCAAGGCGGATTGTCCGTTTGGGTTCTCCCCCCAAATTCACTGTGAATTTATCCATGGTGTAAACCAAAGGTGCTGTATCGGCCTCATCTGACACCGACGCCAATTCTCTTTCCGCCATCTCCTCAGTAATAACAGGGTTTTGCCAACCCATGGTCGAGGCGTAAACCATATAACCACCGGCTCCCATAACTGCCAGGTTTAGAACAGCAAATGCCACTTGGAGCAACTTGCCCAGGTCTCTTTTTTTCGCGGGAGCTTTGTCTTGTTTTTCAGCCATAAAAACCTCTTGTCATTGAAAGATATCGGAGAAACAGGCTAAGGTCTTAAGATCTAAGGCCACATTTATTGACAGAAAATGTTGAGAAAAACGTCCAAGCTTTGGACATCTGAGGACAGGCACTTGACAAGAACAAGACCCCTCGGAGCATAATTAAGAATATGAGATTTTTCCTCACGGGCTGCGCTTTATGTTTTATCTCTCTGCCAACTTTGGCGGAGTCGCCTATTGCAGCCCCGTCTCAAAGTGACACGAAGGAAGTTCTTCCCGCCCCTCTTCTGCAGATTTCAGAAACCGAAGCCTTTTCCCGCTATGTTCTGTTGGTAGATAAAGAACAGCGCAAGTTGACGGTGTTTGAACGCAACGGAGAAAAAATCAAAAAAGTGGAAGAATACCCCGCTGATATTGGAAAAAATGGCGGCAATAAAACCAAGCGGGACGACCACAGAACCCCTGAAGGTATTTACTTCCTCGAACAACGTCTGACTCAACCGAAGATTCCCTTCAGCTTGTATGGCGCCTTGGCTTTCACGACCAACTACCCCAATCTTTTTGATCAACGCGAAAAGAAAACCGGCTCTGGCATCTGGCTTCACGCCATTCCCGACTCTGTCCCTTTAACTCGAGGATCCCGAGGCTGTGTGGTCGTGCGCAACGAGGTGATAAAAAAGCTCGCGGACTACATCAAACTGCGCGAGACTCCCATTTTGATTTTCGATCAGGTCAATTACCTTTCCAAAGAAGAGCACGAAAAGCGTCGTCTGGAGCTGAACAGCTTCATCGAAGGCTGGCGCCAGTCTTGGGAAAACAATGATCTTGAAAAGTACATGAGCTATTACGATAAAGACTTTAAAGCCCCCGGCTTCAACTTCAACTCTTGGAAGAACCATAAAGCTGGCTTGAAAACGAAATATGAATACATCAAAGTTCATCTTTCCCAGCCTTATATCGTTCAACACAATGATCAGTTGCTAGTGAAAACCCTGCAGCGCTATGAATCGGATCAACACGTCGATTACGGCGTCAAGACGATCTACGCACTCAAGTCCGGTGACTCTTACAAAATCATTCGCGAAGAGTGGACTCCGTTCAACCAACAGGAAGTCGCTGCGGCCATTGCCCGTGACAATTCCCTCACCGCTCAAGCGAACAAGTCACAACAGTAGTTCGCCTCATAAACCAGTCCCCATAAAAGTGATAAGCTTTCATATGAGGGTTCATTACGACGCAATTTGAGAACTTGTTAAAGCCCCGTCAAAAAGGCGTCGATAAGTCTTCTATGAAATTCAAATGTCACTTCCTGAACGTACTGGTAATCGTAGTGACCCCTCTTTATTCTTTGGGGGCTCCCAATTCATTAACCTATCAAGGACGCATCTTATCTTCGGAGGGACGACCCCTTGAATACAATAACGTCAGCTTTCTTTTTGAGATCACCAGTAACAATGGGACTTGCATCATTTATCGAGAACAAAAGAACGCGATCGACATGACAAACAGTCAGGGCGTCTTTGATGTGCCCATTGGAACAGGTAATAAACTTTTCCCTAGCTCCCCTACGAAATCCTTATTGAGTGTCTTTGACAATACCAAGACCCATGACTGCGCCGATCCCAATAACAATGTCGCGGGCACCTACACTCCAGCGTCCGGGCATACACGTCTCTTGCGGGTCCAATTTCACGATGGAACTGGCTGGAGAGTCATCAGCCCTGATAACGAAATTCGCACGGTCCCTTTTTCTGCCTTCGCGTATTCGGCAGAAAAGTTGGGAGAAAGTTTGCCCTCTGATTTCGTTTTAAAAACAGGAGTTCCCACTTGCGGAGGCAGTGAATTCTTAAGCTGGAATGGCAATGCTTTTACCTGCGCGCCTGTCACCGGTGCCAGCGGCGGCACTGTGACTGCGGTGTCTTCAACAAACTCTTACTTGAGCATCGCCAACGCGAACTCATCACCTCAAATTACACTGAATGTCGGAACCAGCTCTGGCACTGTCGCTGCAGGAGATGATGCTCGCTTTAGCAACGCCCATACAATCAGTGAGTTTAACTCGGCCGTCGGCAGCGCCAACTGCGCATCCGATGAAACTCCTTATTGGAGTTCCGTTGCGGGGAAGCTCTTATGTCAGCCCATCAATATTGCTACGACCAAAATTACTGGAACTCTTCCTATTAGCAATGGTGGAACTGGGCAAACGACAGCTCTCGCGGCGTTCAACGCTCTTTCTCCCCTGACAAACAAAGGGGATCTTCTCACCCGTGATGGAACAAATACGATTCGTTTGCCCGTGGGGATTGATGGCCAAGTTCTGTCCGCCAACTCTTCACAGACTTCGGGTCTGCAATGGATCACGCCGACCAATGGCACAGTGACTTCAGTCACGGGAACAACTCCTATTGTGGTCGGTTCAGGAACAACAACACCGCTCATCTCAATTAACGATGCGACGACCTCTTCCAAAGGCGCCGTCCAAATCGGTGCCGGAATTGCTGTAACCTCTGGAACCATCAGTGCCGACCCTGCCAATTTCCCCGCGTCTGTGCCGATTTCAAAAGGCGGAACGGGAGCAACCTCGTTTACCGCCAATCGCCTCATCGCCTCAAGCGGCGCGGGAGCATTGACGGCTTTTACCTGCGCCAACGGACAGATGGTCAGCTTTGATGGGACCGGAATGATGACGTGCACATCCTTTACGAACAGCGTGCTCTTTTTGAATGGCGGAAATTCATTCACTGCGGCCGCGACCTTGGGAACCAACGATGCTTATGATTTAAATTTTGAGACGTCCAATGCCACTCGCATGACTATCGGAAGTACTGGCAATATTGCCATCAACACGACGATAGATCCCAATGCAAGGCTGGCGATTAAAGCAGGTTCTACTTCGCAAGCTCCTCTGATTTTGGATAGTCCGGCGTCGGGAATTCCCTCTATTGATTTTCTCAGAAACGGCAACTGGAAGGGAACTCTCGGTTATGCCTCGGGGTCCACGAACGAACTTTTTATCAGTAACGGTGTTGCAGGTCCGATCATCTTTGACACCAGCAATGTGGAAAAAATGAGAGTCGACACAAACGGATCGATAGGAATTGGCACATCCAGTCCTCTGGCAAAACTGCATGTCGCCTCAGACTCTGACATTGCTCTTGATGGCATCACTCCCTTCTTAGTGACTCGAAGCGTGTCTTATCCCACAGCAGGAACAGAGACGGCGGGAATTGCGTATCTCTCAGAGTCCAGCGCGGGTTCTGCCACACTCTGGCCCCCTCAAGCGAATGTCAGCTTTTCTCCGACCGAAAATCATTCGGCGACAACCAAGGGCACGGCTATAGGATTTTCCACGACCCCGAACGGCGCGACTGCTCGACAACAACGCATGGTCATAAACCATGATGGGAATGTCGGTATTGGCGTCATAAACCCAGGGCAAAAACTGACTGTCAGTGGCACGATCGAAAGCACTTCCGGTGGGATTAAATTTCCCGACGGCACGACTCAAACCACTGCGGCGACGGGGATGAGTATCCAAAAAGGGCAGATTGGAAACTGCACAAACAACTCAACGGGAACCACGGGAAGTGTGACCTTCCCGACCGCATTTCCGGGAGCTCCCATTGTGCAACTAACGGTTGTGGAGCTTGATAACTCGGGCTGCACCTCGGCCCGCCTTCTTGCCATCAGTGCCACGGGTTTTTCATGGACTTCCTATGTGGGCGGAACTTTAACGTCATGTGATTGTATTTACTGGACGGCCTTCTACTAAGTCGAAACCCACTAAGATCGCGATCCATAAAAAACAAAAAGCCCCTTCTTTTCAGAAGAGGCTTTTAATTTTGCGGACCGCTTTTGCTCTGCACTACAAAAAGGTACGGCGTACCTTTTTAGTGAGATTCTTCTGTTGAAGAAGAATTTTTTCCGTCGATGGTGAACTTCTCAACGTTGTGAGAAAGATCTGGAAGAGATTCAAGGTGCTTTTGCAATTCTTCTTTAGTCATCTCACCGACTGTCACATTTCTTTCAGTCATTCTTTTATCGAATTTCAAATTTTTATTAGCTTGAGCCAAAGACATAAAAACCCCTTTTCAAACGAAGCCTAAGATATAGCGCAAATCCTACACCGCGTCTAGCCCCCAACTCGATCAAAACAGTCCTTTAAAAGAGGACCGGCAATGGGGCTAGAAATAATATTTAGTTTAGTTCCAATACTTGGGTGGCTTGTCGCTCTTCTCATTATCGACAACCAAGCGTAGATTTCGTCCCTTGGATTTATTCGACTTTTTCTTCCAAGAGTTGCGATCAAACCAAGCCTTGACCTGAAGGCAGATAAAACCCGAAACCAACCCACCCAAATGGGCCAAATAAGCCACTTCCCCTCCCGTGACGCTTGAGGTCATCATGGAGGCTAATTGGACCAGTCCCATCAAGGCCACAAAATAACGGGTCTTCATCGGGAACAACATAAAGAAATAGACAATGCGATCACCAAAGATCAGCCCCTGAGCCAACAACAAACCGAACACGGCCCCGGAGGCTCCAATAACTGGCACAATCAATCCCGTTTGAGATCCTGTCACCAAAGCGTAACCCCAAACACCTAAACAATAGAGGATCGCCGCACCAATGCCGGAAACAAAATAATAAATCAAAAAGAAGCGGGTGCCCCAACGCTGCTCAAGTTCGGCTCCAAAAAACCACAACATCAGCATGTTGAAAAGAATATGAGTCACCTGCAACGAGTGCAGGAACATGTAGGTTCCGACCTGCCAGATCTGGAAATCAAAAAGGACTTTTCCCGGGTAAAGGCCAAAGATCGAAGTAAAAGGAACGCGCAAAAAGCCTTCCAAGATCACTTGAAAGACAAACCACACCGCTACATTGATGATCAGCAACCACTTCACTGCAGGAGTCAGTGGAGCTGTTTGAAAGGTCACGCCTCTGTTCATTTTTTTAAAATACTCCAAAGCTTCTCGTAGGTCTGCTCTAGACTTTCAACCAAGACCTTGGTCTCAGCAATCAATGGGAAGAAATTCAAATCCCCCGCCCAACGCGGAATCATATGATAGTGAAGATGCTCAGGAATTCCCGCGCCGGCAACGGCCCCATGGTTCAACCCGACATTCATCCCGCCCGGCTCATAGGCCTCGTTCAAAGCCTTCATCGTCAAACGGATGGTGTCCTGCAAATCGCGAAACTCCTCTTCGGATAATTTCAAAAGATCCCCGCAATGACGAAGCGGCAGAACCAATACATGGCCGCTGTTATAAGGAAATTTATTGAGAACCACCATCGAGTGTTTTGATTTATAAACACAAAGAGTCTCGAAAGAGACTTCGGCCTTGGCCGCTTTGCAAAAAACACATCCCTCTGGCTTAATCAATTTTCTCACATACTTCATGCGATCGGGACGAAACAGAACATCACGCTCTAGAGGCCACACCTCTTTCCCAATCTGAATCTGTGTTTTGACTGACGCCTTTTTAGGAAGGGTCTTCTTTGCTTTCTTCTTCGCCACTCTTACTCCCAAGATCCCGGTAACATATAAAGAGGCTGATTCAAATATTTTGTACGAAGAACAAATTTCATCGCCGCCTCAATGTCCGGTCCGAAGGCTTTCCCTTTCAACACATCCGCATACTCCGCCAGACTGTTGACGTCGTCTTCCCGTTCCGTATCACCAAGATCGAAAATGCTGACGCGCTTTTTGGGAATTTCAAAAACTTCGTAGTTGTCTCCCAACTTTGCAGTTTCAGCAGCCAGCTTCACCGCATCTTCATAAAAACCTTCCTGATCGGCAAAGCCCAACTTCACCGCCGTTGCTCCGGTGAAAACGCGACCGTCGGCATACTCTGTCACCACGTCTTCTTTAAGTTTACGTTCTTGCATGACCGTGGTTTTGAACTGTCCATAAACTTCGTCGATCATATTTTGGAAAAGGGCTCTTTCATCTTCACGCATTGCCCGGTACTCCGCCCCTGAGTCTTTAAACTTTCCAGAGGTGATGGAGTAACGAGAAATCTTCGCCCAATCATAAAGCTTCTCAATATTCGCAAACTCCATGATAACGCCGATGGAACCCACCAACGCTCCCGGTGCGACAACGATCTTGTCGCAGGCCACAGCCGAGTAGTAAGCACCACTGGCCATCACACCTGTACTTACGCAGATCACAGGCTTTTTGATTTCATCGCGCACACGCTTAATTTCAGAATAGATTTCTTGAGAAGGCCCCACGGCCCCGCCCGGAGAGTTGATACTGATCAAGATCGCTTTCACCTTATGGTCGTCACGATACTTTTTGAGATTCTTAAGGAACTTCTTCCCATTCAAGATCACACCATTCATCTCAAGATGAAGAATGGTATTTTTGGCAGTCACGCGCTTTTCCGAATCGCCGAAAAAGTCGCCGCTTAATTTAAGTAAGGCGCCAATGCCCACAAAAACAAGAAAGATAATAACAAGCTTTTTAAAAAAACTGCCCTTCATAGCACACCTTTCTGAAGGCACCAGCTTCCCTTTGTATTGTTTGGGGCGCGTCGCTTGGTACCTGTCGTCCCAAATAAAAGAGGGACCCTAGTAGGGTCCCTCTTTATGACTTCTCAGTCAATGCGTCGATATTGCTCCGCTTCGTCGCCTTGCGGCGACTTAGCTTCATCACACCGAGATTACTGTTTGTCAGTTTTTACGTTTTTCAACTGATCAGCAAACAAGTCACCGAAAGTAGACTTGGAAGTTGCAGTCGCTTTTTTAACGTAATCGTCAACATCCGCTTTTGATTCACGAAGTTTAACAAGTTTAGAAGACAAACCGATCTTACGAGCGTCTTTGTCGATAGAGATAACTTCAGCTTTTACAGTTTGTCCTGCTTTAATGAAGTCTTCAACAGTGTTGATTTTGTCTGTTGTAAGTTCAGAAATGTGGATCAAACCTTCGATATCAGATTCAAGCTCAACGAAAGCACCAAAATCAGCTGTCTTAGTTACTTTAACGTCATGTTGAGTTCCGATAGCGTACTTAGACTCAATGTTTGCCCAAGGATCAGACTCAAGTTGTTTAATGCCCAAAGAGAATCTTTCGTTCTCGATGTCTACACCCAATACAACCGCGCGAACCTTAGCACCTTTTGTGAACATTTCACTTGGGTGATTTACACGCTTCGTCCAAGAGAAGTCAGAGATGTGAACCAAACCATCGATGCCTTCTTCGATGCCGATGAAGATACCGAAGTCAGTGACAGACTTCACTTCGCCTTCGATGATTGTTCCAGGAGCATAAGACTCTTTCAATTCAACCCATGGGTTGGCTTGAAGTTGCTTCATGCCCAAGCTGATGCGGCGGTTCTCAGTGTCAACCTCAAGAACAACAACTTCAACTTCTTGGTCTACAGCTACGATTTGAGAAGGATGTTTTACACGTTTTGTCCAAGACATTTCAGAAACGTGGATCAAACCTTCGATGCCTTCGCCAAGTTCAACGAATGCGCCGTATTCAGCCAAAGATACAACTTTTCCTTTAAGCTTAGTGCCTGGAGGATAAGAAGCTTTAACAGATTCCCAAGGATCAGAAGTCAATTGCTTCATGCCCAAAGAAACACGTTCTTTTTCTTTGTCATACTTAAGAACTTTAACTTGGATTTCGTCGCCCACATTCAACATTTCTGAAGGATGTTTTACGCGGCCCCAAGACATATCTGTGATATGCAACAATCCGTCCATGCCACCAAGATCGATGAATGCTCCGTAGTCAGTGATGTTTTTAACAACACCCGTAACGATAGAACCTTCCGCCATAGTGTCCAAAGTTTGTGAACGGAGACTGTCACGTTCTTCTTCAAGAAGAGCGCGGCGAGAAAGAACGATGTTGCCACGTTTCTTATTGAACTTAATAACTTTGAATTTAAATTTCTTACCAAGGTAAACGTCCATGTTGCGAACAGGGCGTAGATCGATTTGAGATCCAGGCAAGAATGCTTTAACGCCGATATCAACGCTCAAGCCACCTTTAACTTTAGCAACAACAGTACCTTCGATAACTTCTTCGTTCTCAGCTGCTTTAGAGATATCAGTCCATGCACGAAGCATGTCAGCTTTGTCTTTAGAAAGAACGATCATGCCGTTTTCGTTTTCGATACGGTCAATCAAAACCTCTACAGTGTCTCCAGCTTTTACTTCGCGAACACCGTCAACAATACGGAATTCATTGATCGCGATCAAACCTTCAGACTTGTAGTTAATATCAACAAGAACGTAGTCAGATTGAACTTCAACTACTTTTCCTGTGACAACGTCGCCGACTTTGAAGTCTTGCTCTTTCATGGAAGCTTCGAAAAGGTTTTCGAAATCACCTTTTTCAGATTTAGCATTCAAAATGCCAGGATTTGCTGGAACTTTAGAGTCTTCAGCATCCAAGAAAGCTAGAACTTTCTGTTTCTCAAGCTCGGCTTTGTTTAATTGTTTTGTCATATAGTTTTTTTAAAACCTCCCACGTAGTAAGACCTCTTGGATCCTACCCGTTACCTTTCTTCACCTCTTTGGGCGAAACACTGGTTTAGCGACCTAAGGGGGCGAAAGTCAAAGGTTTTACGCGCTTTGGCGGGCTTTTCCTTTGTATCCTTACAAGAGTGGAATCTTGAACCTGACAGGCGCATCCCATCTCGAACATATTTGATCTGAGACCAAGGAGGGCCCATGGACTGGGGACCTAGACTTATGCGTATCTTTCTTGGAGGGCTTCTCGGAATTCCCTCCTGGGGGTGGGCCGCAGCCAACTACGATCGCGAAATCCGCTCTGGGCTTAACTTTATTGAGCACTATCAAACCCACGGCGACGAAGGTTACGAACCCGGGCAGTGGCGTGCGCGTGTGACCTCCTATGTTCCTAGCGCCATCGGAGTTGGCAAGATGGGAGTTCCCTTCGAGGACCCCTCCGCCTTCGTCACCTCCTCGGTCGCCAACGTGCTGGCTGAAATTTATTCTATCAACTCTCGTTATCAGGAAGTCCTCCCTCTACTCGAGAAAGCTCGAGGAGGATTAAAACCTTATCGCTGGGGCTCGCTCTTTCACTTTTATCCCCCCAAAACTTTTAAAGGCGTCAAAGTGCGCGGTCCTCGCTTTATGTATCTCGCTCGAGCGTGGCAGGGATTTGCAAATATTCCCCCTGACGCCGACACCACGTCGGTGACCTACACACTTCTTCACTATCTTCAAAGTTTTGATCAGGGCCTGTCTCCCCAAGAACAAAGAAGCACTTTGCCCCCTCAAGTTCTTGAAGCCTTTTCGACAGCACGTGATCTGGCCAGGGTTCCACATGCTTATAATGCGGTTCAAGGACATATCAAAACCGGAGCCTTCTTAACTTGGCTCTGGGATGAAAAAGACCCGAACATGCCCCGCAATATCTTTGCCCTTCCCCATCGAGGCACGCGCATTCCTTTTAACTTTAATGACGTCGACTGTGTCGTGAATGGAAATGTTCTGAAGCTCTTAACTTATGCAGGAAAAACCACCGGCCCCGGTTACCGTGCCAGCTGCAATCACCTCAATCGTGTGGTGCAAAACAAGCAGTTCTATTTTTGCGGAATGTATTACCCCAGCTACTATGCCCTCCCCTACGTGATGGCGGAAAACCTTCATGCCGGGACACGATGTTTAGAACCGTCTCGAGAGAGACTTGTGAATTTTGTCATCTCTCGACAAAATAAGGACGGCTCGTGGCGCAACAGCTTTTTAGCTCGGCCGGACTATGTGCAATCCACCGTGTGGGCCCTCAACGCGCTGATGATCCTGGGAGACCCACACAACGACCTTCACCGAAACCGAGTCCGACGAGGGTTGCACTTTCTTCTTTCTCAAGCGCAGCACGACCCGGAGGGACGTTTGTTCTGGTCAGGGCAGGTCTTTTTCGCAGCCACCTTTGTTGCCCGATATCCCGTCGTGTGGCGCTCAACCTCCTACACCACGGCTCTGGCTCTCAAAGCCTTGGCCCTTGCCGATCAGAAATGGAGAGTCCCTTAACGTTTGATTCTTGGCAGAGAAGCCCCTCTGCCGGTTGCCTCCCGCAAATTCCATGAACAAGGTGAGTGCAAACAACAAAAGGAGACGTTCCATGAAAACTCTATTACTGATCGCCGCCCTTCTGGGGTCCTCATTCAGCTATGCCGCAAAAACCTATCAAGTCACGGGACCCGTGCTTGAAGTGACCGACTCCAAAATCGTCATCGAAAAAGGTCGCGACAAATGGGAAATCGATAGAACGGCAGATACCAAAGTCATGGGAGAACTTAAGGTGGGAGAAAAAGTCACCATCGAATACACCATGGCCGCCAAAAGCGTGGAGCCCAAAGAAAGCAAAGGCATGAAAAAGAAGAAATAGTTCCCTATGATCAGCATCACCTCTCGGTGGGCAACCAAACGAGCAGAAATTTATTTCTTGAAAAATGGGAGCCCACGAATAACCATAGTACTACAAACTAAGGGGGGATTTTCATGAAGAGCGTTTTTACAATCGTTTTTCTATTCACGTCATTTGCTTTTGCATCTGATAATTTCGAGTCTTTCAAACAGAATTTTTCAGCGGCGGCAGAGCCTAAATTGGAAAATCTAGCCGGCTGGCACTCCGGTCGTTGCTACACTTCACGCGAGCCTGAAATCGAAAAGGCCGGTCTGATGGTAGTCAAAGCTTCCGTGGATCCTGCGACAAATCAAGAGGGCGTTAAAATCATCATGCCCGCAGGCTCCGTCAGAGAAGAAGTGAATTTCTGGGATCAACTGGATGATGAAAAAATCGAAGTCGCAAGTTCAATGATGTGGCCGGAAAACATGCCATTTGCGCAGATGGAAAACGGCAGCTTAGCCAACATCTTGTTCTACGACATGCCGAATTATCCTTCTGGAAAAATCAGCGTTCGACAAAATGAACAAGGATATCAGCTTCGTTTTGGTGACATCTATGACGATGCCGAATGGATTTATTGCCGTCTTGATAAGAAAGTTCTTGGCGAATAAGTCGATTAAAGTGTCCCTCTTGCCGTCTTAAAACGAAAGAGGGACCGAGTTCTTTTAGATTGAATTGCCTTTAAAGATCATCACCTGGCAAGACGTCCCCGTCCCGTTCGTAGAATCCTTCATGCAATTGATAGAAAAATTCACAGCCTCATCGGTCAATACACGCATCTCATATCCACCGTGAACAATCGGCTTTACCAATAGCGCCTTAAAAAGTGCTTCCGCATCCTGGGCATCATATAAGGCGGCACGACTTTCTGAATTTTCGTGAGAAACTTCCGTCATATCCGTACTTTCAATTTTGCGGATAGAAAGTAAACAGCGCGCATTGCTGTTGATAAGATCACAATAGATGCTCACAGCCCCCGCTTTGTCTTCAAAGCTTTTGTATTGATGGGGTTTGCCGGTCACCTTATCGCCCCAATTAAGAGGCAGCCCCAAATACTGGTACACCTGACGGGCTTCCTTTGGATCATTGATTTCAAAAGTCACTTCTTTCGCGGACTCGGTTAAGCGCGCCTGCGCCAATGATGAAACAACCAGAATCAAAAAACAAACGACAAGCTTCATATATCCCCCTCCGAAGCTAAGTTGCTGTAGACCTGCTATGAACCTTTAGATTTTCCCTTTAACAAACTCAACGACTTTATCGACAACCTGCTCAAGGTTCATCGTCGTCGTGTCCACCACCAAGGCATCCTCGGGAACCGCCATCGGCGCCACTTTCCGAGTTGAATCCTGATGATCTCGTTGTTGTTGTGCCTTGACCATATCCCCCTGATCAAGACCGAGCTCAGCCGCACGACGGGCGGCGCGGTGTTCGCTAGAAGCTGTCAAATAGACCTTGGCTTGCGCCTGTGGAAATACAACCGTTCCACAATCACGCCCCTCAGCCACCAACCCCTGTGGGCCTTGACTGCAATTTCTTTGCGCCTCTAACAAAGCTTTACGCACATCTGGGTAATGACTGACTTTACTGGCAAAATTTCCGACGTCCTCATGGGCAATAAGATCCGTCACATCCTGATCTTTAAAAAAGACACGCGTGCGCGCGTCATCCATACGCACACTCCATACAGGATTGTGCGTGAGCTCCGCCAATGATTTGACGTCATCAAGATCAATCTGCAATTGAAGAGCAGCAAAGGCAAGGCCACGATAGAACGCACCCGTAGAAACCCATTGCCAGCCCAAACGACGAGCCAACTCTCGACTTACAGAGGATTTCCCAGAGGCCGCGGGGCCATCAATCGTAATTACCATTCCCATTCACTCTCCAATAACAAAACTTTTTTAGGTCAGTACGGGGACCTCTTTGAGCACTTCCGCGAGCGCTTTGATAGCGGCTTCGTTTTCGTGATCAAGGCCGACACTCAAACGCAATTGCGTCTTGAACCCGTAGTTCAAGAGAGGTCTCATGATAATCCCACGACGTAACAAGGCTTCATTCACCTTGGTGGCGTCGCGAAGGGTGTCAAACATGACAAAATTCCCCTGAGATGGAATGTACGGCAGGCCTAATTCTTCTAACTTCTTATAGAAGTAATCAAGCCCTTTCCAGCAAGTCTGCTGCGAACGCTCAATAAATTCTTTATCTTGCAGAGCCGCATTTGCCGCCACCTGCGCTAAATCATTGACATTAAAAGGTTTGCGCACGCGGTTAAACACCTCCACCACCTCTGCGGGGGCAATCATCGCACCCAAGCGGAAGCCGGCCAGACCGTAGATCTTGGAAAAAGTACGAAGAACAATCAGATTTTTATACTTGTTGATGTATTCTTGTGCAGAAACATAATCTGAAGCCCGCACAAATTCATTGTAAGCTTCATCGAAAATCACAATGACATCGTCACGGTTGCCGACCTTCTCCAAAAAGGTCTCCACCTCTTGTTTTGTGGCATAGGTGCCCGTCGGATTGTTGGGATTTGATACGAAAATCAGGCGAATTTTATGCTCAGGATGCGCAAAAAAATAATCCGCGATCGCAGGTAAATCGAAGCGAAATCCTTCCGCCATCGGAACTTTGTGGATCACCGCGCGATTGGCGGGAGCGCTCACTTCATAAGCATTAAACGCCGCCACAGATGTCAAAACGCCGTCTTTAGGTTCACAGAAAATCCGCGTCAATAAATCAATCAACTCATCACTGCCATTTCCAATGGCAAGTTGTTTTGTCGGGAAGCCCCATTCTTGAGACAAAGTCTGCAAAAGATCATAGTGGGATGGATCTGGGTAAAGGTTCTGATGATCCAAAGCCTTCTTCACCGCCTCCATTGCTTTCGGGCTAGGACCTAAAGGATTTTCATTACTTGCAAGTTTATACACCGTGCTCAATCCATACTCACGTTGAGTTTCGGAAATGGGCTTGCCAGGTTTGTAGGGAACCAGATTCAGAATTTCGGGAGAAATCTTCACTTTAGAATCCTTTTCTTAGAGAGATTATTTTGCTATACCTGTGCGTCTAGCTTTAGCAACATTCTAGAGCAATTTCAATATAGAGAGCGTTTAAAAATGCAAAGCAGCTTCTTGTTAGGTGTGAGTGTCGGAGAATCCTTCGCAGAATACTCACTCATGTCGGATTCCAAGCCCGTGGCTCAGAAGAGAGTGTATCTCTCTCGCGAAAACCTCAAACAATCACTCAGTCAATTCATGACTGAACACGCCGACAAAAAGCCCCAGCATGCTTTTATCAGCCTGCGCCTGCCTAAAAAGCTTTTGGATTACAACCTTAGCGGTGCCGTGGCCCATATCACGACGGAGGGTTTTGAGCATTGGCTTGACGTCTGCGGAGACGCCAATCACAAACTCACCAGCAAAGATCTGCTTTTTTCGGTGCGTGAAAGAATTTTGGCTGATGGCAAAGTCGACGTGGCACTCCAAGAAGAAGAACTGGACGCCATTGCCGCAAAACTGCAACTGATCGAATGCAAAAAAGTCTGCCTGCACTTCCTTCACTCTTCTCTGAATCCGGTCCATCAAGAGAAAGCCCGCTTGTTCTTGCAAAAAAAAGGATTGGACGTTTTCACTCCCGAAAAGACCGACACCCCGGATGAGGTGGCGCGCTGGAACAAAAATGCTTTAAATGCGACCATCGCCGGCGTTTACGCCGATCGCAAAGAAGAAATCCTCAAAGCGCTCGAAGGTTTTTTGGATGCGGGACACATTTATTTTCTCGACTCTGTGGGAAAAATTCATTCAGGTGAAAGCTCGGGGCAGGTCGACAGTCTTTTCTCTGCCGCCACCGCGTTGGGTTTGAGTGTGGGAGTCCCCGCCAAAGCCAGCGTTTTGTATTTAGGGCTAGAAAATTTTCTTTTGATCTCAAGTGGCACGTGGAACTCCTCGTGGAGCAGCCCCTGGGGACCTTTGGCGGTGAATCACTTGCAGACAAAAATGTTAGGTATTCAACCAACTTTGGGCATCCATCTTAATGAGTTCGGTCGCTTTGATTTCACGACTCACCAAGAAGGCTGGGAACCCGGCCCCATGTTTTTAGGACGAGGACAAAAACTCAGTCTGTTGGATCTGTGGTCTGAAAACGCCAAGCTGACAAAACTTCAAGGGTTGGAAGATCGTTTTTCAGCCCAAGGAATTCAGCGCGCCAAGAACTCGCTTTTTGCGATTTCCAAGATCAGTCGCACACGTGATAACGATCTCAATCACATCACGAAGGAAATGCAAAGCCTCAGCATGCAACGCTTGGCTATGGAAGCCTTCATGCTTCGCGAGACCGAAAAGATGATCGTCACAGGCCCCTTGGCCTCGGTCTTCGCCAATGCCTTTAAAAAAGATCCCCATACCGTGATCGAAACTCAAGAGTTCAGCGAATCACAAGCGATTGCCTTGCGCGGATATCAAGTTTTGCAGGAGACCTTATGAGTTATCACATCGAACTTTTCCACTCCCTGCTAAACGAATTTCTGCAAGGGGAAGCCGCTCTCATGACTTTGGACGGAGACGCCTTGGCCGTGCGCGGAAATCACGCCGTGACCTACGGGACTTTAGCAACAGCAGCCTTAACAGCTTGCAAATATCTCAAACTTCAAGAGGGCGATATTGCCCTGCTTAATGACCCTTATAGTGGCGGAAGTCTTCTCAGTGAAATGACCTTTGTCATGGCAATTTCAGAAGACCTTTTATGGGTGACTCGTCGTTCTTTGGATAAAGCCGTTAAAATCGCCAAATCGATTGAAGAAGAAGGCTTGCGCATTCCACCGACACCTCTGCGCCAAAAAAATCAACTCAATGAAATGATCTTAAGTGCCATGCAGGCTCACCCGTCATGCCCGCCTCATTTTGTTGAATGGCTTAAAGAACAGTGCGCTGAGATGACGGTGAAGGCGAAAAAACTTTTTGATGTGCTTGAATACACCGGCTTCACCATCACCGCAGAGCTAATCGAAGAATACCTTGAGCTTTCCAAACAATCAGCGTCTCAAAAAGTCAGTGAACGAGCTTCCGGCGAAGCGCGAGTGGATGTGGTCCTGGATAGCGGAGAACTTCTGCGTCTGAACATGGAAATCCACGACGGTCGCATCAGCATTGACTTCGGCGGCACCAGTGGCGCAAAGACGGTTTCCTTGACCGAGTCCGCAACCTACGGCGCTTGTTTCCGTGCTTTAAGCTGTTTTTATGGCTTCGAGAATATTGCGAACTCAGGATCCTTTTCGATTCTGCAAATTTCCAAACCTGCGGGATGTTGGCTGGTAGGCAAATACCCAGCACCAACATACAAGGGAATGACTTGCGGAGTTGCGGCCATTGAAACCGCCGTCGAGTTGGCTTTAGCACAGATCCATCAAAAACAAGAAAAATCCTTAACCAACCATTGTGCTCTTCGGTTTGATCTCCTTCATAAAGAAAGACACACCCTTCTGACCATGCCCGGGGGCCAAGGGGCACAGGCGGGAAAAGATGGACAATGTGCCCATCTTCATTCGTTTTCCCTAGAACAGGTCGAACGCGACTTTCCGGTGAAATTTCTGCGTGTCGACCAACGAGTTTCCACTGGGGGTAAAGGTAAGTTTAATGGCGGCCGGGGGCTGATTGTTAAACTGGAGATTCGCGAAGACATGCAGGCTTCCTGGATGACAGATCTCACCTTGCATCGTCCCCGTCTTCCCAAAAATTGTTCACATGGTGATCCCAGCGAAATGTCCATGGAACGTGAAGGGGATCACAAAAGCCTTCCCGTTTTAGGACAACAATCCTTTAAAGCTGGGGATATTATCACACTTTGTTCAGGTTCCGGGGGCGGTTACGGGAAGGAATAGTCTTCAGACTATGTGTCACTTCACAAAGCCGCCTAGGAAGAGTTTGTCTTCAGTGATATCATGATCACCATGAAATATCTTATTACTCTTATCGCAGTTTTCATCGTCGGTCTTGGATCTCTTGCTCAGGCTAAGACCGCAAAGAAAGGATCCTCTGTGGACGCAACAGAAGTGGCCTATTTAGCTGGTGGATGTTTTTGGGGAATGGAAGATCTTTTACGAAAATTTCCCGGAGTGATCGAAACTCAAGTGGGCTACATGGGCGGAGAGACCAAAGAGGCCACTTACAATATTGTTAAAACTGGTACCACCAATCACGCTGAAACCGTGAAGGTGATTTTCGATCCACGCAAACTGAAATACGAGGACCTGCTTCTGTTCTTCTTTAAAATTCATGACCCGACAACGACCAATCGCCAAGGCAATGACGTCGGAACCCAATATCGCAGCGCTATTTTTTACACCTCGAAAAATCAACGGGACGATGCGGAACGAGTAAAGATTCGTGTCGAAAAATCAGGAGCCTGGAAGGCCCCAGTGGTTACGCAGATAATGAAAGCCGGCGAATTCTGGAAAGCCGAGGAATATCATCAAGATTACCTACAAAAGAATCCCGGCGGATACACCTGCCATTTCGAACGGAAGATTCAGTTTTAGTAATCTAGGTTACATATCTGAAAGGTCCCTTTTTCCCCGTGCAACTTGCTTTTAGACAAAGTATTGCAATGGAGTAAGTAAGGAAAGGGACCTTATGAAAGCATTGTTGAGACATCTTTGCTTCGTCGTCATCTGCGGAACCTCCATCGGCACACCTCCGGTTCAAGCTGCGACCTTGTCATTTCGTTCTGATTATTGGTGCCCCTATGTCTGCGAGCCCAACTCATCACGCCCTGGATACATGGTGGAAGTACTTCAAAAGATTTTTCAAAAACACGGCCACACCGTTGATGTGAAGCTGACCAACTGGGTTCGGGCAATCAAAGAAACGCGAACCGGCAAGGCTCAGGGTCTCCTTGGAGCCCGTCGGGCCGACGCTCCCGATTTTATCTTTTCCGAAAAGTCTCTCGGCATCACCAAGAATGTTTATTTCACCCACAAAGATTCTTCATGGACCTACCAGGGGCGCCAATCACTCCAAGCCGCCCGTATTGGCGTGATTAATGGATATTCTTATGGCGACAGTATTGATCACTTGATTCAGACTCGCCATAAATCTTTCATTCCCTTTTCCGGTGAACGCCCTTTAGAACAAGTCATCAAAATGCTTGAAAGTGGGCGCTTGGATGCTTTTATTGAAAACCCATTGGCCTTACACTATGCTTTGAAAAATCAGAACCTCCCGACCGAGACACTGAAAGTGGCCGGCTGGGTGAGCGCCCAAGATCCTTTTCTTTTTATAGGTTTTACTCCGAACAACCCCGAGTCGAAGACCTATGCCACGATAGTGACAAAAGGAATTCAAGAGCTCCGTCGCAATGGAAACCTGAAACGCATTCTTGATAAATACAATTTAGAAGACTGGGAAAACTCACAGCCCCTAGCGCTCGGTGCTCTTCACGACTTTAGCCCCCGTCTCCTCAAGAGCCCGCTTGATCTTCTCCACATGTTCAATACTGGAAGTCTCTAAAACAAAGTCGATACGGGTTTCACGAAGAGACAAACCCTTGGAAACGCGGTCATGGCGAACTTCTAAAATGTTCGCCTTCTGCGTGGCAATGGCTTGAGTGAGTCGACTGAGATTCCCTGGCAGGTCATCCACGATCACCGAAAGCTCACAGAGACGACCGCGCAGAATCTGGCCTCGATCAATAATCTTAGACACAATATTTAAATCAATGTTGCCACCGCTAATGATCACGCAACACTTCTTACCCAGATTCAAAGAGCGCGACATCACGGCGGCCATCGCGGCGGCCCCAGAACCTTCAGCCACGGTCTTGGCTCTTTCCATCAAGAAAACAATCGCTTCAGCGATCTCATCATCGCTGACGGTCACGACCTCATCGACATATTTAGAAATAAAGTTTTCATACATGACTTGAGATGGATTTTTAATCGCAATCCCGTCTGCAATCGTCGCTGCTCGCTTTGTCGAATTGGGAGCCAACGGCTCTTTCTTAAAGAGGTGAGCCATTCCCGGAGACCGATCGCTCTGCACCCCAATCACTCGCACCTTGGGATTGATCGACTTAACGGCCAAGGCGATCCCACTGATCAAACCTCCGCCGCCAATGGGAACAATCACGGTGTCAAGATCAGGAACCTTTTCAAGAATCTCAATCCCAATCGTGCCTTGCCCGGCAATAACAAAAGGATCTTGGTAAGGATGAACAAAAGTATAACCGCACTCTTTTTCAAGCTTCTGGGCGTATTCAAAGGCCTCATCATAAATTTCACCTTTGAGAACCACCTCGGCGCCATAGGCTCGAGTGGCTGACGCCTTGCTGATAGAAGCATTTTCCGGCATCACGATCGTCGCCTTGACCCCCGCCAACGTCGCCGACAAGGCCACCCCTTGGGCGTGATTGCCCGCTGAACTTGCCACGACTCCGCGGGCTTTTTCATCCGGAGTTAAATTCGCAATTTTGTTATAAGCTCCACGAAACTTAAAACTTCCTGTGCGCTGAGTGTTTTCAAATTTAAAGTAGATGTCTGTATGGATGAGTTTGCTGGCACTGATGGAGTGGCTCATCTCGGTCGAAGAAATAACATTTTTAAGAAGCTCACGAGCTTTTTGGATATCTGCGAAAGTGACTTTCATTTTAAACTACGACTCCCAGTACGCCGTTAACCCCCAAACCGGGGGATACTCTTTGTGAGGTAACAAGGACTCGTGGGCCTCGGAGTGCCGCTCACTGGAGTAAAAATTCGAGTTATCTAGACCCATGGCCTTACTCTCGTCGAAAAAATAGAAGGGCGCAAGGTGCTTTCCACAACAATCACAGGCCGTGACAAGATCGTCTTCCGCACAATTAGCCGTACCGCAACGATGGCAAAGTCGATAGTGAATCTTCGAACTCATAGAGGCTCCTGATTTGAGTGGCTTTTCTATCTTAGGTCTTGCCAACAGAGACAGCAAGAGGGGGTCTCAATTTAAGCTATTGATTTCAGGACACAATCTGACCAATGACTTTTCGCGTTATATGCGTTTTGAGTCACTCTGACTCACGCCCGAAACTCTTTCGTGTTTTCATCTATTTTTGATTCACCTCACGACCTCCTGCAGAGAAGCACCGAAGCTAGTCCCTCGGCTGTTCGAAGACTTTTCCTCCGAGGGGCCTAGCCTTGGCGCTTCCATATGGTTCGAGCAGGAAGCAAATCTTAGACAACTCTGCCAAGACAAGATATTTTGGGAAGATCGTGAAAGGGTATTCATGGAAACGACTCTCGTTAAATCGCTTTTTAGAGAAACAGACAAATTTATCGGCCAAGAAGTGCAACTTTCGGGTTGGGTACGCAAGATCCGCGACCAAAAGAACTTCGGCTTTATTGAATTGAATGATGGCACCTTCTTTAAAGGTGTTCAGGTCGTTTTCGATACAAATCTTTCTAACTTTGAAGAGGTGGCGAAGCTTTCTATCGCCAGCTCCATATACGTGACAGGTAAGGTGGTCCAATCCCAAGGGGCTGGACAAACCTTTGAAGTGGTCGCCTCCAAAATCGACATCTACCAAAAGGCGGATTTGGAATATCCGTTGCAAAACAAACGACACAGCTTTGAGTTCTTGCGCGAGATTGCTCACCTACGTCCTCGCACCAATACATTTTCTGCCGTCTTCCGGGTGCGCTCTGTTTTGTCTTACGCTATTCACAAGTTTTTTCAAGATCAAGGTTTCGTGAACGTCCACACGCCTATCATCACAGGTTCTGATGCGGAAGGCGCCGGGGAAATGTTCCGCGTGACCACTCTGAAGCTGGATAAACCTCCCCGCAAAGAAGATGGCAGCATTGATAGCAGCCAGGACTTCTTCGGAAAAGAAACGAACTTGACGGTCAGTGGACAGCTTAACGGCGAAACCTACTGCGCGGCTTTCCGCAATATCTACACTTTCGGTCCTACCTTCCGTGCGGAAAACTCGAACACGTCTCGCCATGCCGCCGAGTTTTGGATGATCGAGCCTGAGATCGCTTTTGCGGACTTATCTGCAAATATGGAATTGGGTGAAGCGATGATTAAATACATCATCCGCTACGTCATGGAGCAATGCCCGGAAGAAATGGAATTCTTCAATCAGTTCGTGGAAAAAGGGCTCTTTGATAAATTGAACAACGTCCTTAACAACGAGTTTGGTCGTGTGACTTACACCGAAGCCATTGAGATTTTGCAAAAGTCAGGGAAGAAGTTTGAGTACCCTGTGCAATGGGGTATCGACATGCAATCAGAGCACGAAAGATATCTGGCGGAAGAACACTTCAAAAAGCCCGTGTTCGTGACGGATTATCCAAAAGACATTAAGGCTTTCTATATGAAGCTCAATCCGGATCAAAAAACGGTGCGCGCCATGGATCTTCTGGCTCCCGGCATCGGCGAAATCATTGGCGGCTCTCAACGTGAAGACAATTTGGAACTATTAGAAAAGCGCATGAAGGAAGTCGGGCTTCATCCTGAAGACTACTCTTTCTATTTGGATTTACGTCGTTATGGAAGCTTCCCTCATGCCGGTTTCGGTTTGGGTTTTGAGCGCATGATGATGTACTTAACAGGCATGACGAATATTCGCGATGTCATCCCATTCCCACGTACGCCGAAGAACGCTCTCTTTTAGTCGACCTACGTCTAGTTTCCCGACTCCTAGCCTCCTTCTTCGGAATAAATGTCCGAAGAGGGGTTTAGGAGTATCAATTTGAATTTGTTGAATCGTTTTTTACGCACATCTTTGGCTCTTATTCTGACGGCAAGCTCGGCCTTGGCAGCTCCTGAAGAATTGCAGGAACTCGTCGTCACGGGAGACCTCAACGGTCGTTCGTCCTTGGACTTCCGCTCCGGCTCAAAAAACGTCCAATTTCTAGTTCCTGAGGGTTCTGAAGGAACGGTCATTGAAACTCGCAAACTCAGTCGCACAGGTTCTTACGGCATCAAAGTTCGCATCTCGAAGGTCGGCGCGACCAAAGCGAAAAATACGCCCAAAGTGGGCGACGAAACATGGGTGTACTTTTCTCAGAAGGACCCTTGGTTAACTCTTAAAGATAAAGAGGGGTCCGAAGTTCAAGATCCCGAAGTCGCTCTCACCTCGCGTGCTAAACGCGCAGGTGAGGGTATTCCAGCCTCCGAAGGCGTGAATCCCCGACCTCATCTTCCAACAAAAAGCGAAGTTTTGCGCGAGCAGAAGCCCGAAAAATCAGAAGATCCCAATTTAGCTCGCTCGACGGATCCGAAAAAAACCGAGGCTGGCTTCTGTATCGACTGCCCTACCGGACAACCTGGGACAACAGAAAAAAATCGCAAAGATCTTGAAGCCCTCGGCACAGAGTTAAGAGAAAGGCCACAAACGCCTTCCACAACTCCCGCAGTCCCTGACGAAAAGTGGAGCAACTATCCCGAAGTGGCTAAGTACGCCAGCAGCCCTGAAGTGGATAAATCCATTCGCTATGGAATGCGCAATAAGGAACGTCGTTCAAAACGCCTTTGCTATCGCTACGTGAAACGCTCTTTGCTCGGAGGAGACTTAGTCGATGATTATCTTCCCGGAGGAAAAGCGGTTCATGCTGTCGGCGATTTAAAACGACGTGGTTTCATCAACATGATGGACGACCCTCGATATAAAAATCTGATTAAAAATCCTTCGGATGCACCTAAAGGGGCGGTGCTTATTTACCGCCATGGAACACAACGCAATCATGCGGGTCACATCGAAATTAAAACGGACTGGGGCAAAAACGGAGGTTATGTCAGCGACTTCTATCGCGACGATGACTCCCCTCTTTATAATCGAGTCCTTGTCGGAGTCATGATTAAGGAGAACCCATGAGAAACACCCTCCTCATCACATTGATGCTGAGCCTCTCATTGGTGGCTGGTGCCGCTAAGGCGGCAACATTGAAGGATTCTTTAAAGACGCTTCAGACTTACGCGGAAAAAGAAGAACACACCTCCTCGGTCAAAACCCAAGAGGTCCTCAAAGTCATTGATCAAAGTGTTACTGCTATCATTGAAGGTAAAGAAAAAGCCTCACCTGAATTTATGAAAGCCTTGGCTCGCGCGGCGGTTCTGACGTTTGATTCAGACCCCTCCGAAGCCGCTGGTGAACTCCTTTTACCTCTGCAAAAAAAGAACAAGAAAGCCCTTGAAGAGGCCATCAAATCTTTACCTAAAAAAGACGCTGACAGCCTCAGAGAATCCTTAAAAAATGCCGCTCGCGAAGAGACTCAAGGGAACGGCTAAACCGACGCAATATCAATGAAGGACTTCACTTCCAGTGAAGCTCCCCCGACTAAAAAACCATTTACGTGAGGTTGTTGAATAAGACCGGCAGCATTGTCAGGTTTCACGCTGCCCCCGTACAAAATCGGTGTCGTCTCAAATCCCAAAGCTTTCAGAATCCCGAAAACATCTGTGTGAGTTTCAGCGACTTGCTCTGGAGTGGCCACTTTTCCCGTACCAATCGCCCAGACCGGTTCATAAGCAACGACAACAGGTTTAGACTTATCCGCCTTTGCCAATCCCAAGTGAAGTTGTGTTTCCAAAATGCGGAAGGTGTGAAGCCCTTCACGCTCTTCCAACGTTTCACCGATGCACAACATCGGAATCAAACCGAGGCTTTGCGCGAAAGCCACTTTTTCAGCGATCGCAGCATCTGTCTCGCCAAAGATCTTACGACGTTCACTGTGCCCAATCAGAACATAACTGCCGCCCAGTTCTTTCACCACTTGCGCCGAGTTTTCACCGGTGAAGGCCCCCTGAGCCTGAGAATAACAATTTTGCGCGCCCCATTTGATGGCGGTTCCCGCAAGTGACGTACTGGTCGCTTCCAATGAGATTGCTGAAGGAAAAAAAACCAATTCGCCCGTGGCCTTGTGACTCACTTCTTTAAACTGCGTGAAAAACTCGCGGGTCTCTTTCGGTGTTTTAAAGAGTTTCCAGTTCGCGGCGAAGATTTTTTTCATGGTTGCTCCAGAGTAAGTATCTTGAATTCAGAAGAGGCTGTCTTTACAGCTGCTCTCGGAGGGCTGTTTTTCTTTCCGTCCTGAGAGGCCTTCCTGATGGCCGTCGTGGCCATCAGGGAATGTGTCTTGGGGTTTCCCCCAATACGCGATCTATCGTTTCGATCTTAGAATCTCCAGGCCGGGAAGTTTGTCCCCTTGAAGATACTCCAAAGAAGCGCCTCCGCCCGTGGAAATATGAGTCATCTTGTCGGCATAACCAGACACTTCAGCGGCTGCGGCAGAGTCCCCACCGCCGACGATTTTTGTAGCATCACTTTCCGCAATGGCTTTAGCCACTCCGAAAGTCCCTTTGGAGAATGCTTCTGTTTCAAAGATTCCCATCGGACCATTCCAGAAGATCGTACCAGCTTCGTGCAAGGCCGTTGCATAAGCGCGCGTTGTTTGTGGACCGATATCCACGCCCAACTCGTCTTCGCCGATCACAACGTCTTTTGTTGTTCTGGCACCGGCTGTATCCGTGATAGATTTTGTCACGACATGATCCACCGGAAGCAAGATCGTCTTGTCACGAGCTTCAATACGCTCGATCATTTCTTTAGCGTATTTCAACTTGTCATTTTCCACCAAGGACTTCCCAACAGGATGCCCCATCGCTTTTAAGAAAGTGTACGCCATCGCGCCACCGATGATGAAACCATCCACGATGTCCATCAGTCTTTCGATAACGGCGATTTTGTCGGATACTTTTGCCCCGCCCATCACGGCCAAATAAGGACGCTTGGGGTTTTGCAAAAGGGAATCCAGCATATTGATTTCTTTTTCAATCAAGAAACCAATGCCTTTGTCCTTCATCACAGAAGGCAAAGCATGAATCGTCGCATGGGCACGGTGGGAAGCACCGAACGCATCGTTGATGTAAATATCGCTATAATTTGCGATCTTTTGCGCGAACTCGACGGAATCTTTCGTTTCCCCTTCTTCAAAACGCACGTTCTCAAGAAGGATCAACTGATTCTTTTTCAAAGATTGAAGCAAGTGTTTAGGCGCATCAGAGTCTGGTTCTTCGACTAAAATCACTTCGGCATTCAGAAGTTCCTGCAGACGTTTGGCCACCGGCTCTAAAGAAAACTCTTTATCGTCCTTGCTCTTGGGGCGACCCAAGTGGGAGGCCATCACGATCTTTGCACCCTTTTCCATGCAGTACTGAATGGTCGGCAAAGAAGCCTTGATGCGATTTTCGTCTGTGATTTTTCCGTTCTCCATGGGAACATTCAAATCCAAACGCAAGAAAACCACTTTTCCCTCAAGTTCAAAATCACGAACTGTTTTAATGCCTTTAAGTCCGGTAGCCATTACAGACCTTTCTTCGCCATGTGAAGAGCCACGTCGACCATGCGGTTTGAGAAACCTGTTTCATTGTCGTACCAAGCAAGAACTTTCACCATGCGAGGTCCCACCACCATTGTTGAAGCCAAATCCACGATGGAAGAGTACGGGCTGCCGTTGAAGTCCACGCTGACAAGCTCTTTGCGCTCAACAGCCAAGACTCCCTTGAGTGAGCCTTCAGAAGCTGCGATCAAGGCTTCGTTAACAGCTTCCTTCGTAAGATCTTTCTTCGCTGTGAAAGTGAAATCCACCAAAGATACATTCGGAGTTGGAACACGGATAGAGATACCGTCAATGCGTCCTTTCAACTCAGGCAAAACAAGACCCACGTTTTTCGCAGCACCTGTTGTTGTCGGAATCATGCTCACCGCCGCCGCACGAGCGCGACGCAAATCTTTGTGAGGAGCATCCAAAATTTTCTGATCGTTCGTGTAAGAGTGAACAGTCATCATCGTGCCATGCTCAATGCCGAAAGTCTCATTGAGAACTTTTGCCAAAGGCGCCAAACAGTTGGTCGTGCAAGACGCATTTGAAACTACTTGATGCTTTGCTGGATCGTATGCCTCGTGATTGATTCCATACACCATCGTGATGTCGGCACCTTTTTCAGCGGGGCCAGAAACTAACACACGCTTTGCTCCACCGTTGAGGTGTTGAACAAAGTCAGCCTTGTCTTTGAAAGCACCTGTGCACTCAAGAACGATGTCCACGCCCCATTCTTTCCAAGGCACTTCCGCCGGATTGCGCGTTTTAGAAACATGAACCTTCTTGCCGTTCACAATAAGATCGTGACCTTCTGTCGAAACATCGGCATTAAAAATGCCATGGGCCGAATCATATTTAAGCAAATGAGCATCACCTTCGATACTGTCCAAAGAATTGATTCCGACGATGTCGAGTTTCTCAAAACCCGCACGGAAAAGTACACGACCAATACGACCAAAACCGTTGATACCAACGCGCAATTTAGACATGAGTGAGCTCCTTGTTTTAAACCCACCCAATATCGGCTTTTAGAGACTAAAAAGCCAGTCTAGACACTGGTTGTCATAGACTGGCTTTGAATGAAAAAACCTTAAATTTCAGGCTTAGTAACGAGTCACACTCAAAGAAGGGTATGTCTCGTTGGAAATCGCTCTCACAAGGACGTCGGCCACCCCGCCCATAGACTCGGCACGGATGTCGATCACCTGGATACGTTCGCCCAGATTCAAGCTTTCAGAAACCGCTGTATCCCCGGCATAGAACGTCGGAGTTCCCGTCAATTCACGGATTTGCACACGACGATTGGATTGAGTGTACAAAGAAGCCTCATGAATCTTCACACCCGCCGCCAAAGCACGCACTTCAAGGCGCTCCAAAGAAATCGGCGTTCTCAGTGTAATACGGAACCACTCACCACCCGTGCGACGAGTGATCTGAGTCAACTGAGTTGTCCCCTCAAAACGCGACTGAACTGGGGCCGGAGGAGGAGGAGCTGGGCGAGACGGAGTCTCTGGATAACGAGGAGGTCGAGAGGGCTCCTGACGACCAAAACCACCGCCAAAACGAACTTCAGTTTCGCGAACTTCATACCAAGATCCATCGGGACGAGAGCACGCCACTCCCCGAGTCTCTTCTGTACGATCGCGAAGATAAATCACACTTTGGTATTCACGGCAGTATTCGCCCGTACGCTGGTTGTAACCCTCACGAGTTGTCGTAAAGCTTCCACGAGCGCCCGTGCGAGAACCATAACTGCGACCATCCCAATCACGGCGGTCCCCCAAACGGTCATTCAGGGCACGGCGTTGGGCCTCTTCCAAAGCACGGCGATCGGCTTCATCCAGATCTTTACCCACTTTTCCACCGATCATCGTTCCCGCGATAGCACCGATAATGATCGCAGCCTTATTCCCATTTCCTTTTCCGATATTAGAGCCTACAGCCGCACCGATGATGCCGCCGATGATATTTCCGACGGTCTCTTTGTTCGCGAAGGCCGGACTTGTATATTGTACAAGAGAGGTAACAATTAAGGTTCCAACGACAAGATTCTTTTTCATTTAAACTCCCTAAATTAGTTCCGTATTAAATTCGCAAACCCATATTCCAAGTTCTGTGCCAGCGAAACAGGGCCAAAAAGGCCCTACCTCACATTGGTAACGATGTCCTTCATTGTCGTGTAGTGTTTATAGACAACAGATCCGTATGAAAAGCTATTGCGTCTTTGTTCAAAGTATCTGGCCAACTCAAATCTCTCGTTCGCCCCCATTCTGAAGACAATTTGACGAAGATTGTTTTCCGACAAAAGCGCCGCCTTCGTCACCAAATCACCAAAACCATTATAGGGAATCGAATTATATGAATGTTTACCCTGTTTTGAGGCGAAGGATTCCATATCGACGTCAATCTCGCGGAAAGATTTTCCTCTCAATAACACCTCCTGCTCAAAGAACTGGGGAGCTTTTGTGAAAATCTTCGCCGCCAAACCTCGGAAGGAATTATAAGGCACAGAGTTGTATGAATGATTATTCATTTTGGATATATAGGACTCACCCAACAGCGTAAGCTGTTCTGACGCTTGAACATCACACACAAAACTGTCATCCAAAGCGCGATCCATGGCTCCAAACATAGCTTTACCAATCTCTGAGTAGGCGTTGTACTGAGTGGAGTTGTAAGTGAAATTATTCATCTTACGGAAGTACTGAGTTCCCAGCTCCTCCAATTTAGCCAAAGAAGTGTCTTGAGCCTCTCTGGATTTGCCAATTTCCACCATGCGAGCCGCGACCGCCTTCAGCTCTCGTTCCGCCATATTGTATTCAGGAGAATTATAGTTTGAATTGTTTTTGCGACGAGACCATTGCTCCATATCCGCGTCTAAACGATTGAGTTCATAACTCACATCTCCACGACGACTGCACTCTCCGCCATTACCGGCATTATCCAAAAGAAGTAGTGGACGAGATTGATTTGAAAATGCGGAAACTCTGATATCAGCAAAGGCACCATAAGACTCTGCCCGAATATCCAATGCCACAATCGCTTCACGCAGATTCAAGTTTTCAGAAACAGCACGCGAACCGGCGCCAAAAACCGACGTATTCTGGAATTCGCGAATTTGAATTCGCTGTCTGCTGGTCGTGATCACGCTGGCTTCATGAATTTTCAACTGCGCCGCCAAAGCCGCAACCTCTACTCGTTCCAAGGTGACGGGCGTTTGTAAATTGATGCGATACCATTCCCCACCACCACGGCGAGAAATACCATTGATCTGCAAAGTCCCCTCCTGCAAAGACTGCACAGGCGGAGGCGGAGGAGGAAGTTGCGGATTCTCGGGATAACGAGGTGGACGAGACTCTGGAACTGAGTTGCCTCCACCAAAGCGCACTTCGGTTTCCCGAACTTCATACCAAGAACCATCACGACGAGAACAAGCGACACCGCGAGTTTCTTCAGTGCGGTTATTGACCGAAATCACGCTGGTGTATTCACGACAATATTCTCCAGTACGACTATTATAGCCTTCACGAATGGAGGTGAAGCTTCCACGAGCTCCGGTTCTTGAACCATAAGAACGCCCGTCCCAATCCGTACGACGTCCCAACTGATCTCGCAGAGCACGATCCTGAGCTTCGGCAAGTGCGCGGCGATCCGCCTCATCCATATCCCGACCTACTTTACCGCCAATCATCGTTCCGGCAATGGTTCCAAGTATAATCGCCGCCGTATTGCCGTTGCCCTTACCTATCTGCGAACCAATCACACCACCGACGATGCCACCAATGATGTTGCCGACACTTTCTTTATCTGCATAGGCTGGAGAAGCCGCCTGCATCACCGTTGTCGCCACAAGAGTTCCCAAGATCAGTTGCTTTTTCATAATAACTCCTTGAAATTTCACAAATGAAACATATCTAAATAAGGTTACGGGAGTTTCTTCAAATCTGAAACATCCAGAAACCCGTCATAGTAGCCACTTCTCACCACCAGAACTTTTCCATTGGCAAAAACCTCTTTCACCAGCCCCGGACTGTTGTAATAAGAGACTTTATCGCCCGCACAAATTTTATGCTTCGGCAAGCATTGAACGGATTTCGCGACATCCTCTAACGCGACAAAAGAGTCATGGTAGCCATCCCGTCGCAACAGCACTTGTTTATTCGCAAAAAGTCCGACGACGGTTCCGATTGATTGGTAGTAAAAAACACGGTTTCCAACGCAAACATCTCCCAGGCAGTTCACGGCCTTGGCCACCTCCGTCGCCTCGACAACGGAATCGTAATAGCCAGATCGCTGAATCACAACTTTGTCATTAGAATACATTCGCAGAACCACACCCGCAGAACTATAATAGACGATCTTGTCACCTTCACAGATGCGTCCCTTCGAATCGCACTTGGTTCTCTTAAAGAGATCTCCCACATCGACAACAGAGTCATAATACCCTTCGCGACCGATAATGACCTGGCGATTATCAAACAGACTCTTGATGGTTCCAGCGGTGTTGTAATAAATAACCTGATCGCCGGAACAGAGCGATTTCAAACAGCGAACCGCTTTACCTAAAGACCGTTCCTCCACAAAACTGTCATAATAACCATCTCGAGAAATAAGAATCATTCCATTGGCAAAAGCCTCTTTCACTTTGCCCAAGGCGGTTGCATAGATCACCTGATCATTCACGCAAAGACGCCCCGAACGCTCACACCGCACTGACTTTGCAAGATAGGATTTTTCTACGGCGACATCATAGTATCCGTCTCGAGCCAGAAGAACCTTATCATAAGGTAAAAAGGACTTTACGGTTCCGACCCAATTCGCATAATAGACTCGATCTCCAATGCGAAGCTCTTTTGACTCAACTTCACGACTTTCCGGGGCCCGTGGGACTTCTTCGCTCTGAGCAGAGGGGGGTACGGTGGAGGGCGTGTTCCCCGCAGACACGGCGTCGTCACTTTCCCAAGGATTGGGAAGATCCGTGATAATATTCGCATAGGCCAGATTCTGCACCAAAGACAGGCCCACCAAGACACTCGCGAGAATGGAACGTTTCATACTGACTCCACAATTTATAGATCCGCGAGATGAGATCCAAATTTCATACCGCAAGACACAGGCCTCAAATACATCTATTCCTATTTAAGGCTCCTCCTACTGTCTCAAGTTTAGACAGGGGGCCTCTTTGGGCACCCTTTAGAGAGTCCCTAAAACGCAAAAAGCCCACAGGGAGGTTCCTGTAGGCTTTCTTGAATAAGAGGCAGAAATTATTAACGGGAGCCGCGTTCGCGCAAACTTTCGCACACGATCAAGGTGTCGGTTTTCCAACCAAACATACGTCTGACCTGACCGATGACTCGAACCGCCTTAAGCGTATCTCCAGACATAATCAAATCGGCCTGCCCCCGAGTCGAAAGACCTCCGTTACTTTGATTATCACAAGAAAGAGTCAACATGCCATCGGCGTCAGTCTCGACGCCCGCATTCGCACAAAAGCTCACGATGTCTCCCGAAGAGCGATCATTCAAAAGCCCGACAACGGCCTTTTGCCCTTGTTTTTCAATATCCAAAGTAATTCCGTTACGTCTTTGTTCGACAGTGACGGTACAGCCCTCTGCGTTTTTGAAAATACGGGTACTGTTCGTCTGAGCCTGAGTTTGAATACCCACCATGACCAGGGCGGCGAAAATCAGATGCTTCATTTAAACTCCTTGTTGATTTGATTCGGATCCACTCAAAGCAACGATGATACCAAGACGAAAAGGGCTTTAATCGCCGGGGAGTTGTAATTAGTACAAGGGACGACGTAAAAGGGCAGCCACTCTCTCGAGTTTATTCTGTGCGGCGGTTTTTAAACTAGAGGGGATTGCTGTTTTGGCGGGGTTCAAATGCAAAAGCCGATCGTGATGACCGGCTTTCTTGTGTACGAGCCTACGAACCTACTGCTCAGTGACTTCACACTGGAAGTTGCCAAGAAGAACTTTTTCTCCCAAGCCCCACCAGAAAAGCTGAGCCGAATAATCGACCACGCTGACAACCAACTCATACTCTGTCGAGGCCTCAACCCAAAAGACGTATTCCACTTTTGTTTTAGAGACAGAGCCTGATTTCATCCACAAAGCCGGTCCTTGGGGATCGCGAGTATTCAGGTAAAGATCTCCCACCTGCAAAGACCAGTGCTTTAGACCCTGTCTGAAAATCACTTGAGGATTCTGCTGAAGATTCGCCCCTTCTGGAACTTCCAAACTGCGAGTTAAAGACGTCGCTGCACAATCAAACACGCGTTCTTCGGCAAATGAAATAGCAGAGAAAAACGTCATAAACGCAAAGATCATTGTTTTCATGAAATCCATCCTTTTAAGAAGGACCTCTTCCTATCCCCTCCGGATTAAAAAGTCGTATTTTTTTTCTGTGGGGATCGGAATTAATGAATTTTTTGCGCACGTCGGCTCCAAAGAGGAACCGGAAGGATTACCACCGAATCTTCGGAAACATTTTAAGGGCATTTTGGCGAGTCTGATCACAGAGCTGCTCTAAGGAAATCCCTTTGAGTTCCGCCACCAGTTTCGCGGTATGGACCACATAGGCCGGAGTGTTCTTCTTCCCCCGCATGGGAATCGGAGCCAGGAATGGAGCATCTGTTTCCACATGAATCCGATCCAATGGAATCATCTTCACGATGTTACGCAGGCTGTCCGCATTTTTAAACGTCACGACACCACTGATGGAAATATTAAAACCGAGATCCAATGACTGACGAGCCAACCACTCGGTCCCTGTAAAACAATGAATGACTCCCGTCACGCGGCCCTGGAATTCCTTTAAGATTTCAACAGTGTCTTCTTCGGCATCACGGGTGTGAATCTCAACAGGCATTCGCGAACGTGCGGCGATCTCCATCTGGGCACGGAAAGCCTCGCGCTGTTCCTCCCGTGGAGATTGATCGTAATAATAGTCCAATCCGATTTCGCCGACAGCGACCACACAGGGTTCACTCAAATGATCTTCGATGAACTTTCCCGCCGCCTCTGTATACACTTTGCCATCATGAGGATGCACACCAAGAGTGCAATATACGTCAGGATAATATTTGCGCGCGATCTCCAGCACCAAAGGATGATCCCCGGGCTCTGTACCGATGGTGATGATTTTCTTCACCCCCACGGCCTGAGCGTTGGCAATAGACGCCTCAACGCCTTCCTCGAGCATATTTAAATGTGCGTGAATATCAATCCATTCCATATAGTCTTAATGACTTGTCGGTTTACGCACTGCTGGCTCATCTTTTTCAAATTGCCAAGACAGAGATATGAGCTTTTGAGTCTGTGAGTTCATATTGATCACGAGTGGACTTTCACTGGAAGAGTACGTCGCAATACGCTCTCCCCAAGGAGATTCTTCTTCAACAGGAATATTTTGAAATAGCGTATTAGGAAACTTCGACCGAGCTTGCTGCAAAGTCCACTCATCAGAAGATCTTGTCGCATACCATTGTACACCGACAATCTGATTCGTCTTAATATCATAAACAACAATCAACTGAGGTTGCTTTTTATCCGCAGACAAATAAACCAGCGCTTCCTTGTCAGTTTTATAAAGTGCCCCGGTAGAATCAGGCTTACCAAGAGCTTTTTCAACTTCAAAACGGTTCATTTTCTTCCAGTTTACATCCTTAAATTCAGAAAACTTATTCGACACCCCAGGGGTCGCACATCCTAAAGTCAGAGACATCAGAAAAAAAATAACAATCTTTACCACATCCATTATTGGGACCCCTTTCTTAATTTAAATTTATCACCGAAATGCGTCTGTATCCATCTATAAGCATTAGGAGTTACTTTTTTCAACTCGCCAGGCTCAAATAAATAATACTCAATGTTATTGGCAAAATCTTCCTCAGGGCTTTCTCGACCATCGTCCTGAACGTACCCATCCATTCTGGAAATGTATTTGTTCTGAAAGCTAAACCAATTCATCGTAAACCCGTAGTCTTTTCTTTTCTCCTGGCTCAGATCCTTGTAAATCTGATGTGACAATTCATGCCCAAGAACTCTCGACAAGTTGAACTCTTTTTTAAAAGCATTATCGTAAAGAACGATAGTACCGTCCGCCGAAGTCGCAGGGTTTGGATGCTCTCGCGATTTGAAACTCCTATATATGCCTTTTACATTTTTGCTCCAAATTTCTTCAGGCAGTTCTTCCAAGGACTCTAGCACCCGCTCTCGTTCTTCCTCTGTCCACTTCTTAAAAACTTCTTTCTTATGGGGCCAATCTTTTGCCGGCTCATTTCTAAATTTTGAATTCCATATCTCATAGACCTTTGTATACGCCTTGCAATGAGATCGAACGTTAGTTGGCGACACATAGGTGCCGTCAGACCGAATGTAACCACTGCGAAAGTGTCCTCGAACTAAATACTGTCCATCAGGACATTTCACCTGTGCAAATACAAAATTTGAGAATAGAAAAAATGCCCCTATAAAGAACCACTTATACATGAAATGAGTTTCCTAAAAAGGACTATCTCAGTCAAATTCAAATATTAACGTGTTTATATAAGTCTGACTTTTCCTTAAGGGCGGTGATTAATAAAGAACTCTTCCATAACCAACTGTGGATCACGATTGGCGGCGAGAGCCTGCTCTACTTGCAATGACTTCCGAATAAGATCCAACAAAAACTCACGCTTGTATTCGGCTAGAGTCTTAAGCAAAGAAGCTTGGTCCAAATTAATAATCTGATTTTTAACGTCTTCTTGGAGATAGACCGCATCCTTCATAAAACTGCCCCAGTAAGAAAGTAGACGCTGTCCCTGAGCTCGGTCCTTAAATTCAGATCGCCAGGTTTCATTCAAAAGAAAATCTTTGTCTTTCAAAAACAGATTTAAAATCTCGATGGATTTTTGACGAAGCTCCTGCTCTGGCCCCTCTTGCAACTGTGCCAGCTTTTCAAAACTGCCTTGCGCGGATTTCAGCGCCCAAGCAGGGGCCTTCACCTTCTTGGCAAGATCTTCCATGGTTAAAGGCTTAAACTGCACGATGCGGGAACGCGAACGAATGGTCTGCATCAACCCCGCCACACTCGGCGCGATCAAAAAGAAGAAGGTCCCCGCTGGAGGCTCTTCTAAAGTTTTTAAAAGAGAGTTCGCGGCCTGAGGGTTTAAGCTCTGCGCCTGATCAATGATGATCACACGATTTCCGGACAAACTTTTTAGGCTTAAGAACTCAATGACCTCTTTGGCCTGTTCCATCTTAATTTGCGCCCCTGAAGGCTCAACGATCTTCAAACCCTCATGCGCCCCTTGAGATATGCGGAAACAAGAAGGACACTTGCCACAACCGCGCGGGCTTTGCGGGCACAACAAAGCTTGTGCTAATCCCAGGGCCGTCAATTTTTTGCCGATCCCCGCGGGTCCCACAAAAAGATAGGTCTGCCCGGGCTTTCCCTGCTCAAAAGAAGTCACCAATTTGCTGATGATATCTTGATGTCCTAAAACAAAATCCAACATTCGGGCCATGAACCAAGACCTACTTTAAAATATTTTTCTCTGTCAGAGCTTTTAAAAGTTGTTGAAACAAAACTTCCGGTGTCTCTTGGGCGTTAAGAACCAACCATGCACCAGCATCTTCACGGGCTTGCTTAAGAAAAGACTGACGAACTTTCTCATGAAAAGAGTCCGCTTCAGATTCAATGCGGTCTTCACTTTCGCCGCTGGCAGCGCCTCGCCCTTGACGACGCTTGCGAGACTCTTCCACGGAAAGATCCAACAAAATCGTCAGATCCGCCTTCAGTCCCCCCGTCGCAAACTCATTGAGCATCACCACATCGTTTTCAGAAATCTCACGTCCACCACTTTGAAAGGCCACTGAGCTTGCCGCAAAACGATCGCACAAAACCCAAACACCCGATGCCAGCGTTGGACGAATCACTTGTTCCACATGCTGGGCACGACTGGCTTCATACAAAAGCAGCTCGGCTCGCGCCAAGGGAGATGGCCCCTCAGTCCGAAGGATCATATTGCGAATCTCATCCCCCAATGGCGTACCCCCAGGTTCCCGAGTTCTTTTCACAGAAATCCCGCGCGCCTGAAGCTCCCGCTCCAAAGCCGCCATCAAAGAACTCTTCCCAGAGCCATCCAGCCCCTCAAACACCAAAAAACTCATAAATCCCTATCCAAAAACTCAAAGCCCATCTAATCCAACTGGCCGCGTAAAGCCCTTTTGCGAAGCCCTCATCTGTGACGGCGAGTTCCGCAGCAGCCTCTCCCAAAGGGAGGGCGTCCGCGAGGACTGTCCGAGCCGCCACAGATGAGGGCTTCGCAAAAGGGCGTCCCGAGGGCTTTTAATTAAAAACGGGTCCGCATGAACGGCGGCCTGTTATAAGGACTTTGTCAGATATAGCACGGTAGACGTCAACAAATCGCATCGCAACAAGGCGCGCCGCGCCCTGGAGATTGCCGATTTCCAGCCTCACGAAGCCCTTAACCAGCGGAGACACCGTCACCCGAATCAAGGCATTGCGTTCAAACTGGTTCGTGAACGTCAGAAGATCCGCCAACGGAGGCGGTGGAAGTCCCAAGCTAGAGCTTAAACCTGCCGAAAAGAACTCTGCCGAAGACGTGCTATAGCCTGGCACCGCAGGCGGATAAAACGAGCTTCCTTTAAGAGTCGCAGCTCCCTCTCGACGCCCCAAGGTTAACCCCGCTTTACCAACCAACCCGATCACCGAAATGGCCGCCTTGGTATTGTCAAAATTTTCTGAGTTATGAAAAATCTCAAAAACAAAAGCGCGGGAGGTTTTATTAAAGGCCAAGCTGATACCCACTTCCTCAGCCCCTCCGCCCCCTTTGCGCAAAATGCCGGTTTCAGCCAACAGACCGGCAGAGACGCTGACGCCAAACTCATTCGAATCAATCACCAGCGGAGCTTGAGACCATAACTTATAATCAATACCTTTTAAAACCTCTTGCACCGCCTGATGGCTGCGCTGATTGAAAGTCCGTTGAGTCGCCGACGTCGCCTCAACTTTTTTACCAAACACTTGCAGAGTTTTGATTTTCACAAAACTCAACGCATCTCCCACAAGGCTCCCGGCACCAAAAACAAATTTAGTCGAATTCAAAATGCGCGCGGCATTGGTTAAAAACATCAAGCGCATCTCTTGAAATTTTTGTTTTCTCTCCGCAGGTAAACTTTCATACGGCGAAAGAGGATCGACTTCTTCAATCGAACCACCGCGTGCCAAAATCTGCTCTTTGACTTTTTCAGGAAGTTTGAGTCCCAGGGCCTCTTTCATCTGCTCCCGCTCTGGGATGCGATCCAATTCAAAAACTCGACCATCCGAAAGACGAATTTCGGTGCGTTCTTGCTGAGCGACCTGGGCTTTATCCAGAATGCGCTCTTCAACCTCTGTTTCAACAATAGAATCCTCGGCCCAGGACATACTCCCAGAGCCAAGCAAAAACAGACTTAGAATCAAAAGACGAACAGCATTTTTCATAAAGTCATTTTCTAACAAAAATTAGTATTCCATTTTGCAAGTCATCTCGATCGCACTTTGAGTTTTCATATCCTCAAGAGCCAACGCCCCACCACCGCTTTCAGCGATGCTATCCAGAGGAAGAGCTGCTCGAGTAAAATTGCCTTTATTAAGAATCATCATACTGATCAGACGACCATATATGACTTGAATGGTGGCCTCTAACTGGCCGGCAGATTGTTCAATGCGCATATTTTCTTGATCGATCTTGATTTCCTGGCGCACGCGTTGGCCCGCATGGCTTTTCACCAGAACACATTTTGAGGAAGCTTGAGCGCCCCAAGAAGCAAAAAGAACAGCGGTCGCAACCAAGACTTTAACCATAGACCCTCCAAGATCAATAAAATACCTTTCCCGGAGGAATACGAAAAATATGCCGTGGTCATCTTTGATTAATTGCCAAAAGGACATACTCAGGGTGTCTAAAAACTAGACACCCTGACTGAAATTGCGGGTCCCGAAGGGCTGATTACTGAGCTTGCAGAAAGCCTTTTACGAAGGCCTTGCCTTGCTCATTTGTGGAGTAGTTGTGAATCACGTATCCTTGAGCCAACAAAGATTTATAGATAGAAACGAACTGATCCTTCTTTAGGAAATCACGATAATATCGTACGTCGGTGTAGGCCAAAATTCTGAGATCTTTTCCATCTTGCTCAAAAACAAAGATAGAAAACTTGGCAGTCTTGGGATTATAGAGAGTCACCCAAGGAACTTCGCCCCAATAGTCCTCGCCGACGCCGTTTTTAAGAGCTTTATCATAGTCCTTGCCAAGGTCAGGCTGGGGCCCCTGCTTTTGAGCCACGCAAAGAGACTTGGTTTGCGGCACAACATCGCAATACATCTGAACGCTGGAAACATGGACCGTGTCACCGTGGCATCTCGCGCAAGGTTGATTGCGAAGACCTGCGACAAAACTGAAATAGTAAGTGCTTTCCGTTTTTTGTTTAAGGAATGCATCGTCGATCATACGGATATTGCTCTCGGTCTCTTCATCGCCTCGAACGAGGGCGTTTTCACCTTTACCGCAAAGATGAATATCTTCTCCAACGACCGACAAGGTGTATTGTTCCTTATCATAAGTCGTGCAACGAAGATTCAGAACACCCGCTTCCTTGGAAGAGGCAAAGGTAAGAGAGGCATATAGAAACAGAATCGATGATAAGATCGTTTTCTTCATAATAACTCCTATGCCCCACCTTATAACACACGCCCCCAAAAGTTATAAAGTATAACTTTTCTGTCGTGGAGGAATTACAAAAATAACGAAAACATGTAAACAAGAATGACGTGTCTTTTAGACGAATCCCTTAAGAATGCCCACACCTTATCGGGAGTGGGCACTGACTGCGATCATTTGTTAGAAAGAGCGGATTGATAGGTGCCGGCCAGAGCCGAATTCGACTTCTTTAAAGCTGTCTCAACGTCGACCTGATGGATGATAGGTCTGTCATGCGACTTATTTAAAATGTCATAAATCTCAAGCGTGCGTGGGTGCAGATCCGAGTTCTCGACTTGGGCCAAAAGATAAAAGACTGAAACCGGGGTTCGAGACAACTCGGGAACATGATTTAATTCATTGGTCGGAAATCCTAATTGCACCAGATTTCTTAGGAACTCCATCTTCCGAGAAAGCCTCTGGTCATCAGAGCGCAAGACATCTTGAATGACCCTCCACATGTAGGAGATGCCCTCTTCACTCAAATCACTATATTTGAACTCCAGATCAGACATATAGATAGCAACAGGGGCACAGCTCGCAGCCATGGCACTTTGATAAAGATGACGAATCTCTTTGAGCTTCGCATTGGACCTCATAACATAGGCAAAGGTGATATGTTGAAGTTCCTCTTTATCACAAACAACAATGCTTCTCTCCACAATCTCCATCATCGACAAATCCAAAAGTCCCTGGCGGCGCAAACTGAGGATGATAGGATTGGAGTACTGGTACTTATCGTCAATATATCCCACGATGGGCATCATCTCATGCAGCACCAGATTGTACTTTGCCGAAGTACTTAGAGACGTCCAACGGGACAAAGAAATTTCAATCAAAGGGATCGGGCGATAGGGATAATTGATCGCATCCACCTGGGACCCGTGAAGGAAAAGCCGCTCTTTGGCCGCCAACTCTGCGATCTTCCACTTCAGCTTGAACTTTTCAACAAAGTCCCGCGATGGAAAGCTGTTGGGATCAACATAGCTAAAGATCCTCTGCAGATCCGTCGCGATAAGACGGAATTCTGCCATCGCCCCATTCCCTCCATAGCTCTCTTGTCCCTCCGTCTGCGTCCCCTCGGCCCAGGCAAGGGATTGAAATAACAAACTGGTTAAGAAAAAAAAGATCCATCTTTTCATGATTACTCCACGGGAGTGAGGGGAAAGAAAGACAAGGCTAAACAATACACTTCATCAGAAGACTTGCTCTTTTTAGTTATAAACTTATTCATATCCCGGCGAAAGGCATGAATCTTTTCAACAAACTCAGGCAACTTGGATTTCTCAATCGAGATCACCAATGAAGAATGACTGCGCAATTCAAAGGGCACGTTGTCGAGGGCCTGCTGAGAACACTTCAGCAACTCTCGCTGCTGAGTCTTCATCGCCTCCGTTGTGTACTTAGGCCCCAAAGAAGACGTATTGATCTTTTCGGACTGCACGATCCCCGAAGAATCTACCTGCAAGATCCCCAAGCTGCTCAACCGCTCGACCGCTTCACTGATGACCACCGGGGCCATCCCCAACTTGCGAGCTAAAAACTCTTGAGTCCCATCAAAGTCCTTCAAAACTAAGGCTTCCAAAACAGCTTGGTGAACCCAGTTTGAAATCACCTCATACTGTTCCAAGGGAATGCTCACGAATTGTTGATTCTTGTCAGCCTGCAAAAGACGCAATCGTTTGAGATAGGCCTTGTTCTGATCCAAAAAGGTCTGCGCTTGCTCTGGCGAGTGCCCTAGGAACTGCGATACTTTGCGAATCATCTTGCCGCTGACGCTTCTTTTGCCTCGCAGTATTTTGCTTAACACAGAGGGGTCGACATCCAAGTCCCGAGAAAAGGCCCGCATCGAATAACGCGGATTGCGTAATGCTCGATCCTCGAAGGCCCTCTTAAGTTCAGTAACAAAAGGATTTTCCATGACTCGATCCTAAAATGGGAACAAAAAGAAATTCAACTATTTGAATTCAGTAATGATGCGAGAATGTGGGCAAGTCAACTTCCATATTGTTTGCCCACAACACATCTATCTTTATTTCATTCAACAAAGCGCTTTCCCAGTCCTGGAGCGGCAATGAGAGCAGAGGTATCCTGAAAACATCAGGAGGTCTCAATGAAACCGACAAGCGTTCAATCCCTGTCATTGCAAAAGCCCCTCATTCTCAAACAAAACAGCACCCTAAAACAAGCGGCTCTCGCCATGAAAAGCCGCCATGTCGGCAGTGTCCTCGTCTCAGATGGCCAGGGCTTCCTGCAGGGGCTCTTCACGGATCGCGATCTGGCTCTGGCTCTCGCCGTGGATGATCTCCCCGCCTCATCATCCTTGGGGACCGCCACGGCCCATCGACTTATTTATGTTCCTGAAGAAGCTACGGTTTCCGATGTGATTGAAACAATGAAGAAGTATGGAATCCGCAGAGTCCCCGTCATCAAAGAGCTCCATAACGGTCGACAAAGATGCCTGGGGGTCCTCTCTTTGGATGATCTCATTCGAAAAAATCTGATCTCAGCTTCCGAGGAGGCGGCCATTCTTCGCACTCAACTAAAAACACCCAAAACGCGACAGGAAAAATTTAAAATAAAAAATATCTTTCACTCTCAGGATCATCGCGAACAATCCTACTATGGATTCATTAAGAATATTGAGACCCGCACAGGCCTAAACTCAAGCCAAGCCAAGAGTCTGACTCAACAGGTCCTTGCAGCCCTCATGAGACGCGTTCCCGCCAAAGCCGGCAAAAATCTTTTATCGCAACTTCCCTATCAACTGCAAATGCCCTTGATAGGCGAGGTCTCCCCTGCTGATCGCAGCGTCACGGCAAAGTTTCTTTTGAGTCAAATCCAAAAGCACTACACTGTGAAAGAGGATAAAGCCCGAAAGCTTTTGCAAGGCTTCTGGAAGGGTCTCGGCGACAGCATCTCTCCCGGAGAAATGCAAAATCTGACCCGCCAACTTCCCCGAGATATGCAGCAAATGTTTGTGAAAACCAAAAGAGTGATGATGTAGTCAAAAGACGGGGCCGAAGCGTTAAAGCTCTCGGCCCACGATATGCATGGAGGTGACCTGGGGGCCCTTTTCGCCCATCTCTTCGGAAAAGCGCACGTGCGCCCCGACCTCTAGTTTTTCGAATCCTCCATTTAAAACCGCGTTACGATGGAAGTAGAGTTCGCGCCCGTCTTGATCTTCGATGAAACCATAATCATCATCGAGAAATAGCCGACTGACCACCGCATCCGGTTGTGAAGAGAGCGTCTTTACAACACGATGCTGAAGTCTTGTGTAATCTTCCAGTTTTCTTTCTAAAGCAGCAAAGGCATCTCCCACGACAATATGCATGTCTTGATGGGACTCGTCCTTTTCTGGATCGCGATCGACCACCAACGTTTTTCCCGGAACTTTAAGACGAAGATGAACATGAGGAATCCGTCCTCGAATGCGATGCTTATGAGGCAAAGAAACAACCACCTCACAGGAAATGATGTTGTTATTCAGGCGCTCCAGCCTTTCAATTCTCTCTTGAACTAGGCTCGACACCGATTCAGATGGGGACATATCTCGGAAGGAAATATTGAAATAGACCATGACTCCACGTCCTTTCTCCTGCACCTACTCAAATTTTGAGCTTAGAGAAAGAAGGGGTCAACGAAGAGGGGTCTTATAAGATTAAATACAAAGAGGCTTCTTGCTCTCTCGCAGAAAGCTATTGCGCGACCCAGCCCTCGGCTCCCTTGGAAAACTTATACACCGTCAAAGGCTGTTTGGAGGGTTTGTTTTTTTCCGGAGACTGCGCGGCCACGAGCCCCAAAGCCTCTCCAAAACTAAAACGACGGGTTTTACTCACATCAACTGCTCCCGCGACTTTTAAAAGGGTGCGACGAAAGCGATAAGGATAAGTCACAACCACGACTGAGACGACAGCGAGGTTGTCCCCCTGAAACTTGATCTCTTCGACTTCCACTTCCGAATTTTTATCGATCAACTCGACATAGGACTGACGCAACCATTCAGAGTCCGGTAAAAACTCCGCCGCTTCCTGACGAATCACCTCGCTGAACTTTTTTTGTCCCATCTCCAATGCCATTTTTTTAAGCTTTCCCTCTTCCGAGGAGCAGGCAGAAAAACATAACGACAAGCAAGCCAAGGCAATCAATAGAGTTTTTTTCATATATCCCTAGTTATAAACTTCTTGCTTTTAGGATACCACTACTCAACAAAGCGCGTCAAATGGAGGGATTTAGGGCACTTTGGGGTGGACGAAGCCCCTGGTTTATCCCTATATTCAGGGGTCTTTGGGAGATACTAGAAAATGACTACTTTCATCGGAATTTTGCATATCGTCGTTGCTTTGGTTTTGATCGTGCTTGTGTTGATCCAGGACTCTAAAAGCAATGGCGCTTTGGGTATGGGCGGATCTAGCGGTTCTAACTCTTTGTTGGGTGCAACGGGTGCGCAAACTTTGGCTAGTAAAATGACTGTTTGGGCAGCCATCATCTTTGCTGTGACTTGCCTGACTTTGTCTGTTTTGACTTCGACTAAAACAAAATCTGTTGTGGACTCATTGCCACTTCCGACGGCTCCTGTTTCTGCACCGGCTCCAACAGCTGATGCAAATGCGGCGGCTGCGACGGCAGTTCCTGCAACTCCTGAAGCCACTCCGGCGGCTTCTCCTGCTGCAACCGCAGCTCCTGCTCAAAAGTAATTTTAGTACATCTTCATAAGGTTCTTCGCTATAGTTTCATTATGGCGAAGAACAACTGGCTGATTCCATCTTTGATTGTCGTGGGCATTTTTAGTGTAGCCCTTTCTCTCTTTATTGCTTCACAAACTGAAAAACAAAAGCCCGGGGCTCGTCCTCTTGCCCGTCTCGAACTGAACTTAGGTAAAGTCTTTGTTTTGCGCAAGAATATGACTCAAAAAGAAGTTCTCACTCGCAAGGCGACCTTGTTTGCCTTGGACTCCATTGAGACCGGTGTCGATGGTGATGCGACCATGGAGTTTGATTCTGCCTACCGCATTCGCATTCAAGAAAACTCCCTTATCACACTGGATGAAGAAGGAGACCGCATCGTGCTTATTATCAAGCGAGGTGATGTGCAGGTGGAAAACTACGGTCGCGAAGGGTCCGTCTTTGTCTCTAAGGATGGCGTGCGCTGGAATGCGACTGAATACGAAATGAATTACAAGAAACAAGCTCCGACAGAAACTCTGCCGGAATTAGCCCCCGCAGAGACCTCTCAAGTACCGACGGCGAACATAAATGACGGGCTGACTTCCGAGTTTATTCAAGACACTTTGAAAACTCACAGAGGAGCTTTCTTTAAATGCTACACTCAACTTTTGCAAAAAAATCCCGGCGTGGTGGGGCAAGCCTCCATTAGCTTCACGATCGAAAAAACCGGGAAGGTGTCTTCCGCCGAGATTGCTTCTTCGAGTTTAAGTGATGCGGCTTTCAAAAAATGTTTACTTGAGGCGATCCGCCGCGTGGAATTTAAGTCGTTTAATGGAGATCCTATTTCAACGGTGTTTCCGTTGCGATTTGAATAGTCCCAGATCCGACGACGTCCTTACCGATAATCATGAAGATAATCAATGCGCTCCGGAATCCATGGCTCATGGACTCCTTCCATTTCAAAGACCCGCCCATCCTCCACAGTCTTTTCTTTCAGCGGCATCACCGAAGGCTCATAGGAGGGATGTAAAAGACCTTTTTCAATGAAGAAGGGGCGAACCTCTTGGAACGCCCGTTCACCTAAAACTCCGCGACGAATGAATTCGTCAAAACTTTTCATCAGTTCTTCTGGCGTATAACCATAGTTGTAGATCATGTCCTGAAGAACTGAGTACACGCCATCAAGCCCCAGACGGCGATCCTGATATAAATCCAAAGAAACTTGAAATGTGTTGTAGGTCGCCAAAGTTCTTCGACCAAACTTTAAGTAGTAATCAGGGTCTGTATCGGTGGCCAGATTGATATAGATCTTTTCCACGGGATCGTTTTCGGGAATATTCGCTTGCAGTTCTAAGATGGTATTGACCTGTTCCCCGCTCACGTTGAGCTTCTCCAGTGTCGTGCGAATTTCATGCGCGCCAAGACGGCGTGAACAAATATCTGAATACAGATTGTAAATGATCGCATCCGTTTCGCTGTCGTCTCCCCAGCAGATCTGGCGCACATTTTCGGACAATCGCGTGCGCAACTGCATCAGGGCTTGAAGCTTATAGCCCACTTGTTTGGTTAAGCGCCAAAAACGTCCCGGCCGCAGATTCGCCAGATTGTCTTTATAAAAGCAACCAAAGGGACGGATGTTATCTAAAGAGAACTTTTCCGAAATTCTTTCTTCCATTTGCGGCGGGGACGCCGTGATGAAATAAATCGGAAAATACATATAACCCTTTTGTTGCTTTCGATAAGCCGACAGGGCCTGCATTAACGAGTTGGTACCGGGAACATTTTTTTTATTTAGGGCGCGCTCAAGAATGGTCGTCATCAGCCCCGACAACGAATCAATGGTGGTATCTAAATAGGTTTTATCAAGGTCCCAAATAAAGACCTCGTCATGACTTTTTTCCATTCCTTCCGACACATATCGAAAGAAAACCACGTCCCCATTCATTTCGCTGCGATCACGCCAATCCGCCATAAAATTAGTTTCTCAGTCTTAGGGGCTTTCGTCAAAAACATCCCGAGCCCGGGGCTGGCTCTGCCATTTGGCGGCAACGAACCTGAGCGCTGGAACATTTCACTCGTAAATGAAAGTGATTGTGATGATCCGTGTCTGCAATCAGACGGCGAAGCGTTTCGTATGCTAGACCTTCATTTTTTCCTTTTTGCAGTTCGCCGTTTTGAATTGCAACACCACATAGGGCCTTTTTAAGAGTCCGATGGATAAAAATCCTGTCAATAAGTTGGGTATTTACAACATGCTTAAAGAGCTTCCATTGTTCCTGTATCATCCAGTTAGCGTGGGGCTTGTCCACGGCCACCGCTGACGCGAAATAGTTCTGAAAACTTTTGTTGTTAAAATAGAAGGCCACATCTGCATCAAGTCCGTTTTGATGGGATTTATGAGTTCCGAGCCGTCCTCCCGCCTCCCGAGACAGATCACCGACCGCTAATACATAACCAGACACTTCTTGTTTCGTCATCTGTCCCATCTGCGCGATGATATAAGCCAACTCATTGGTGGCAAAATAAGTTTTCCTTTCGGGACGAAGGATACGAAAACCCGCCGGAGTATGGTTTTGCTCATATTTTAAAAGATTCGTGGCGTTTTCCAAACGCCCCGCATTCACCGGGCCAATCGCCTGACTGACGCTGGACTTGGGCTTTGCGGGTGCATCTTTCTTAGGCTCTTCTTTTTTTGGTTCCTCTTTTTTTGCTGGAATTTGGGGCTTTACCTGAAGGATGTTTTCGATATCCTCCTGAATAGTACCCACGTATTGGCCCGGCTCCCCGTCCACTTCATCGGCCCCACCTTCCGGGGTCAAGTCCTCGGGATCCTGTTCCTCTTTTTTTGCTTCCGGCTTTTCTTCGACTTTCACTTCTTGATGGGACTCGATCTGATGATGATAAACCACGCCCTCGGTATAAATGTAGATATCGATGAAAGAAGAGTGACAGGTCCCGGACTCACTTAAACACGTGGCTTTGGCCGCGACCAGAGGAGCCCCTTTGGGGGTAGACTCTGAACTATGATTTTTTAGGGCTATAAATCCATCTGAATCAAGGGTTCCCGTCAAATCCACCGAGACATTTTCAAGAGACTGCCCCTTCATCGAAAGATACTCCATCTTCCCGCGCAGGCGCATGGACTTGGTGGTGGAATCAAAATTCACCGACATGTCTTGAATACGAGTTGCCCCGCGGGCGATGCGATACCCCGCTTCTTCGACCACCGTGGGACGCGCAGGCTCTGCCGTCGTTGTGGCCTTGGAGCCCTCATCACGAGAGTCCGGAGCACAAGCGCCTAAAATTGTGAAAGAAATAATAATACTGAGGGTTCGCAAAACGTGCTTCATCCTGCCGATCGCCTTGCAGGATTCATGCTTTCTGAAATGCAATAAAACTGTCTTCGTCAGTGGGCCGCTGTCGAAGTTTTAGATAGGTAGGACAGAAATTGTTCCCGCAGTTCTCCGTTGCGGATTTCATAGAGATCCCCATGATGTCCCCCTGGCACAACCCATATCTCTTTAGGTTCTTTGGCCTCTGCGAACATCTTTTCGGTATTTTTTAGTTCCACCGCGTGATCTTCATTTCCATGTATAAACAAAAGGGGCACGGGTGCAACCGACTCTAAGGATTTTGGCGCGTACTCGTCGCTTAAGACCAAATAGGTGATCGGTTGGAACGGCCAGGTCCACCAACGACGCCCCAAAACATTTCTCCCCATCTGCTGATAAGAAGAAAAGCTGGCCTCAATGACAACGTTACGAAGAGGAATGGCCCCTTTGATCTCTTCCACCGTCCTCAAAGCGACAATGCCTCCCAGACTATGGCCATATATTATGAGCGGTCGAGAATCCTTCCGCAAATGAAGCCACTGAGCTGCGGCCATTCCTGCCTCGACGGTACTTTCCGGAGTTGGTTTTCCGGTCGACAAACCATAGCCAGGATAATCAAAAATAAAATAGTTATATCCCTTGGAGGGAAGCCAATGAAACATCAGAAAATGAGAAGTGAGATTTTCAGCATTCCCGTGGAAGAACAAGAGAGTCCCTTTGCTTTCCTGCGGATTCGTGGCTTGAAAGTACCAACCATGGATGGTGTTCCCGACTTGAGTTTTCAAAAACACATCTTCCGGCTGCATTTTTATTTTTGCCGGATCAAAGAGTTTCTCTTTCAAAGGGAAATAAAAGACGGACTGACACCCTGCCAGCATCAGCAGGACGGTGATCTTGAGAAAAATGTGCCCGAGGGTCCAGTACCATTTCGTCATAAAGGAATCATGAAACGGTTTGAACGTCCCTGGCAAGACTTTAAAACAGTCCATATTTGTCGGATAAACTTGGGCTCCCGAAAATTGTTAGCTATCCTTATTTCTATGAAAATCACTATTATTTTTATGACTGTACTTAGCCTTGTTTGCCCGGCTTGGGCGCAAGAAGAAAATCCTTTTAAAAACCTGGACTATCCCGAGTTGCAAGTGGCCCCACGGGCCTCAGAGCGTCTGGCACAAATGGCGCAACTGGAAGAGGAACAGAAATTTATCAATCAATGGCCCATGTTAGTTTCAGGTGCCATGACCCTCATGGCCGGGTTGCAAAATCAGGGTAAATACAAAGATGCCGAGCCCTCTGACTCTCAGAAACGAGACAGTGACATGGCCTACAACACGGCTCTCGGTGTGGGCAGTGCCTGGGTGATTATCGGAAGCTATTTGAGTTTTAAAAAACCGATTTCTTCGGATTTAGGAGACGTCAAAAAGATTTCCTCGAAAGATCGCCGAGGAGATCTAAGCAAAGAGCGCGCGGCCGAGGAGCTTCTGGAAAGAACGGCACGCACCCAATCGACGCTAAGCAATTTGGCCGTCTGGACGAATCTGGGAGCTTCCATCTATGTCACCAGCAAGGCCGATGAAAACAACCGCGTTTATGGAATTCTTGCGGCCACGGCCTCGTTGTTGCCATGGGTTTTTCCTTCGATGTATGAATTCAACTACAACAAACATCTGGAATACAAAAGAAAGATCTATGCCCCTCTGGTGTGGATGAATTTTGATCCTCATCAGGCCAGCCCTCAAGTCCATCTTAGCTGGAGTTTCTAACATGAAGCTCTGGCACTGGCTTTTGACTCTTCTTCTTTCTGTGAGTCCAAGACTGGGCCTGGCTGCGGCTCAACAAGAGTCCCCGAAAATTCCCGACAACTACGTCGCCTGTAAAAGTGCCGACGAGTTTGAGCAAAGTGTTGAGTACTTTCGCTCTGAAAAAACCCTCGAGCTCAATGACAGCCAGGTGGTGAAGTGGTCCTTGACGATTTCGCGAGGTTGCACGGGAGCATTAAAAAGATTTAAACAGATTTATGAATTGCTTAATAAGTCCGGAGTCGATCTTAGAAAATGCGTCGAAATGGCGGCCTCCTTCTCAAAAAAGTCGGACGAACAAACTAAAAGTTTTGCCGGACTTTTTAAAACCTTTTTCCTGGAAAACTATTTCGATCTGGATTTCATGACGGCCTTTGAGGTCTCTGAAAAATTATCCCAAAACCCTGCCAAATCTGAATACGCCCGCAAAGATTTCGAAAAGCTTTACAAGTTCTGCACCGATCAAAATAAATTGGGGCTTCCGTTTAAAAACTGCGCCCAATATTCTTTGGGACTGCTTAAACACTATGATCTTTTTCCCGAAGGCATCTATCCCGCATTTGAATTGACTTATTTTTTCCTGACCAATCAAGCCGGCGCCGTCCTCAGTGTCAAAGAGGCTTTGGAAACCACCTCGGAGGTTTTGGCCGCCGGCCCCTTAGCGCCGGAAAACTTCAAACGTGCTTTCAACTATTCTGTTTCGAAAAAAGGCCTGGACACGTCCATGAAACAAAGTATGAGAATTGCCCTGGAAGTGGCTAAAGCGTCGCTCAAAGAAAAAACACCGTGATGACACTTTGGGGTTTTTTGTTTTTAGCTTTCATTGTCGGAGCCGCACCTCCCCCCAAACCTTCTCAGCAAGTGAAGGTTGAGCTGGAATGGGAAGAAATCGTCGGCTCCACATTCTACGAAGTCGAAGTCTTAAGGAAGAATAAGACCCTGGTCACTACTTTGAAATCTCCGACTCCGGTCATGAGTGTCCATCTGGAACCTGGCTATTACTTGGTCCGTGGCCGTGTACGGGATCACTTCAATACTCAAGGAGAATGGTCTCGCCCTAAAGAGTTCTTAGTGCCTCCTAAAAAAATTCAAGCCATTGCCGGACAAAGTAGTCAGATGCAAGTCGATCCGACGACCTTCATGGCTCCTTTAAAACTTCACTGGGATCCTCCCACAGGAGCTCATCACTATCGAATTGTCCTTTTTAATCAAGACGGAAAAGAAATCGCGAAACACGAAAGTTCTCAGCCGCAGTTTTCCCTTTCGTTACGTCCGGGCGTTTACTCTTACAAAGTCACGCCGCTAACCCAAGATGGCGTCGAAGGTGAGACCTTTGAAAGTCCCAGCATGGTGGTGAAATCCCGTCCCATTCCCGAAGTGGACGATGTCATCATGGAAGGGGAAAATCAAAAGGCACTTTTACAATGGAAAAAAAAGACAACTCTCCCGACCTCGGTACGCCTGGAATATCAAAAACATTTCAGCACCCGTTGGACGCGGCTTCACCAGTCTGAGATCATTGAAAGCCAGTGGTCTGTTCCTCCCGATCTCAAACCGGGTAAATACCGGGTTCTGCTGTGGAACAGAAATCGTTTTGGAGACGTCTCTTCGATTAAAACACTGGAGTTTGTCATTAAACCCCAGGAAAGCGTCTTGTAGAATTTAAAAAGCTTGTCATACTCAATTTATGAAGCGCTTTGAACACCACTGGAAAGATTATAGATGGATTGACTGCGAGGCCCCTTCCCAGGAAGACCTCATGCAACTTGCTGAAGAATTCCCGATCCCGTTGCAAGCCCTCACCACCTGCCTTGATCCCGAACATCTTCCAAAATGTGAATTCTTTGAAAAGTCCTTATTCTTCATCCTGCGCCATCACGATGTTCAGGCCAAACCCAAAGCCGCGACCATGCAAGAGCTGACAACCAAACTGGTGTTTTTTATTGGTAAAGATTTTGTCCTGACAATTCACCGTTCGCCCATCCCCTGCATTTCGGAGAAAAAAGACAAAGTCCCATTTGAGCAAATCAGTCTGGTGTCCCTCGTGAAGTTTCTTTGTCTGCAGACGATCAAAAGTTTCGATGCTCCCTTGGACGAATTGGATTCAAAAACAGACACCATTGAAGAGCGTGTGTTCTCGCTAAAACGTCGAAATATTTTACGCGAAGGTTATATGATAAAAAGAAAAGTTTCTTCTTATCGTAAAATATTTAAATTCACGACGGACATCTTTAACAAGATCCCGACAGAAGTGGAGCTGTCTTTGCGCGATCTTGCGCATATCCGCGAGCCCTTAGAAAAACACACTTTTTATGCCGATGACATCCATGAAGAAATATCGGGACTTTTAAGTCTGCATCTGTCTTTGATGTCACAAAAAACCAACGAAGCTTCCTATCGCACTAACGAAGTCATGCGAGTTCTGACTGTGTTTTCAATCTTCTTTTTACCCCTCAATTTTATTGCTGGGGTTTATGGAATGAATTTTGAGAATATGCCCGAATTGAAATCACCCTATGGCTATTTTTTCACCTTGGGCTTGATGGCTCTGGTGGTGACGGGAATCACCGTGTGGATTTATCGCAAGGGCTGGCTTAAGAAAGACGAAATTTAGGTGCGCGCCCGCGCCTGCACGAAAGAATAAAAGAAGACCGCGTTGGGATCATTGGCGACCTTGGCCATTTCTTCTTTCATTCCTTGCACGATGTCTTCAGAAACGTACTGGGCGGCCACAAGTTGCTCGCTGGCGCTTAGCAAAAGCTCCGTCCAATACTCGATACAGTCTTTACGTGCCTGAGGATAGCGGTTGTCTAAGAACCATGTTTTGATTTCAGTTTGAATGTCTCGGTATCCAAGCTGCATAAGGAAATTTCCAAGCTTGGCCCCGACAAAAGGATCGCCCTTTTGCTCCAGTTGATACTCATTAAAGGCCATCCAATACTTCCATACATTGGGGGAATAAGGATCCAAGAAGAACGAGGCGTTCATCACTTCGGTGATATAAACTATCGAACCGGAGCGCAGCACCCGACGCACCTCCGAGAGCACGCGAATGGGATCAGGAACATGTTCTAAAATCCAACATAAAAACGCGCCATCAAAAGAGTTCGCGGAAAAACTCATGGCCTTCGCGTCCATCTCTTTCAACTCAAAGCGCTCTTGAGCATAAGACACTTGACTTAGATGTTGCCGAGCCGCCCCCAGTTGTTTGGGACTGCGATCAATACCGGTCAATTGAATATCTGGAAAACGCCGCAGAAGAATTTCACTTTGGGCCCCAACCCCACAACCCACTTCCAGCAAATCTTTGACACCGGAGAAGTTGATATTCTGATAAACCGTGTATTCGCCAAAACGCGCCTGCTTACGCAAACGCTCTTGTTCGTCTTTAGAAAAACCATGCAGGTATGGGAAGTCCGTCGTTTCAGGCATAAAAGGCCCCTTGCCTCTGAGTTTTTATCAGTAGTAATTAAACAACTGCAGTCCGGCTTCCTCAAGAAATCTCTGATTACGATACAAGGCCCGAAGCCCCCAGGTTTTTGAAAAACTCCATTGAGTTTCCACTTGAGTGCGCACGTAGTCTTGCCGATCCCAAGTAGAATCACGGCGATAATGCGCACTGGCTTGCCACTGCCACCAAGAACTCACCGAGTAATGAAGCTCAAGCAGTGGTCCTGCCCCCGCCCATAATTTGTTTTCAGACAACGTGGGACCATAGTGAGCCTCCCCTTGCAGTTGCGCGCTCAGATCCCAAACTCCTTGCCCCCATGTCCAACCGTACCCCAAGCGCACCACTCCCTCATGAGTCGGCAGGAAGTTTTCATTGCGAGTGCGTTCGACACCAAGTTTAAAGCTCCATGATTTTTCGGGAAACAGGGAACTCCAAGGACTGGCTGAAATCAATTCAAAAGCGGCAAAGTTTTCCAACTCAAGTTTTTTGGTTTCTAAGTCCGCATAGGAGGAACCATAGGAAAATCCCAGATCAAAAAAAGTAATCTGCGAATAAGACGGATAACCCCATGCAGGATCCAAGCGGTCATGCAAAGCAAAACGATGTGTGAGCGTTGCCAGATCCCCCGCCATCGAGTCGTGCAAATAGCCCACGCCCCAACGCCCCGAGGGATGCGCCAGATGAGGACGCTCTTCAGGCCGTGGATCAATGGACACAATCATCGGCCCCTCTGGCATCTCACTGCGTTTTCCCAGAACTTGCATCTTGAGTTGAAATTCACGTCCCGCCTCTTGAACTTCCTTGGAGTAACGGAAGTCAATGTAGTCAATAAAGACATCCAACACCTTGGCTTGCGACTGTCCAGAAATTTCATCCTGAGTTTGAATCTGATGAACCAAGGTGTGAAGCTCGTTTTGTTCTGCTTCAGTCAGGGACTTACTTCTTGCAAAGAAAACCTGACGCACGGAAGGTCGATACTTATAATCTTTTATCAGATCCGTCTTCGTCCACAAGACCCGCACGGTGTCTGCGGGAATCACATACTGATCTAACTTAGAAAGAATATCGACAGAAGAATCCGCCGCTTCCAAAATGGACAGCATATGGTAAGAGCAATTTTCCGTCAGATACCAATAATCAATCTGCGACGGTCCCAATTCCCAAACATGGGCAATCAACATCTCAACGGCCGAAGGCCCCAAACGCAATTCGTACTCCCATAAATCTCGAGATTCGGCGTTGTTATACTCTCGAACCTTATAATAATAGGGAATAGAACGGAACTGACCGGGAAACATTCCAAAGAGACCTTTAAAGCCATACAAAAAAGCGTTGTTCGTATTGGCTTCCGCGGCGTAGTTCAAACCGTAGTCTAAAAGCTCGTGGCGTTGTCCGTCTTTTACCGATGGAGCTTTGTTGATTCTCAGAAAGGTGTGCCCAAAGGCGGAGGACGGGTTGTTCAAGTAGTAACTTGAAAATACCAAAGAGACAGACTCTCCCTTCATGGCCTGGGCAAAAGCTTCAAATCTTTCACAGCGAATATCGGGCCAGTTCACTTTCACATTGTGAAGCTGGGCCTTAAGCCACTTATAGCGCGCGGGAAAACGGCATTGCGCATGGGTGAAGGTATCCTCCCCGACTTCTTGAAAAAAAGCCGTGATCGTCGCCTGAAGCTCAGCTTGAGGATTCTTTTTACCTTGTGCAGAGAAAAAAAAAGTAGGACTGTCGATCTGACTTTCGCGAACTTGGAAAAAGTCTTTTTCATAATGCAACAGTTTGAGCCACTGGCGGTTCTGATCCAACTTCTGCTCTTGAGCGTATTTAAGAACTTCATCCAGAGTTTCTTGGGAAGACTTCCCATGAGAAAGGGACGTCACAGCTAATAATGAAACGAACAGAATCCAACGCATAAATAGATCTTTGTGAGTCAGGTGCAATTTGGCAAGGAATTCTCTTCGATTTAAAAATAAAAAACGCAGTGGTTTCGCCACTGCGTTTTAGGTCTTCACAGGGAAGATCTAGCTACTAAGCACCACAAACGTTGTTTTGAGAAACAACTTGGTTGATGTTTGCTTCGATAGCTGCAGGTTGCATATTTGTTTCAACAAAGATTTTGTTGTAGTTCTTTTTCAAAGTTGCACCCATAACTTGTGAGTTACAACCCATCAAGTTCGCAAGACCCGCCAAAGTTTCACCTTGTCCACGAGCCGCGTCGTTAGCCAAAGCCACTTTGTTCACTTCGATGAATGCAGGAACTTCTTTACCAGATTTGAAGATGCCATCTTGTTGGCAGTTCAAAGTACCCGTTGAGATACCGAAAGTTTGGTTTCCAGAAGTGCCGTTGGTAGTTGCAGCAAGAACTTGGTTGCCATCAGAACCCATTACGATAGAACCCAATCCGCAACCAGCAGATCCGTAACCTTGTCCTGAAGCTTGAGCCAAAAGACCTTTCTTTTGAGCATGAGCTACACCAGATACCAACAAAGCTACTACTACGATTTTCGCCAATTTCACATAAACCTCCGTGTGTGAGTTTTGGTTAACCATGGAAAATTGTGAATTGTCTTCCCATCGTAGGCAAACAAAAATCTATTGCTGAGCCCGGCCAGTCGAGCCCGCCCTTAGTCGGGCTTTTGCTGGTGAATATTTACTCTAGAATCCATCCCACTTGATCGAAGTCTTAGGGAACTCAATCCAATCTTCATTCGCCGGAAACCCTTCAGGACGGCTTTCGGTCTGGCCTTTAAATTTTAAGAACGCGGTCAATGCGCAGATAAAGGCCTCAAAGGCATGATTGTTTTCAATCATCAATTTAACATCTTGATCATACACGAAGGCCACATTGTGAGTGCTTAACGCCTGCAACACTTCTCGCCGACTTTCGTCTCCTCCAATGGAATGTTTATGAAGGCGCAAATGGCTTTTCATCACATTCAATGAGCGACCGACCCGCCAGACAGAAAGTTTAGGAAAGATCTCTAGACAAGGAATGTCCAGACGTCTTTTTATAAACATCGCGCGGGCCAAAAGAGGAGCTGTATTGGCCCCCATGGCGTGCTGTAAAATAAAAGGCTCTTCGAGTTCAGAGGAAAGGTACATCTCCACGCACCGCTGAGTGTAGGGAGTGAATAACTTGCGAGGCTTCTTCTTTTTATGAAGCTTTCGTGTATAGTCCCACATCCACTGGACATGGGGCTCTTTACAGGACTCAATACCCGGGCAACCTTTTTTACAGTTCAGGCAGTTAGGAACATTCAAAGGCACATCAAAAGCGATGGCTTCAATATCATGATGATACTGTTCAATAATTTCGTGAATTTTAAAATCCGCCGAATGAACCTCATCACTTTTGATTTTTTCAACAAGACGAGAAAGAAAAACTTTTTTATGTTTGGGGTAGTATTCCAGAACCGCCACGCAGGCTTTATCGGACTTCCCGCCCCCCAAAGAGATGCCCAAAAAACGATGCACGTCCCCAGCATGAGACGTCGAGGCCTCAGCTTTTTTTGTTGCTGCGACCTTTTTCGTTTTCTTCTTTACAGTGGATCGACGGGTTTTGCGTCCATCACCTGAAAGCCGGCTTTTTGGCATGCGTTGGCCACTCCCTCACGTTTACTAGGAGGACACCAGACCAAGACACACCCACCGCCTCCAGCTCCACAAATCTTAACAGCCTCTGCGCCATTCTGCAAAGAGACTTCCGCAAGCTTGGCAATCTCAGGACTGGAAAACTCAGGCGCCAAACGTACACGAGCCTCAAATTCTCTTTTAAAAAGTGGGCCCAGCTCATTCCAGTTTCCAGAGCGAATGGCGTGCTCCGTTTCAATGGCGATCACTTTCAAATCCCGCAGTGCTTGCAATGTGGTCGGATCTTTGGTTACAGAGTCCTTCATCACTTCGAAGTTATTCAAACCCGAATGATGAGCTTTTCCCGTATAAACCAGCATAAACTTTTCCGCCAAAGGCGTTTGACTCACGGGAAGCACGTCCTGCTCAATCCCATCATAACCGTAACGAAGAATATTCATGCCTCCCGAGGCCGCCGGATAATAATCCTGCGTTCCCGTCGGTGTGTTTAAAATCTCAGCCTCAATATTATGCGCCACATGGACCATCTTATGAACATCAGAAAAGGGGCGTCCGCAAAACTGAGAAAATGCCTTCATTAAACTGATCGTCAGACTGGAACTTCCACCAAGGCCCCCCCCCACCGGACTGTCTGAAGAGGTGCTCAGAGTAAATCCTTTTTGTGGTCTCCAATACCGAAGCTGAGTTTGCAATAAAATCATTTTGGGATCGGTATCGGAAAGTGCTTCGATCAGGTTTCCGTAGGTCTTCTTTATTTTTAAATCCGTCGATTCCAACACAATGGTGGAATCTGCGTGTGGAGTGATCTCGGCGGTTGTGTAAATATCAATCGCCACATTGACTGTCGAGGCTCCATGAATAAACAAATAAAGGGGCCACAAATCCAATGTGCCCCCGGCCAAGTCCACACGTGTGGGAGATTTAACTACGATCTTTTGCATTATTTCTGATCTTTCTTCTCTGCCGTCATGGCTTGCGTTTCTTCTTCTTTCATCTTGGGAGGCTGCTCTTTTAGGTCCTCCAACGTCATTTTTATAAACTTATCCAAAGCGCCGGCTTCCATCTTAAGTTGGAAGGCAGGTTCTGACACTTTTGCATAAATCAAAAGATCTGAAGCTTGCCCCACTTCTGCCGTCCACTTTTTGTCTGAGATCATAAGTTCCAAAGTGAAAAGATTCTTCAAGTTAGGAAGTTTGGCTTTGCTATCAAAAATCTCAGCCGCTTTCGCATCGGAAATAGCTGTCAGAATCTCCCGGACTTTATTCTGATCTAATTTAAATTCTTTTTTCCCAACCACCGTCCACTGACCATCGATCCGCTTCAGGTCCCACGCACCTTTGGCGTTCTTGAGCTTTAATTCGTCAACGCTGGCAATTTTATGGCGTAAAAAACGACGATCTCGAAAATCCAACGCTGTCTTGTTCACGCGATTTTGCCAAACAGAGTTTAATACCAGCACCTTCGCCTCTTGATCTCTTCTGGCAAAAACATTGTCTTCAAAGTTCTTCTTCTCAGAAATCTCAAAAACATTTTGCGCGCCCGCTGTGGTCTTAAAGGTGATCGTCCCAAGGGGTTTATCAAGTCCATAAACAGCCCAGTCTATGCCTTCCCCTTCTTTCGCCACCTCAATCACACGCTCCGGGACCACATTTTTGACAAAGTCTTCGGCCACTGAGTTGTCGGCCAGATCCTGAAGGGGTTCAACCAATTCCCAACCGTCAACGGTTCTTTTAAGTCGCGTCTTTTGATTCCCCTTTTGAATCTCAAAGCTATCGACCTGTTCAAAATTCACGGTCAGCAGGCGAGCCTGCTCCATATTCTTTTCTTCTTTCTTCTGATCCTGAAAATAGTCATAAATAGCGTAACCGCCAAAAAGAAGAAGACATAAAACAAGTATGCCACGACCCTTTATTTTCATTAGGCATTTCTCCTTCTTAACCACAGACCAATGCTCGTTCCCAACAGCAGGATAGGAAGAGGAATGATGAAAGCAAACAAGAAAACGCCAAACTTGGTTTCTGTCATTAACATCTGAGTCGCCTGAGCCTCTTTCGGCGTAATGCTGATCAAACTTTCTTCCTTGGCCAAGGCCGCTACTGAGTTTAACACCAAGTCACGATTCAGATTTTGGTAAAGCATCTGGTTCGTTAAAAAATCAACATCCCCCGCGACAATAAGGGAAAACTCTTTGGCCTTCTCATCACTTCCTGGCCAGCGTCCCGTCACCTCGTCCACCAAGGCATAGGAGCCCTCAGGACCTTCTCCGCGAATTTGCAGACTGTCAAACGCCATAGCATCCGGAGTCGTCTTAACAATCTCATCCACCACAATACCCGCAGGCACCGACACTTTTTTCAGCGCCTGAGGGAAGCGAAACAATGTGACCTCGCTGCGTCCAAAGCTTTTGGTGATCTTGTTGGATTCAGAGAACACCGGCCCGACTGTCGGCCCCTGATTCACTCCTCTACCCATCACCGTGTCCACGATATTTAGGATGTAGTTATTTGCAAACTGAACTCCCAACTTTCCAACCAACTTCTCAAGTCCGGCAGTGTTTTGAGATTCCACCGCCAAGAAAAGACTTCCGCCTTCTTTAAGAAAATTCTCAAGAGCGGTAATTTCAAAATCTTGAAACCCATGAATAGGTCCGGCGATCACAATGACATCTGCGTCTGCGGGAATCTTTGGATTTTGAATCAAAGGCAACTCACGAACAGTGTAGCGATTATTTTCAAGCATCACTTTCAAAGAGCCCAGTCCCAGACCTTCTTTCTTGTCATTCAGGTCTTTTTCACCGTGCCCCACCGTGAAATAGATGGTCTTATTCTTTTCACGAGTCACCTTCACCAACGCACTGGTGAATTCCTGCTCATCGATTTTTTCAATACGATTGCGGCGTCCCTTATAATCTAAGAACACCACGCCACTGCCTTTATCCACGCCATAGTCTTTGGCTAAATCCGGGCGTTCGTTCACCTCGACAAAGTTAAGTTGAATCTTTGCGCTCTCATCTTGATACTTTTTAATCAGTTCGCGGAACATACGACGATTTTCCTCGTTGCCCTCGACACCTTTTTTGTAAAAGAAAAGAACCTTCAAATCCGAATCGAGATTCTTGACCAACTTGACAGACTGTTCTGACAACGTGTTCGTGCGACCACTTGAAAAATCCCAGGTCTTATAGTGTTTCACACCCAGGTAGTTCACGATGATCAAGACCGCAAGCATAAGGACAATCAAAACCCCCATGCTCATGCCTTCTTTAGTTGTTTTCATGGTGAAAAATTCTTTAAAGAAAGCCCGATCCTTCACCAAACCGACGGTCAAAAACAGAACGGCCAGCCCCAAAGCCAACCAACAAAAAGGCACCCAAGCCCCTAAAAGGTAACGGGTGATGGACATAGACACGAGGGAAACACCGGCAAATAGAAATGAAATTTTACCTAATTTACTCATACTTATCTCCAACGTGAGGATTCAACCACACGCTCCGCCAAGAAACAGAATAAAACAATGATGCTGAAGAAAAAGATCAATCCGTTCGACCGAACCGCCCCTTCAACAAGACCCGAAAGATGACTGTTCAAAGAGACATGCTCAAAAATCTTACGACCTCGCTCACTGTCCACGACCTCAGCTCCGATGCCGATAAACCAAATCGAAACATTGAACATCACCGAGGTGACATAGGCGGCAATACTATTTTCGGTCAACGACGACGAAAAAAGATCCATGGCCGCATAAACCGCTCCGACTAAAAAGATCCCAAAAAACGCGATCAACAACGGAGCCCAGTTGATAGTGGCCATTGTCGCTGTCGCCAAAGGATAAAGAAGAGCAAGAAATACAATCCCCGCAACGGCGCCCAAAGCCGCAAAGTACTTCCCTAAGACAATCTGCAAAGAAGTCACCGGAGAGGTCAGAAGAAGATCAAAAGTGCGAAGCTTCTTTTCTTCCGCAAAAAGTTTCATGGTCAAAGCCGGTACCACAAAGATCAAAAGAAGATTCAGATAGGAAAGCTGTCTTAGAAACACGCCATAGTGAATATTCAATTGATTTTGAGGAACCCCTTGTTGCATCACGTAGTTCATCAAAAGTTGAGAAAACAAATTCAACTGAATCGGATACACCCAACTAAAGATCACGCTGATTAAAAAGCAAATCACCCAAAAGGTCGGATTCAGATAAAAACCTTTCAGTTCTTTTTTGAAAATCGTCAAAGTTCCACTCATAGTCCACCTCCCTGCTGTTTTCCATAGGTGAGCTTCAAGAAGACATCTTCCAAATCTACTTTGGAAGGGCTGAGCTCCAGCAAACCATATCCCTTGGTGACCAGGCGAGATGAAATGGCATCCACCACCTCGTCGCCTCCCTGCACATCCACGTTCCATTCTTTATGGGAAGTTCCCAAATGCACCGACAACACCTGCTGTATATCGCCCAAGAGTGACTTCATATCCTCCACCTCTTTACGAACTCGGATGTGCAAACGGCTTTGCCCTTTTTCCATCGTGGCTAGATTATGAATGCTGTCTTCAGCCACGATCTCGCCTTTATTGATGATGATGACTTTTTCGCAAGTCGCTTCCACCTCGGGCAAGATATGAGTTGAAAGAATGATCGTGTGCTGTCCCTTCAGGGACTTGATCAAATCACGAATCTCCGCGACCTGTTTAGGATCCAGTCCCACGGTCGGTTCATCCAAAATTAAAACCTCGGGATCTGAAACAATCGCCTGAGCAATCCCCACGCGCTGCTTAAAGCCCTTCGAGAGATGCTGAATCAAACGTTTTTGTACTTCTCCCAAATTGGTTTTTTCAATGGCCATGTCGACTGATTTTTCGATCTTGTCTTTAGGGACTTGCTTCAAAGCAGCGACATAGCGCAAATAATCACGCACGTACATGTCACCGTACACCGGCGGCGTTTCAGGTAGGTAACCAATACGCTTTTTGACCTCAAGAGGGCTTTCGAAAACATCAAATCCGGCCACAGAGGCCGAGCCCTGACTGGGGGCCATGAAGCCCGTGATGATTTTCATGGTCGTGGATTTCCCCGCTCCATTGGGACCGAGAAAACCCACCACATCCCCTTTTGAAATAGAGAAATTAAGTTTGTTAATGGCACGTCTGGAACCATAGTCTTTGGTGAGATCTCTGACTTGAATCATGGTGAATCTCCTCTCAGTTGATCACAAAATTTTAGACTCGCACCCATTCCAGTCAAGGCTAAATTCTATGACGCTGAATTGAAGAGGACGGGCTTCGGATTCCCCTTCGCATGGGGAAATCTCAAAGAACTGAAGAATGACGGATGATTTGTGCAAAAAAAGAAAGCGGCCATCAAAAGCCGCTTTCTTATGGATGAGAATCCCCTTTTCAACAGAAAGGAGATTCTTATGATTGGAACTACACAACCGTGTGGTACTTATCGTCAGTTTAAGAAATTTCTAAAGCTGCTGGTTTTGATTCTGCTTTTGCTTATCACTTCCTGCGGCTAAAAAGAATTCATCTCAAAATGATCCATAAGGGCTTAAGACTTCATTTTCGATAAGTTTTGGCTTGTGGGCAAAGTCAGGCTTAAAACCTGGGTGCTTTTTCATGGATGAGGCGGTTTTTGGTGGCCGCTAACGCAAGGTAAAACTCAAACTCTTTTCCGAATGATATGTGACGCGACCCAGCTTATCCCCTTTGATGGGACGAACAAACCGACACTCCACAATCACCACCGCCACTTTTTGGCCGACCATCAAAGATTTCGAGGACAAGGACTCTTTGGCCACCCAGGCTGCGACCTCTTGAATCTCTTCATTGGAAATCAGTTGATCGCGCTGACGGTGAATAATGGCATGAGCCCCAGGATAGTCGCGCAGATGCAACCAATAATCCCAAGCTTTGGCTTGCCTTAAAAGAGCCAGATTATCAGCGGCGGATCTCCCACAATAGACCAAGGCCCCCGAATCTAAATGCAATTTCCGACCACGCGCCTCCGCCTTACTCATCAAATCAACCAAAGCAGGCTTACTTTGCTTCTCAGAATAGCGGCTCTTCTCAAGTTTTTCGATCTCCTTGAGAAGTTCCGCCAAGCGTTCTCGCGCGCCCTCTTTTTTGGCTTGAAGCTGCTTGGCTTTAGCAAAACAATTCTCAATATTCCAACTCAATGACTCTTTGACACTCACACAAGGCAGCAAGTGCTCAGGAACTTGCAGATGCCCCTGGGCTTTCAAGAACTGCCCGGCCTCAGCCCATAGCACGGCCTTGTCGCTCTCAATCTGCTTTTGAATCTCAGTCAAAGCCCTTCTTTTCTTTTCCAAATCCTTGGCTTTCTGCTTTTCCCACTGTGCCACCGGATCCAAAGAACTTTTCTGTGACGAACTTTGCGCCGCCAACCACTCTTCGTGAATCTCTTCCAAGGTCCGCGGTGCCGGAGGATTTTCCACCGGCGGAGCCGCGCTTAACTCCAGCGGTTTTTCCCATGCAATTTGTTTCCCTTGCGCTTTCACAAGAACATTACACTGCTTGGGTATCAGACGGATTTCTAACTCACACTCGGTTTGAGAATTCTTCAGCACCATCCGCACGACACGTCCGTACTCCTCCAACACCTTAAGCTCCGTCAGATATAAATTCTTTCCGTGGGAATTTAAAAACAGACTTAAAGGTTTGGACTTGGGCCCCTTCTTGAAGGGGCATTGATCTTCAAAAAGCAACATCATCGGGGTGTTCGGAATAAGGTCCAGGAGGACCCAATAGCGTCGCTCCCCTTGAAAGCCCAAAGCCAGACCTCGGTCATTGGCCAAAATTTCTTGCAACTGAGCACCGTCTAAAACTGGCGCAAAGTAGGAAACAAAATGCTGAAGTTCTTGCTGAGTCAGGGCTTTCATAGGTCCTATTCTGTCATCCTTTGGGCCAAATTTCTATGGGTGATGCTTAGGTTCGTAAACAGAACTCCGATAGTTAAAATGTATGAACACAGATATTTTAATCAAAATCGTCGAGTCCCAGCTGCAAGAGACCTCCAACATGAGAGAAAAAACCCCGGAGTTTATTCGCAAGGTGGTCCATCTTTATACCCTCCAGTTGATGAAGCTGGGCAATATCCCTCTCGATTTTATGGAAGACGTGATCTCCGATATCGAAGCCGAAACCGTTGAGATCTATCGCAAGAAAACCTACGGTTTTTTGACATTGGAAGAATACCGCCGCCACAAGTTCCGTCAAAAAGACGACAACTAAGACTTTTCAATCACGGCAAAGTATAACGGCCCAAAACCGCAATGATCCGGCAAGTAGGCCACGCCAAATTCCGTTCTTTCCCCGTCGACCCCCAAGGGCGCCTCTAAAAGCTTCACCGCATCCTTCTTCTTTTTTAAAAGCTTGCGTACCACTTCATCATTTTCTGCAGGGCTGATGGAGCAGGTCGAATAAACAATTCGTCCCCCAGAACGCACCGCCAAAAGCGCCGCACTTAAAAGAGAATACTGTCGAGCTGCGAGATGTTCGGTGCGCCGAGGACTCCATTCCTCTTGGGCTGCCTTGTTCTCAAGAATATGGCGTTCACCCGAACAAGGGGCATCCAACAAAACTCGGTCGAAACTTCCGGGCTCTTTCAAACCAAATTGCACGCCGTCTTTTCCCGTCACCCACACGCGATCTCGAATCGAACGCGGTACGTACTGTTGAATCACTTTTTTAAGTCTTTCTCGTCGTTCGGGAGACAAATCATTACAGAAGATCTCACCCTCTTCTTTCAGTGCTTCGATCATCACCAAACTTTTTCCCCCGGGGGCGGCACACATATCTAAAACGCGATCCCCGGCCTGAACATCCAAGGCTCTGGCCACCATGACACTGGCCGGATCCATAATATAAACATCCAACAACTCGTCGGGGTTGCGCTCGGGCTGACAGGTTTCTCCTGTGGGAATCCAAAAACACCCCGGCAACTCCGCCTTCTGAGGAAATACGGTCCATTTTTTTGTTTGAAGATCACCTATCGGACTTAAACTGTTCTGGCGAGCCACCTGCTGTTCCGACTTCATCAACGCCGCAAAGAGGTTGGACCACCGAGCCCCATAGATTTTTTCAAAATGTGTGTAAAAGGGGTGAGACGCTGAAAACTCCATGAGGGTATTTTGAACTGAGCCCCTTCGAGAGTCACGACGAATGAGCGACGCACTTAGGCGGGACTGAGAATGGAAATCCTTGGAGCTTCTTTAAAAAAATCACGCCAGGGATCCGTCTTGCGCTGTTTTAAATGTTTATAAGTTTTAGCCACCGTGTACTGATCGCCCCGTTTGGTTTTGCCAAGGTCCCGCCAAGACAAAGGAAGAGCCACACTGCTCAGCTCACGGGCTCGCAAAGAGTAGGGCGCTACGAACGTGGCTCCTCGCTCATTACGAAAATAGTCTAAGAAGATCTTCCCCTCGCGTGCGGCTTTGGACATAGAAAGGGTGTAACGTTCAGGATGACGACTTTTCATTTCGTAAGCCAAAGTCCGAGCAAAACTTTTTATCTGCTTCCAACTGTATACCGGGGCAATCGGCACGTGCACATGCACTCCCTTTCCACCGGAAAGCTTCACAAAACTTTTTAATCCCAAATGCGATAAAATTTGTCGAAACTCTTCCGCCGCCTCGATGATTCGTTTCCAAGGAACACCCGGCCCTGGGTCAAAATCCATCACCACCTGATCCGGATGCTCGACACTGTCAGCACAAGAACCCCACGCATGAAACTCAAGAACTCTCATCTGCGACAAAGACCCCAGCCCCTCTTTCGAAGCGACGGTCAGATAGGTCTCAACTTTTCCTTTTTCTTTAATCCGAATCGGCAAAACAGCTTCAGGCACTTTGCCCGAAAGATGCTTCTGAAAAAAACATTTCTTCGCCCCCTCAGGACAACGCAAAAGACTTAAAGGACGATTGGTAATATGGGGCAAAATCCAAGACGCCACGTCCTGATAATAGCGCGCGACCTGAAGTTTGGTCAGCCCTTCCTGGGCATAAACTAAATCGGTCGGATTGGTAATCCTCAAAAGCGGAGAGCCGAGCTCTTCACGCTGAACTTCTCGAGAGGACTTATCTTCACGAAGGCCGTGAAACACAGCCATTCTTAAAAGATGATCAGCGGTCCAGTTTGCGAAAGTGACCTCCGCAACAAGATCTGGCTTCACCCAATGAAGCCCCTTTTCGCGAGGTGATTTCAATTGAAAAGGTGAACTTCTTCGCTCTCGCCTTTTGAGCTGTCCCAGCAACTCTTTAAGAGTCTGCTCACTGTAACCAGTCCCCACCTTGCCGACATAACGAAGTTGTTCATCCTCATAAACGCCCACCAATAAGGCCCCAAAATCACTTCGAGCCCCTGGCGAATAACCTCCAATGACAAATTCTTGGCGCAGATGACATTTGCACTTCAACCATTGAGAACTTCGTCCTGAATGATAGGAGGAGTTTATTTCTTTCGAGACAATCCCCTCCAGTCCGTAGGCGCAAGCCGATCTGAATAAGGCTTTCCCCTGCCCCCGGATGTGATCACTGTAACGAACTCTCCCCTTCGGCAGAGAATTCAGAGTTTTTTTCAGCCACTCTTTTCGCTCTTGCAAAGGCTGATCTCGGAGATCCCTTCCCTCCAAGAACGGAAGATCAAAAAGGTAATAATAAAGATGTTGCGATTCTCCCTTATGCAAAGCCTCCTGTAATTTATGAAAGTGACTACGCCCTTCGTGGTCCAACCAAACCACTTCTCCGTCCAAAATAGCATTGTGCACAGAAAGGCCCTTCAATTCCTTCACTAACAGAGGAAATTTCGCTGACCAATCCAGTCCCCCTCGACTGAACAGACGAATCTTCTTATTTTCGATATGAGCCTGAATGCGATAGCCATCCCACTTCACTTCATGAGCCCACTCTGAACCCGTGGGTGGGGCTTTGACCAGTTCCGCCAGAGCGGGCTCGATAAAGCGAGGAGGTTTTTTGAAATGTTTAGGCGGATTTAGATATTTCGTGGGGCCTGGCATACTCGTCGGACTTTTTGATTAACAGCCACTGAGATTTTTTTCCCGCCGCTCGTTGTGTCTTAATCAGCACCCAACTACCAAAAAGCTTTTTTCCGCGAAGTTTAAACTCAAGATGCCCCTTCTTCAAACCCTGACGTGCACTCCCCACAGGTTCCCACGTCCCCGTATCCCAGATGCGCACAGTGCCGGCCCCATACTGGCCTTGAGGAATGACCCCTTCAAAATGGCCGTAAGATAAAGGATGATCCTCCACCTCCACCGCCAGGCGTTTCACCTTTGGGTCCAAGGAAATCCCTTTGGGAATGGCCCAGCTTTTTAGGACTCCGTTTAGCTCCAAACGAAAGTCATAATGTAAATGAGACGCGTGATGTTCTTGAACCACAAACATCAACGGCGAGGTCTTCTTGGGGGATTTAGACTTCTTTTTATGTAAAGGCTCTGGAGAAACCTTCAGATCTCGTTTCTTAATATACTCATGAAGAGGCATCTAAGCCCTCCTTCTGCCGGTTGAGCTTTTTGGGGCCGCAGAGGTCTTCTTCGTGTGACGAGACTCTAAACTTCTTCTTAAGAGTGGCAAAAGGTCCACCACATTGGAGGACTCCTCGGCCATTTCAGGTTTTTCAGGTTCCTCGACAAACTGCCCCTTGCCTTGTTTTACTTTGGCTTTGATACGTTTCATGATGTCATCGTAATAAGTGTCTTTATATTTTTCGGGTTTCCACTTCGAGGTCATTCCCTTAATCAAGTCTTCCGCCATCTTAAGCTCACGCGGATTAAAGGTGATGCGTTTGTTCACTTCATGAAGGTAATCCACCTCGTTCACTTCTTTCACCTCATGAGCAAAGCGAAGAAGTTCCAGAATCAGATAGTCCCCGCGGGGCATGATCATGGCCAAATGTTGTTTGGTCCGGATGACGATCTTACCCACGGCCACTTTTCGGGTGTCCTTCAAAGCCTCCCGCAATAGAAAGTAACCCTTTTCAGCCCCTTTTTGCGGAGCCAGATAATAGGGCTTTTCAAATAGCATCGTGTCGATTTCTTCAAGCAGCACGAAATCTTCGATATCAATTGTTTTGCTGGCTTTGATGTTGGCCTTTTCAAAATCGACATCATTCATAATCACAAACTGACCGGATTTATACTCAAAACCTTTCACAATTCTTTTGTAGGGAACTTCTTTTCCCGTCTTGGCGTTGATTTTTTGGTATTTGATATGCGCCAAATCTTTTTCATCCAAAAGGGAAAAGTGCAGCTCCTTATCCTCTTGAGCACTTTGTAACGTCACGGGAATATTCAGAAGACCGAAGCTGATCGTGCCTTTCCATATATTAGACCTCATAGAGCCTCCCATTCTTTTCAAGTTTAAAAGAGTTTGCAGACAAGACCAAACGAACGCGGGATCTCTGGCAAATCGCAGAGAATCCTCATGCCGCAAATCAAAAACTCAACTTGAGCCGCATGGAACGAAAATTGATCCTTCAAATTTGAATCGGAGGCTTTATGTCTTGGAAGCGAACCTGTTTTATTTCTCTGTCGACCATTTTGTCAGCAATGGTGCCTTTTTACGCAATAGCGACGCCCGTAGCTCAAAATGAGACGCCCTCCGTGAGCCTCCATGGACTTGAATCCATTGGTATCGACACCTGGACACAACTGCTGCAAAAGGGTCGAGAAGCCGGCTTGCCTGTTTCAGAACTACGTCCGCTCCTCCACGAGACTGTGATCACCGCAAAAAATGAACAACAGACCTTCAAAAAAATTCGCGAGATACTGAAGACGGCACGTCTGCACTCGGTCGACGACTATCGGGATCTGGGACTGATGCTTCTTGAACTACGCCAAGAAATGCGTCAGCGTTCGGACTTGCCCCTTAAGTCTCTGCAAGACTCTTTATATCTTTTGCAGCTGATGGCCGAAGAAAGTCTTTATATCGGCTCCAAAAAATTTACCAACTTCCCTCCCGAGATCAGCTTCAGCGATAAAGTCAGTACCTTTACAAAAACGGGTTCTCTGCGACAGTTCTCGGTGCAAACTGGAGATGTGGTCTTGTCGAAGTCGACTGGTTTTGGCTCTTCTAGTTTTATTGCATTAACCATGGATCATCCTCATATCTACTCCCACTCAACACCGGTTTATATCGACGCCAAGGGAGAAGTTTTATCCCCCGAAGCGGAGATTGAAGATGGCGTCAAACTGCGAAATATGCGCAAGGACTATGTGGAAGGTTCAAAAACACGCATGTACATCTATCGTTTCCAGGGAACTGAACCGGGTGTCCCTGAAAAAGTTGTCGCAGGAATGGAAAATCTGGTCGCGGAAATGTTTCAACGTAGCGGTGGTGACCCTTACAATAAGGCCGCCTTCCTCTATGATTTTTCAATGACTCCGGGTGAGGCCTCTACACGGGGACTTTTTTGTTCGTCCGTCGCCTATGAAGCCTACTCTCGCGCCGGTCTGAATAATTCCGCCAATCCCTATGAAAAATCCTTGTGGAGTCCCATCAACAAGGGCCGAGAAGTTCTTTTGCGCTCTTTAAATATGAACACATACCGAGTCCCCGCCCCCGGAGACATGGAGTTGAACAAGAACTTCCGCCTGGTCGGAGCCCGCGTGGATGTAACAAAACTGCATCAGGATCGTATTGAGATGGCCATCATTGATACGTTCTTGGCGGAGCTTGATACCAATAAAGAGGCCATGGCACGACTGTCGGCGGCTTTGGAGGGCGTGGCCTCCAAAAGTGTCGACAAAGAAGGTTTGCTGAAGATGGCCAACTCGGGTCTTCTCCCGAAAGAATTTGCAGACAAAGCGGCTTTAATTCAAAAAATTCCTGACTCGATCAATCTAAAACAGATGGCTTTCTTCGCGCTACTCAATGAAGTCATGACACCAAAGTTGCGTAGCATTTTGCTGAATGAAGTCAGTTCCCTTGAAAAACAAGGACGCCTCGTTGGCCCCATGGAACTTCGTCAAATGGTTCGCGCGCAAAAACAAACGATAGAGACAGAATTGACCGCCTTTGAACAAAAACTCACGGCGATAACCGGTGTCGGCCTGTGCGGAAAGGTCCTCTTATAAGGAGTTTCGCTTAAATGCGATTCGACTATTCAAAGATCTTTTCGCGCACGCTCCAATAATGTTTTTGTTTGCGAGCAATCACAAACATCGGAAGCCTCATTTGAGAGTGCAGAGCCAATGCTTGATCCAGGTTCTGCACCATGATTTTTCTTTCCGGCAAACGACTGTGCATACGAATGAAGTTAAAATAGAACGCGCGACAGCTTTCGGGAGTGTCGAAATAAAAATACTCTTTCAACACCTGCGCATCAGCGTCGTAATAGTGCACCTCAAGGCGAGGTTTTCCCTTTTTGTCCTGCGTTTTATGAAAACTCATACTTTCAACCCGCATGACATGGGCATCTTTAAGAAGCATCGCCTCTTTCAATTTTTTATCATTATCAACCAACACTTGGGAGCAACTAGCACAGGCTCTGGCGGCAATGTCATTTTCTTCCCCACATTGATCACATTTTTTGAAACGAAAACGGAATTTACATTTTTCAATTTCATGGGTGTGTGGATCTTCGAAGGCCCCTTGGCATTTACGCCCATAGTGCTCTAACAAAGTTCCTTCCTCATCGACAAGACCCCAAAAGCTGTTCGTCACGCCACACTGAGGACAGATTACTTCGACAGGCACGGCTTTCTCTGACGGTTTGTCTTCGTCAATTTCGGGGGAATAAATATCATGCCCCTGACCGGTGTAGTCCAAGATCAAGCAGTCCGTTTTTCCGGGACTTAAGCGAAGACCCCGTCCAATGATTTGCTGGTACAAACTCACGGACTCTGTGGGTCTCAAAATAGCAATGACATCCACATGGGGCGCATCAAACCCCGTGGTTAAAACAGAGACATTCACCAGGAACTTCAATTTTTGCTCTTTGAAGGCCGCGATGATCTCATCACGCTCTTGATCCGGAGTATCCCCGACCACCAAAGCCGCCACATAGGGAGGAAGATTCTGCATGATCTCAACAGCATGAGTGATGGCACTTGTAAAGATCATGACACCTTTACGATCAGCCGCCATATCCACAATATTTTTCACGATCAAAGGTGTGATGCGCTTTTGATCTTTCAACAACTCTTCAACCTGAGACATCACAAAGCGTCCGTGTTGTAACTTCAAGCTGGAAAAATCATAACAGGCTACCGGGGAATCAATCTTAATCGGCGGCGTTAGAAATTGATTCTTAATCAAATGCCGAATCGATAATTCATAAATACATTTTTTGAAAAAACGATCTTCGTCGGTGTGTTGAATCTTTTTAGAGGCGTGATATTGATAGATCCACCCCAACCCCAAACGATAGGGGGTCGCGGTCAGACCCAAGATACACAGAGAGGGATTGAATTCCTGCAGCTTTGAAATCACTTGCAGATACTGAGTCTCACCATCCACCGAAACCCGATGGCACTCGTCGATCACCAACAACGAAAAATTCTTAAAAAACTCTTCCGGGGCCCTGGCGATCGACTGAATACTGCCAAAGATGACCTTTTGATCCATCTCTTTGCGATTCAAACCTGCCGAATAGATGCCAGCCTCTAAGTCGAAGGAAAGATATTTTGCATGGTTTTGTTCGACCAGCTCGCGCACATGGGCCATAACCAAAACTCGCCCCTTTGCCAAACGAGCCAGTTCTGCGATCACCAAACTTTTTCCAGCCCCTGTGGGCAAAACGACAACGGCGGGAGTTTTCTCCTGACGAAAATGCCGGAGCGTCGCCTGAACAGCCTCGTGTTGGTAGGGACGAAGTTGATACATATTTTTTAAAACCGTCTTTAAGGATTTTTCACCGGAAAAGTACAAATAAACTCGCAGCCTTTGTCGGGAGCACTCTTCACCGCCACAGAACCCCCGTGGCTTTGCATGATGTGTTTCACGATGGCCAGGCCCAACCCGGTCCCACCCGCATCTCGCGTGCGGCCCTTATCAACACGATAGAATCTTTCAAAAAGGCGATCGAGATGTTCTTCAGGAATTCCTGGTCCATCGTCAATCACGCGCAAGATCACGGAGCCTTTGCTGTCACCTTCCCAGCGAATTTGAACCGATTTTCCCTGAGGAATGAACTTGATCGCATTAGAAACAAGATTGCGTAGAACTTGTTCCACCTTATGCGCATCGGCCATAAATGGAGGCACTTCACCAATCACACGGATGGAGATATTCTTTTCAGCCGCCAAAACCGTCAGCTCCGAAACAATCTGTTCAGAGATTTGTAACGGATGAATCAACTCAAGCTTAATTTCAGACTGAGATTCCAAGGTACTTAAACTAAGAAGATCATTCACAAGATCCATCAAGCGATCAATATTTCTGGAAACCACATCCAAGAACTTCCCCGCCTGATCATAATGACCCGTCTTCACGTCCTCTTTCAAAGTGTCCACGTAACCCTTGATTGAGGTCAGAGGTGTGCGCAGCTCGTGAGAAGCGTTGCCGACGAAATCAATACGGATTTGTTCGACCTTTTTAAGTTCTGTGATGTCATGGAAAATACCGACGACACCATAGATCTCTTTGGTCTTCTCATTGCGGATGGGGTTCACTGACACCGCAAAATAGCGAGGCGTGTTGTCTACCAAAGTAGGAAGCTTCACGGTAAAACGCTGAACCTTCCCTGCTTGCAATGCTCTTTCAAACCCTTCCAGAACATCGGAAGAGCGAATCGCGTCACTCAGACGCAAAACCGGCGCATTCACCTGGTCTGTCGATAGGAACTGAGCGGCAAACTGAGAGTTAAAATAAAGAATCTTTTCGTCAAGACTGATGCTGACCAGCCCTTCGGCGACGGCACTCATAAAAGCCTGGGACTCTTCTTGGGCTTGAAGATACTGCGCTTTGCGCTTCTTCATTTTGCGATGAATGTGATCCAGCGCCACGTCCAACTCAGAGACCGAATCCATCTCGTCATCAAGTAAATCCTCATCCTGGGGATCGACTAGATCGCCATAAGTTCTTTTGCTGGAAATGCGCAAAGCCTTTAAAATAAGACGATGAATAGGACGTGCAAAACGATACGACGTGATCGCCGCGACGATCACACTGAATAAGAAGAAATTCAAAAGGGCTTCATTATAAACAAAGGGTCGAACGCGATAACGGACATCAATGACTGAAATCACCGCGACAAACAGAATGTTGAAGGCCAACACCTGATAGAAAAAATACTTCCAATAAACTCGCCAAGGGAATCTTACAAATCGCTTCATGCGATTTCTACTTTAACCCGATATCCGACCCCGCGGATAGTCTCAATGCGATCTCCCCACTCCCCTAACTTCTTGCGTAATCCGAAAACGTGGGTGTCTATGGTGCGTCCAACCACATTAATGCCCTCACCCTGGATGTTTTCAATCAACTGTTCCCGAGTCAGAACACAGCCGTGGTTTTGAACCAGTGCCCCTAAGAGCTTAAATTCAGAAGGAGTCAGATGCAGGACCTCCCCATTATAAGAAATTTCGTAGGATTTAAAGTTCATTCGCAAACCCGCCAACTGATACTCCCCCTCTGCGGAGGTCGCAGGGGATCCCCCTTGAGCACGACGCAAAAGAGCCTTCACGCGAGCAATAAAAACGGACGGGTTAAAGGGTTTCGTCATATAATCGTCAGCACCCCTTTCAAGCCCTGCGACGATATCCTGGGGTTCTGCCTTAGCCGTCACCATCAAAACAGAGGCTTGAGGATTTTTGGCCTTCACTTTATCAACGATATCAACCCCACTGAGGCCCGGAAGCATCCAGTCCAGAACAAAAAGCTGGTAGTTGCCGTTACGATTCAGTTCGTTCAAAGCTTCTTCGGCGGAAGCGCTTTCCGTCACACGATATCCTTGACGGAGAAGATGCAAGGCCATGAGTTCCCGGATCTCCTGTTCATCTTCCACCACTAAAACTTGAATCGAACTGTCAGCCAAACTTGCCTCCGTGTCGAATGTCTTTCCCAGTAAACGCAAAGATCACATCTTCGGCGATATTGGTGGCGTGATCCCCCAAACGCTCCAGATTTCTTGCAATAAGAATCAAATCCAGGCCGGCATCCACATCGTCAGAGTGGGCCTTCATATGAGCAACGGAATCTTTGAAAACTTTATTTTTTAAACCGTCGATCTCGTCATCCATCAAAAGAATCTTTTTTGCCTGTTCGACATCACCTCGAACAAAACAGTCTAATGAACCCTTCACCATACGACCGGCGATTTCAGACATCTTCTGAATATCATTCAGTTGCGATTGAATCGGCTTACGACCTAGATAGTCCTTGCCAGAATAAGAGATATTAACAGCCTGATCACCCATGCGTTCAAGATCATTGTTGATTTTAATCACCGAAAGAATCAGGCGCAGGTCTTTAGCCACAGGCCCCTGTTTCGCAAGAACGTTCATGCATGCATTGTCGACTTTGATGTGATCTTCATTGATCAATTTTTCAATCACATGAACTTCTTCAAAAAGACTTTGATCACGAGACAGTAACGCGAGTGTTGCTTGCGCCAAAGATTTCTCCACGTGACCACCCATCAGAAGAATCATCTTTTTTAAGTCTTCAATTTGAGTGTCGATCGCTCTTTCCATGATTTACCCTCAGCGCTTGGCTTTCTTTATAATTATTTATGAAATAAAAACACCGCTTAACACGGCATCCATAAGGATTCTAACAGAATCTTAACACACTTTAAAAGAGAACTTGGGCCGCCAGTTCCACTTTAGAGCGATCTCTCGCTCCGGCAGCGAAATTATCGCCGTAACGGGTATGATCCACCGCCATCGCGGCGCGAATGTCGTCCGTCACCTGATATGCCAGTGAAGCGATCACTGTTTGCAGCTCCTTGCCATCCTCCCCCACAACCGGGTTCAGATAGTCATAACGAAGTAAAACCTCGGATTTGGGGCCGGTACTGAAAACCACATAAAGACTTCCCCCCTGACCGCTCACGGCCTCCCCCGAAAGAGCCGTCACGTCCAGCCCCTCCACCATGTTCAAATCCCGGATCGCATCGGCGGGATCCTTTGTCCCTAAATACTCAAGACCCATTTGCCACTCTTCTTGAATCTGATAGGTCACGAGGGCCTGGATGCGCTCTTTCAAACCCACCTCTTCCCCATACAAATCGTAATTACCTCGCACATAGTTCACAGAGAACGCCCAGGGAGACCACGGAGTGACTCGCACAAACAGTGAGCCCTCTTTGTGGGGACCCGCTTCCTTCTTTTCCGCCCCTTCACCGTTAGCCAAAGTAAAAGCCCACTCGCCCAGGTCTTCAGGAAGCTCTGACATAAATGAAAATCCCAAATCTGAATAATCCAAGTACTTCCACTTTTCCGTCATCGCCCAAGTCTCTTTTCCCAAGAAGCGATAGGACCATGTTTCATATTGAGCTTGCTGCCAGACCTGAGGGATCAACCCAACGCGCAGGGCGTGCATCCCTTGAAAAAGGCTCACAACATCCAAATGAGCCTCACGGACTTTGACGTCAAAACGTTCCGTGGACGAGGTCTTTTCTTCCGAGCCCTCAAAGCTGACCACCATCAGATTGTCTTCCTTAAGAGGAGCCTTTAAATCCACGAAGAAGGAGGGAATGCCAAAGGCTGAATTTCCACGCTCTCCTGTGGGAAGACTCCACACGGAGGCATTCACGTCCAACTCCCCTGAAATCTCAACTTCAGACAGCGCCTTGGCCTGACCCCAGACTAAAACGAAAAATAAAATACAAAAGATGTTTTTTTTCATGCCTCTCATGCTGCCATTTTTATATACTAATGCCAAGAAAGGAGAACTTTATCGTGTCATGTCGTGTATCCGCTATTGATATTGGCTCCAACGCCATTCGCATGATGGTCGCCGACATTGATGATCGTTCTCCGACCCTCCACGTTGTGAAAAGATTCCGAGCGGCTGTACGCTTAGGACACGACGTTTTTACCACAGGAATCATCACCCCGACCTCTCTGGAGTTTGCCAAAGCCACCTTTCATCGTTATGCGGAAACCAATCGAGAGCTCAACGTCCTTCATTGCCGGGCCGTTGCCACCAGTGCGTGCCGGGAAGCTAAAAACCGCGATCACTTCGTCGAAGAGATTCTTAAAAGTTCCGGCATCAAAATTGAGGTCATCGACGGGACCGAGGAAGGACGCCTCATCCACCTGGCCGTTCGCAAAGAATTGGATCTGGATAATAAGAAAACCATGCTGATCGATGTCGGCGGTGGAAGTGTGGAGGTCACCTTCTCAAAAGGTGATAAGATGCTAGCCACCCGCTCTTTCCCGATGGGCACAGTGCGTGTCCTTGAGAACCTGACCAAAAGAAATCTGAATGAAAGCCACCTCAACATTATTATGGGCGAATTCATAACCAGTCTTGGTGAACACATCTACAAAAACTGCGATCACGATCCGATCGATTTTGCCATTGGGACTGGCGGAAATCTGGAGTGTTTGGGAAAACTCAAAGTGCAGCTTCTAAAACGAACCCCTCATACATTTTTGACTCTTCAAGAACTTGGAATGATTATTGAACGCCTGCGCCCCCTTAAATTTAAAGAGCGCATTGAGAAACTGGGGCTGCGCCCCGACCGGGCTGACGTGATTATTCCGGCTGCGATGTTAGTACAAACAATCATGCGACAAGCTGAGACAGAAAAGATCTTAATCCCCAGCGTGGGATTGCGCGATGGACTGGTCTGGTCTATGAGCGCGCCTCGTCCTTAACAAACGACACCTGCAAACCACCCTGGGGTGGTGATCTTAAAATCATCTTTAAATGGTGCAATTCGGCGATCTTCTCAACAATCGAAAGGCCCAAGCCCGAACCCGCTTCCTTCTGTCCCTCCGGCCGATAAAATCTTTCTCGCACCCGCTCAAGAATCTCCGCAGGCAATCCAGGACCGTTATCAGAAATTGAAAACTCCTGCGAGTTCATCTTAAAGGAGATCTCAACGCCCGGGGGTGAGTACTTTAGACTGTTTTCAATTAAGTTCTTAAACATCACACCCAACAATAACTCATCACCCTCCAAAACAAAGGGTTCTTGCACGTCCAGGCGGACCTGCGCCCGCTGTCGTTCAATCAGATGTTTGAGTTCGTCTTGTTGTTTAGTAAAGACATCCGGCAACTGAATTGGCATATACCTTTGAGATTTCTGTTCATCCAATCGCGACAAAGTCAAAAGCTGCTCAATCAGATGATTGGTTCGATCCACACCGAGCATGATTTTGTCGGCTTGTTTTTTTAAATGCCCCTCATCCACTTCCATCGCTAAAATCTCTGCTTGAACTCGAATTGCTGTCAGTGGCGTTTTCAGCTCATGGGCTGCATCGGCGGTAAAACGTCGCTCCTTGTCCATCTGAGTGCGAATTTTCTCAATCAGACGATTCAACTCCGCCTTCAGGTTTCTCAATTCAAAGGGAACTTCCGTCGAAAACTTCTCTAAGTGATTGGGGTCTCGCTGCTGGATCTCTTGTTGCAGGCGAGTGAGAGGACGAAAGCCCCACCACAAACTTAAATAGGTCACAAGTCCTAAAGCCAGCAACCCGATCAGCCAGGGCGCCCAGAACTTCTCAACAACCTCTTTAAGAATTTTAGTTCTCACCGACGTGGGATAACCCGCCGAGGCAGAAAGCCCCGTCAGGGAATTGTGATGGGTATAAACCCGGTACTCTTCACCGCCACTATAAATTCTATAAAAACCGTCTTGATCAAACGAGCTCGGCAGAACATTCCCCCGTTTATCGGCGAAAAGAACGTTTTCTTCCTTATTCCAAACAACGAAGTGAATCTTGTACTCGTCATCATCGTCGTCTTTTTCAGAGAAACGCAGTTCTGGCAAATTCTGATAATCCATGGGCACAGTCAGCATCTGAGCGGTTTGAGTCATCTGCTGATCCAAAACTTCGTACAGCTCTTTGTAGCTGGCTCGTCCCAAAACAAAAATCAAAAGAATCCAACAAAAACTAAGAGCAAAAAAAAGTGGAAGAAGAATCCGTAAAAATAAGGACTGTCGCATTTACTCTTCCCCCAACTGATAACCCGAACCACGCACGGTTTTGATTATCTCTTTCCCCAGTTTCTTTCGTAAGCTATGCACATGCACTTCCACAGAGTTGCTTTCAATCCCCTCGTTCCAACCGTAAAGAGAGCTTTCCAGCTCTTCCCTAGAATAAATATTATGGGGATGCTCCATCAGGAACAAAAGCAATCTGAGCTCTTTTCCACGAACGTCGATTTCAGATTCTTTCAGCATGACTTTTTGAGAATCGGGAAACACCGTCAGATCCCGCCATTTCAAGGTCGCAACAGCGCGCCCCTGACTGCGTCTTTGCAAAGCGCGCAGGCGAGCGGCGACTTCTCCCAGGGAAAAGGGCTTCGGCAAATAATCATCGGCCCCCGAATCCAAACCTTGAATACGATCTTCCACAGAGCTTTTGGCTGTTAAAAGTAAAACCGGAATCTTGTTGTTCGCTGCACGCAATTTTTTTAGAAACTCAAGACCGGACACTCGAGGAAGACCTATGTCCAACACAATCACGTCAAACTGGTCTGTCTTCAGAGCGGACTGAGCACTTTCCACGTTTTGCACCCAATCCACGGTAAACCCTTGCTTGGTCAGACCAAGCTGGATTCCATCGCCCACAAGATGATCATCCTCAATCAATAAGATTCGCATACGTCATCTTCTTTTATATCTGTTTATCGCAGAGAATACCAAGGTTTCATCATGACAGCGTCCGTCGAGGACGGAGGCCACAGCAATGGTGCTGGGCCTCGGACTGACTCGCACAAATGTTTAATCTTCAATTTCAGATTTAACAATCGAGCCGTCTACGGGATTAAAATAGATTTCAACTTTCTGGCCTTCTTTATTGGTTCCATAGATCTCATAACATGTTCCAGGAGTTTTGAATTTTCTAATCTTATATCCGTCTGCTTCGGCTTTCTTTTTAAAGTCCGCCTCGCTCATCCATTTTTCTTTAGGCTCATCCGTGCAGTTCTTCTTTGCAAACGCCACGGAACCCGCCAAAAGTGCCACAGTCACAATCAATAGCTTTTTCATTTCTCTTCTCCTTAAAAAGATCCAGGATCATTCCTGTCTCATGGGTCTAGAGTGAGCCTGAATTCTTAAGCCAATCTTAAAACGAATAAAAAAACCAGCTCCCGACAACTTCTTGACAGAACACATAGTAAAACGTCACCCCTCCCACAATGAGACACTTATCTCCTGTGGACCTCGAACCATCTGCAATATAACCCCATCCCCCACCGCCCCCGCTGGCACCGCTCTTGCCTTTATTCAGGTTGAGACAAAACTCGAGGTGGTTATGAATTTCAATAAAACGTCCCTGAATGTCCTGGTTGCGACGGCTCTAGCTGGTGCTTTGACGGTGGGCGCGCCCTGCCCCGCGAAAGCTCTTCAACTACCTTGGAAGACGGCGTCCGCAGCCCCTCAAACTCAATCCTCTCAAACAATAGTCCTGGCCGTTGATGGCCTTAGCTACACCGCTTTCTTGGCTGCACAAAAACAGGGGATGTTTAAAGACTTCACGAATGTCGGCGCCCACGTCGCCCCTTTTCCTTCAATGACAGATCTTTCCTGGGCCACCTTCACTCACACCTCTCAACTCTTCGGCCCCGCAGGTCGCATTAAATCCGTCGAAGCCACTTATTTTGATGAATCGACACAATCTATTCAAGGGGACCCTCGCGATTACTATCGCCGTTTGGCTTTCCCTAAATATTACATGGGAGCATTTGACGCCTTCTTCAATCCTTACGTTGAAGCCCTCATGTACTTCCCAACTCAAGAAGTTCCGAAGTTAGAAATGAAAACCGTCGTGGACGATCTTCTCGCTGCCAAACCCAAAAAAGTTCATACGGGTTACATTGGAGCGATTGATTCCACTGCCCATACTCAGAAAGATCGTCTTTTCCCTGTCATCAAAGCCCTTGATACGGAAATCACCCGCCTTATTAAATCTAATAAAGAAAAAGGCCAAGACGTTGAGATCGTTCTTGTCTCGGATCATGGCAATATCGGCCGCTTCCAAGAAGGACAACCCGAACAAGAATTGATCGGAGTTGATATCGCCAAGATCATTGAGCGCGCAGGCTTTAACAACGTTCAACAACTCAAAGAACAAAAAGACGTCGCCGTCCCCCTTATGGCGTTGGGAACTTGGGGACCTGTGTACATGAAAGACCGCAAAATGATGAAAAATCTGATCCAAGAGTTCCGCAAGGAAACTTGGTTTGATATGGCGGTTTACGTGAATAGAAATACGGCTCAAGAAACCTTGATGACCGTCATCAGCTCCACGGGAGAAGCCAAGGTTCAGTTCGATAAGAAGAACAACCTTTATTACTACTTTGCCGAGGCCGGAAATCCTCTGCAAATCCCTCAGGAATTTCTTTCGACCCCAACAGCTCCTAAAGCCATCAAGGCAGCTGAGGTCTTTAACATCACAGCCAAATCCAACTACCCTGATTCTTTGTTCCGCCTTGTTGAGTCGGCTTCAGAAAGAAACTTTGATTTCCCTGACTTCATCCTGACTTTAAAAGATGGTTACTACATTCAGTCCTCCTTGGGAGCGTTCACAAAAATGTACCGCACCCATGGTTCCTTAACCGCAGCGTCCTCTTACGGACTTTTGGCTTCCACCAAAAGAAAAGTCCCCGGTCAAATTCGTTCCAAAGACATTCTGCCCTTCCTCGGAGTCGAGGCAAAAGATCTTTTCGGAAACACCGCGAAGAAGGATTCCTTGTCAGGAAAGGAATCCCTGCAAGAAGTTCTTGCTAACTATAAACAGGGCGTAGAAACACAAGCCAAAGACCTTTCACAAAAACGCATCTTCCAACATATCTCGCGCTTTGTCTCAGACACTCGCCCTTACTTCTTGGTCTCTGAGATGAAAAGCTTTATGGATGCCTTTAAGTTTGATCCGTTCAAACAACCAGGTGCCCAGTCCTTGTCACCCATGAATTTCGATATTTCAAAGTTCGACGTGAACAGCATGATCAGCCCCGAAGATATCGGCGCAGTGACTGACGCGGTTTTGACTTCGGGCTCTATTGAAAACCTCATGAACGATCCCCGTATTGAAAAGGTCAAAGAAAAGGTCGGCCTGCTTAAAGGAGCAAAGACTGCGACCCTGGATTTAAAACACCAAGACCTGACTGCCGACAATAGCTTCATCAAAAGCATCACCACTTTTGTGCTTCCCGCTAAACGCGCTGTCATGAAGATGTATCAAATGCCTTACTTACTTGAAAAGTCCATCGTCGTTCAGGAAAAACCCTTCTTGCCAGACCCTCGTGGCATCGCCTTTGCGCGCGAGTGGACTTCTTTAAAAGACAAATACGCACAAAGCCACAAAAGCCTCAACTCCAAGTTTATGGGGACCGCGATGGTGCAACAGCTTCTTCAAGAAACCATCAAAGAAGCTGATCTTGAAGACCGCATCTATCCAACACCTTTGACAAAGATCTATAACCAGAAGTTGGAAGATCTGACGATTGTCTACGTGCCTGGAATTTACAACAGCATCTTCGATAAAGAGATCTTCAGTCTGGGACTCAATGCTTTGAGTGATGAGCTGGGTTTGCGCGTGATTCAACCGCCTGTAGAAAGCACCTGCGCCAGCGATCTGAACGCTGACATCATTCTCAACTATCTTCGCGAAGACTTCAAAACACGCACGCAGCGTGGACATGCGACGCCTAAATATCTGATCTTGGGTTATTCAAAAGGTGCTGTGGATGCTCTTCATGCCTTCACAAAAAACCCGAGCTTTATCTCAAGTTATGTTAAAGGATTCGTGGCGATTGCCGCTCCTTTGCATGGTTCCAGCATCCTGAATACGACCGATGTTCCCTTCGCGCTGGTATCCGCTTTGTCTGAAAAACAAGGCCCTGCCGTTTGTCAGACCGACAAGACCGCGGCGAAGTCGATCACTCCCACCGCTATGGATGCTTTCTGGAGAAAGAACGAAAGATCTTTGATTGGTTTGACTCGCTATTTCTCAGTCACTTTCGAAAGTGATCCTGAAGATTCTCACATCTTCATGAAGGCGACAAAAATCATCGCTCAATTTGATGAAAACAATGACGGTGTCGTCACAGTGTCTTCTTCCAAGTTCCCGCAAAAATTGATGGCGGTGGATATGGGAACCGTCAAGGCCGATCATCTTGCCGGAATTCTTTCTTCTCGCTTCAATCAAAAAGCCTTCATGAAAGGTCTTGTGAACTCGTTGTCTGAATTAAAAATCAATGACGACAAGGCCAACTTAGCTTGGAACTCCCGCGTGATCCTAAGTGCTGCTAATACCTCGCCTATTAAAACTCAGACTTACTATCGCCTCAGTCAGGAGCATATGGCCAAGGTTTACTCTTTGAAAGGCGAGCATTTGGTGGACTTCCTGCCCTTCTCAAATACGTGGGAATTGAATCACCAGCTTCTGCCTAAAGTTGACGATCCTGCCGACAGCTACGAAGTTCAAACCAAACTTCCTCAGTCCCAACTTCGTTTTGAACCCTACTCTGTCCTGGACGTGCAAAAGCTTCCTGACATCATGGCTGGCATTCGCGTTAATCCCGTAACGACCGGAAATATGCCGCAAGGAATTCATATCAACTACAACCACAAGAACATGGTTCATTTCCGCATGGATCATCAGTTCAACTATGAATCCCGTTCTCCGGGAGGACTGGATGACAACAAGGACTTTGGTTACGTGACTGGGAAATTTGAGGGCGAAGATAATTGGGCCCTGATGAAGAGTAAAAACAACTCGATCCGCATGACAACCTTAGCTTATCGTTTTTCCCCTATCGACTTCGCAAAAATGAAGTTGAAGCTGGCCGTCACCAAAGGGGTGCAGGGTGCAGATCCCGTAAAAGGTAAAACCGGCAAAGACGATTCGGCTTTCCAAGTCTGGTTCACAGTTCGTCACGGCAAAGCCAACAACGATCGCACTCTAGTGGATCCTAAAAACGATAAGGTCTTCCTTTTCGGATACTACTGGGGTGATGCCGCTCCAGGAGAAAACCGCAAAGCCGGAGACATCTTTGAAAATTGGTATTCAAATAAGAACGTGGTTGTTGCCACTTTGCCTGAGGCAAAACAACTTCTGCTGAACAACCAAGATATGCTGGGTAAGGCTCAGCTTTATGAAAGAAACTTGGTGGAGGATCTAAAGCGCGCCTTCCCGGATAAAAACGTGAATGACATGGAAATCGTGGCAATCACGATTCAACATGATTCGAACGATGCCGGGGACTCTTCGGAGGCCTATTTCAAGGCTCTGGAATTCCTTCCCTAGTCGATCAGAAATTTCGGCGGAATCGCATACAGAAGCTGGGCCGTCCCAGCTTCTGCGTGTGCGAAGGATTCGATCTCCAGGGCGATCACACCGCTCTTCTTTAAATCAATAAAACTTTCCGTCTTCCCACTCAGAAGATAGCTCGCGAAAGAACTGAGATGAGGTTCATGACCGACAATCACCAGACGGCGATGCGTTCGCGCCTGCGTTCTAAGCCACTTCAAGAAAGCCTGCGGAGGACTGTGAGGAACTAACTCTGGGGCTTCCACCACCTTTGTCTCAAAATAGATCTGAGAAACAATTTCCGCCGTCTGACGAGCTCGCGTCAAAGGACTTGAAACAATTAGATCAACTTCTTTCACAAAATCGAGCAGACGAACACAGACCTTTTGCATTCGTTTGCGCCCCTTGAGAGTGAGCGGGCGCATATGGTCTTCGAGACCTTTTTTTACAAAGTCTTCCCGCTCCTCGGCCACCGCATGACGAATAATAATTAGCTCCACACGTCTACTCCGCTCCCGAATGATTTTCTTCAACCATGCTGATTCGTGTCTTGGCGATTTGCATCAGGGTCTGATGAATTCCGACCTCTGAAGAGGTTCGATGGGTGTAGGTTCCATCCGAATTCATCTGCCAAGCCTGACGCTGTTCTTTAATGCAAAGCTGAAGGATTTCCCAACACTTTTCACGAAGATTGCGATCCAAAATAGGCACAATGGCCTCTACGCGAGCATGAAGATTCCGATACATCCAGTCAGCAGAGCCAATAAAGAACTCGCCATCGACCGGATCTTTGGCACCATTTCTAAAATAGAAAAGTCGCGAGTGTTCCAAATATCTTCCAATGATGGAGATCACACGAATCTTTTCGCTCATGCCTGGAACACCCGGACGCAAACAGCAAAATCCGCGCACGATCATATCGATATCCACACCTTTTTGAGAGGCTGCATAGAGTGCCACCGCAATATCATTTTCTTCGAAGTTATTAAACTTGGCGATAATTTGCGCGGGCCGCCCCGCCTTGGCGTGCTCTGCTTCACGTTCAATCATGGCTTTAAAGCGCGTAAACATATTCACCGGCGCAATTAATAAATTCTGATAGTTGTTCTTTAATGAACGTCCGGTTAGATAATGAAAGAACTCAACCACATCATTGGTGATTTCATCCCTGGCTGTTAAGAGCCCCAGGTCCGTGTAAAATCTTGAGGTCGCCACATTGTAGTTTCCCGTTCCGATATGGCAATAGCACTTAAGTCCCTCTTGCTCTTGGCGCACCACCAAAGCGGTCTTCGCATGAGTTTTCAATCCCACAACACCATAAACGACATGAACGCCGGCGTTTTCCAATTCCGTCGCCCAATAGATGTTTCGTTCTTCGTCAAAGCGGGCTTTGAGTTCAACCAGGCAAACTACTTGTTTACCTTGTTCTGCCGCGCGGATTAATGAACGAATAAAGGGGCTGTTGTCGCCGGTACGATACAAGGTCATCTTGATGGCCAAAACTTTGGGATCGTCACAAGCCACACGAATGAATTTTTCTACCGAAGCAGCAAAACTTTCAAAAGGATTGTGGATCAACTGATCTGCAATCTTAATTGAGTTAAATATCCCCACGCCCTCCTCGGCAAATGCTGGCGGGACAACGGGGGTGTAGGGTTCAAACTTAAGCTTCGGCAAATTAACATCTGCAATGACTCCGAGATCTGAAAAATCCAACAGACCCGGCAGTTCGTAAATATCTTCTTCCGAAATTTCCAGCTCTTCCATGAGGAACTTCAGCATCCAAGGATCCGGGTGGGGGCCATGCTCCAGACGGACCACTTCGGCAAATCGACGCTGGCGCAACTCTTCTTCAATGGCTTCCAGCAAATCTTCCGCATCCTCTTGATCATGATCCGAATCCGCGTTGCGAGTGAGACGAAACGGCATCACGTCCAAAACCTGCATGGCCGGAAAAAGATCCGCAAGATTCTCTTTGATCACTTCCAGCAGACTTACAAATTTTAACGTCGAAGACTCTGAATCCACGCGAATCCACTGAGGCAAAACTTTGGGAACCTTGATCCGTGCAAACAGCTTATCTTCATTGTTGGGATGCTTCAAAGTCACGCCAAGCGAAATAGACAAGTTTGAAATAAAAGGAAACGGATGCCCCGGGTCCACCGACAGAGGCGTCAAAACGGGAAAAACATTTTTGTTGTAGTATTTTTTGACCAGGTCCTTTTCTTTCTCTGTCAGTTCTTTCCAAGTCAGAAGAAAGACACCCTCTTTTTCAAGAGCGGGCTTTAAAGATTTATAATAACAATGGGCCTGGTCTTTTAACATAGGGTTCACAAATTGACGAATCTCTTGAAGTTGATGCAGCGGCGTTTTGCCATCTGACGACTTCGGAGAAATGCCATACGCCACATGGCGCTTCAAGCCACCGACTCGTTTCATAAAAAACTCGTCCAAATTGGAGCTCGAAATACTCAGGAACTTCACCCGCTCTAAAAGAGGATTGCGATGATCTTCCGCTTCAGTCAAAACACGACGATTGAAATTCAACCATCCGATTTCTCGACTGCTGAAAAGACTTTCAGATGACAGAGGATGTTCGACAACCTTGGGCTTTCTTGTCGATTTCTTTTTAGATGTTCTTTTCGGCGAAGCCACTTTTGACGTATTCAAAGAATCCTCCTTGACTCCTCGTCTAGCTATTTCACAATAAAGCCAAATTTTTAGCAATGTCTTCTCAGGGAAAATGGCATGCAAAATACTCCGAAAGAATGGTCGCTTATTCAGATGATTCGCTATCGGGTCCAGCGTCAAAACGAACACACCGTTGTACCGCTGGGTGATGACGCCTTTGTCTTTAAGAACTTCCCTGGTTATTCAGTGATTTGCCAAGATATGATGGTTGAGGATATTCACTTTAAACTGGACTATGCGAGTGCTTTTGATCTTGGGCACAAAGCCTTGTCGGTCAATCTGAGCGATATTGCTGCTATGGGAGCCCAACCTCATTTCGCCCAGGTCTCGTTGGCTTTGCCTGCAAAAATAAACGAATCTTGGCTTGACGACTTCTATAAAGGCATGAGCAGTCTCGGCGACGAATACAATTGCGAAATCGTTGGCGGAGACCTTTCCGCCACTCATGATAAACTGGTCATTGACGTCAGCATGCATGGATCTGTTGAAAAACCTTTGACCCGCAAAGGAGTGCAATCCGGAGATCTCCTGCTGAGCAGTGGTCCCCTCGGATTGTCGCACACAGGATTACTGGCTCTGACCAAAAAGAAAGAAGGTTATGACGAGGCAAAAAGGAAACACCTGCGCCCCCTGCCGCGCTTGGATCTGGTTTCCGGCCTGCAAGAACGTCACGACAAAGTACACGCCCTGATGGACTGTAGCGATGGACTTATCAACGACGCCCTTCAACTTTGCCCTCAGCCATTGGGCTTTCATATCTTTTCGGAAAATCTTCCTCTTCATGCAGACACTTCGAAAATGTCTTTGGCGCTAGGAATTCCCGTCGAAGAATTTGCACTTTGGGGAGGCGAAGACTTTGAACTTCTTCTGGCGATCTCCCCTGACGACTATGACCTTTTCCCAGGCTGGCATCTGGTCGGGCAGTTTACCGAATCCCCGGGGGTTTTCGTCACGCACGCCGACGGCAAAAAAGAAATCACGGAATTCAAAGGCTGGCGGCACTTTTAAGCTTTCGTCTCAAAATGATTCGCAATGTTTGCTTAAGCAGGAGGCCCGGCCAACCGAAAAGACCAGTATGACCAGTCTTGCTCGCTACCATGGAAGATCACCGCGCTACATTCTCAACACTGAGGATGACAGCCTGGTCCGCGTGGCGGGTCCCAAACAAATTCCCTGGGAAGAAGGCACTGAAATTAAAAATGTCTCGTTAACAGGGCTGGCCTTCACAGCTCCCGATGACCTTTGCCCCTTGCTGGGCGAGGTCGTGAAGATTCAATTCACGCCACCCGGCTCTAAACAAATGGCTTGTTATGGAATCGTCACACGCTTAGAAAACATTTCTGAATCTCGAATGCTTGTGGGCGTTCATTTCTATAAACTCGAGATGTCTCAACGGATTGCCTTGGCTCAAGGTTTGGCTAGAAAATTCAAAGAAAACCAAGAGCGAGGCCACATTGACGATTTACTCAACCGTTCGCCGGCGCAATTCAGCCTGGCTCGCCTTCCCCAATTAGTGATGATGGGTCTTCTCGCCTTTCTTTGGTGCGGAACGATCTGGAGTCTTTTTCGTTTTGAATACGCAGGCCTTTATAAAATCCTACTGCGTCTTTTTTAGATTTACGCCAGCATTTCTTTGAGTCTCTTCGCCGCAAACTCACTGAACTTTTTAACTTTTAACGAAACTTCTTTTTGTTCGGGCGTCACAATGCTGACGGGAACCTCACTTCCACGCAAGCTTTTATAAATATGCACAAGACGGCCAGACCTTAAATGCTCCACACACAAAAACTCAGGAACAAAAGCGATTCCTTTTCCCAACAAAGCCATCTCCACCAGCATGGCCGGATTGTTTGCGGAACAGACCAAATGGGGCTTCAAAGTGATCTTCTTCCCCTCCGTCCCGCGAAAAACCTCCAGTTTTGGCATCACAGTGAGTCCCACAAAAGGCAAGGAACTAAACTGGGACAGATCTTCCCATTGGCGATAACGCTCCAAAAATCCCGGCGTCGCGACAAAAATATTCTTCACGACTCCCACTCGCCGAACCCGCAAAGAGCTGTCTTTCAGAATGCCAATACGAACCGCCACATCCACGGACTCTTTAACCAAATCAACATAAGCCTGCGTAAGAAACAGTTCAAATCGGACCTGAGGATATTGTTTTGAGAACTCATCCAGAATCGAAGGCAATTGTTTAATCCCCATGTCATCCGAAGCCGTGATCTTAATCAAACCCGAGACCTCGGCCGTGGTTTCACTGACCTCCGTGGAAAGGCTTTCCAAACCTTCAATCAAACCTTGAGCTCTCTCATAATAGACCCGTCCCATTTCGGTCAGTTGAAACTGACGCGTGGTCCGATAAACGAGCTGCACCCCCAGCTCCTTTTCCAGTGCGGACAAACGGCGACTGACCCGAGATTTGGGCTGGCGCAGCACCTCGGCGGCCTTGGTAAAACTCCCCGCCTGAACAAGTCTCACAAATGTGCGTATTTGATTCAAATCTAATTGTTCCATCATTGGAACAGTCTATCTCAAATATGTCACCTTACGCAATAATCCAATTACGACGATACTGCAGGGGTGAAAAACAACATAAAAGGAGAATCCCAAATGAAAAAGTTAATCCTGACCGCCCTTGTTACCTTGGCCAGCGCCGCCGCCTTTGCCGGAAAAACGATCCCCGAAGGATCTTATAAAATCGACGGCGCCCACTCGAAAATCGGCTTTGAAATCCCTCACCTCGTAATCGCGACGGTTGAAGGACGCTTCACCTCGTTTGATGGCGCTATTACCATCGACAAAAAATTGGATAAATCAAAAGCCAATCTCAATATCGATATTGCCTCGATCGATACGGCCAACAAAGACCGCGATGATCATTTAAAAAGTCCTGACTTTTTTGATGTCGCCAAGAATCCAAAAATGACTTTTGTCACAAAAAAGGTGGTTGGTTCTGCTGAAAACCTAAAACTGGTTGGCGACCTGACCTTGAAGGGTGTAACAAAGGAAGTCACTTTGGACGTAAAATACCTCGGTGACGTGAACGACCCTTTTGGAAATCATAAGGTGGCTTTCTCTGCGACAGGAAAAATCAATCGTAAAGATTTCGGTTTGACTTGGAGCAAAGCTGTTGAAGCCGGTCCCGTGGTAGGTGATGACGTGACTTTGATCATCAAGATCGAGGCCAACAAGCCTATCGAAAAGAAAGGTTAATATTTTATGCGACAAATGCCTGTGCTCTTTGTCGGTCACGGCTCGCCAATGAATGCGCTCGCTAAGAACGCCTTCTCGGAGAGTCTCCACAAACTGGGAGCCACACTTCCCAAACCACAGGCTGTTCTTTGCGTCTCCGCCCATTGGGAGACGCAGGGAACACAAGTCTTATACAACGCAGCCCCTCCCACCATTCACGATTTCTATGGCTTCCCCAAACCTCTTTTTGACCTTCAGTATCCAGCACGAGGCCCCTTAGGTTTGGCACATGAGACTCAAAAGTTACTTCCCCAGGCCACCCTCAATGAAAAATGGGGACTAGATCACGGGACTTGGTCCGTGTTAGTTCACATGTACCCTCATGCCGACATTCCCGTTTTTCAAGTCAGCCTGGACATCAACAAAACACCAAAACAACATCTGGAAATGGGACGTCACCTGCGCTCATTGCGCGAAAAAGGCATTCTGATCTTAGGCAGTGGGAATATCGTACATAATCTCGCCACCCTGAATTGGCACGAACCGACCGCCGCCTATCCTTGGGCTCAAGAGTTTGACCTGGCAGTAAAGAAAGCTCTCGAAGAAAGGGATGAAGTCACCCTGACCCACTTCGAAGAAAAAATAGGCGCGACATCGGAACTCGCCGTTCCGACTCCTGAACACTATCTCCCTCTGCTTTATTGTCTTGGAGCTTCCCAAACTTCTGATGCCATCTCTTACCCATACGAAGGTTATGAGATGGGAAGTCTTTCGATGCGTTCTGTTCTTTGGAGTTAAATCAAAACTAGATGGCGTTCCACTTCAAGAACGGGAGACTTCAACGGTTCAATACGAACCTTCAAGTCTTTAAATTTCTTGCGCGCAAGAACAAGCTCTTCCTCGATTTTTTCCCGGCGGGCTTTCAGCAAAAAGTATTTGCCGTTTTTCTTATAATAATCCCGACTGACTTCTAAAATCACATCAATCGGTTTAAATCCTCGCGCTGTCACAATATCGATATTCTTAAGCTCTTTAGGAATCTCGCCGTGAATCTGCAAATTCGGAGCAATCGTCTTGCACTGATTCAAGAAGATTTGCTTCTTCGGACTTTTTTCATACAAGTGATACGCGATCTCGGGAAACTGGATGGCATAGATCACCGCCGGAAGACCTCCCCCAGAACCAAAATCCGCCGCCGACTTCACACCCTCAGGAAAAAGCTTTAACGGCAAAAGGCAGTCAATAACGTGATTATCCATAAGCTCATCAAAGGTCATTTGACGACTGATCAAATTGAGCTCTTCATTGGCAGACCACAAGAGATCGATATAAGCCTTCAGCTGCGGCAAAGCCGCTTCCCGAAAACCCAACTGAAGTAAAAGAGGAATTTTTGCATCGAAGTTCATATACCAGAAGATAATCGAATTTTATGAGACTGGCCAACAAATCATAAAAAAAAGGCCCTCCGAAGAGAGCCTTTTCTTACTTTAATCCAAAGCTTCCATGCCGACGGCAGCAAAAGCCTGTCTGGTTTTCTCTCGGACTTCATCCCGCTTCTTGAATCTATCCATCAACTGATAAACCACCGGAACCACAAACAAGGTCAAGGCCGTCGAAACGAACACGCCCCCGATAAGACAAATCGCCATCGGACGCATGGTCTCCGAGCCCGCTCCCGTGGCCGTCGCCGAAGGCACCGCTGCCGCGATGGTTGCAAACGACGTCATCAAAATCGGGCGAAGACGTATCGGACAGGCTTCAATCAAAGCCTTGGTCGCTTCCCTGGTCCCACGGTCGCGGACCGTGTTCGTAAATTCAATCAACAAAATAGAGTTCTTTTTCACAATCCCCATCAAAAGAAGAAGACCGATCATCGAGTACATATTTAAAGACTGCCCCGTGATCAGCAGCGCAAAGAAGGCACCACTAAAACTAAACGGCAACGCCATCAAAATAGTCACCGGATCAATGAACGAGTTGAACTGGCTGGCCAAAACCATGTAGGCGATCACAAGTCCCAACACCAACGCCAAAATTAAACTTTGGAAGGACTCTTTGAACGTCTTCGAACTTCCCCCTTGATCAATCATGTATCCAGGCTCGAACATTTTTTTAGCCGTCTTTTCGATATACTCCATCGCGGTTTGCTGAGAAACCCCCGGCTTCATATTCGCCGTCACCGTGATCGCGCGTTGACGATTCGAACGGGAGATGGCCTGCAAACTGGAGCCCACTTCTTCCTTGGTCACACGCGGAAGAGGAATTAGATTTCCCCGACTGTTCCCAACAAACAACGTTTTCAGTTCGTCCATGGGCTTCCCTTGATCCACCAACTTCACCTTGATGTCATAGCGATGCCCCCCTTGAGGGAACTCACCCACCTTCACACCACCAATAAGGGCACTGACCGTGGTCCCGATTGAATTGATGCTCACGCCATGCTGAGCGGCTGCAATACGATCTGGTTTGACCTGAATTTCAGGCATCCCCAGAAGGTAGTTGGAATCCACGTCGACCATCAGTCCGCTTTTTTCCATTTCCTTCATCATCTGGTCCGTGTACTTCGCAAGTTTTGCCCAGTCCGACCCCAAGATCGTAAATTCGATCGGATAACCTCGACCGCCGGAGAAACCCTGTTGTGACAAGTCCATCAACACCGGGCGCATATCTTCAATTTTTGAAAGCCCCTGACGAGCCACCTGCATGAACTCTTGTTGTGACAACTCCCGGCCCTTTTCAGGGTCCTTCCCCCTCTGGCCTTTGTCCTTCAAGGTAATGAACATCATCGTGACGTTGGCGTCGGAGGCTCCGCCACCGAAACCACCAATCGCCGCATAAACTTGTTTTACCTCAGGACGTGACAGCAGCCATTGTTCTGCCTTCTTGGTCTGTTGATCCGTATATCCAATGGAAGTTCCCACCGGCATGATCAGACGAGCCATGAAGATGCTTTGATCTTGCGCCGGGCTCATCTCTTTGTTCAAAAATTTGACGGACACAAAAGAAATCACGACAAAAATCAAAGAGGCCAACAACGTCTTCCAGGGATGATTTAAACAAATCTTCAACCAACGCTCGTAACTCACTTTCAAAGCTTCCATGGAAGCTTCGAAGGCTCTTCCGAATTTTGTCTTTCTTTCCCCGTGATGCACAAAGCCCGCACAACGCATCGGCGTGATGGTCAAAGACTCGACCAGCGAAAGGAAGACCGCCAAAGAGATCGTCACACCAAACTGCATGAAGAACTTCCCGATAATTCCCTTCATGAAGGCGACCGGTAAGAAGATGGCAATAACCGCAGCGGTCGCCGCCATGGCCGCAAAGGAAATCTCACGCGCGCCGAGGATCGCGGACTCAATACGCCCCCGTCCGTTTTCGTTATAACGGAATATATTTTCCAGAACCATGATGGCGTCATCGACCACGATACCAATCGCCAAAGTCAAACCCAACAAGGTGAAGGTGTTTAGTGTATATCCCAAGAAATAAAGACCAATGAAGGCCCCCAACAAGGATGTAGGGATCGATAACAAAACGTTGAACGTCGCCGACCAACTTCCCAAGAACAACCAACACACGATCGAGGTGAAAATAACCGCCAAGACCAAGTGATGGTTTAATTCCCCCACGGACTGCTCAATAAATTTGGTACTGTCAAAGTTGACCTGAAGGTTCATGCCTTCCGGAAGCTGCGCCTGAATTTCTCCGATTTTCGCCTTCACCGCTTGGGCCACCGCCACCGCGTTGGTTCCACGCTGTTTACGAATCCCGATTCCCAAGGCGGTCTTGCCATTAAAGCGGGAAATACGTTCAATCTTGTCCAACCCCATGCTGGCATCCGCGACCTGATGGATCTTCACCATATTGGTGGGATCCGCCACTGTCACGCCGGCACGTCGACTGATCACGATCGAGCGAAACTCATCCTCGGACTTAGCTTCACCCATCGTACGCACGTTGAAGTTCTTTTTCTCTGTCTCAATATAGCCCCCCGGAAGTTCGGAGTGCTCATTGCGGATTGCATCCATCACGTCGTTGACGGAAATATTATAGCGCAACAAATCCTGCGGACGCACCCGCACCCGCATCACCGGATCCGTGTAACCCCCAAGGAAAATATCGCCGACCCCTTCCACCGTCGTAAAACGGTCCTTCAGGTAGTCACGGGCGTAACTCATCATGAACTCAGGATCATTCTTATCGTAAGTCAAAGCCAGCCACAAAATGGGCTGATCATCCGGGTTGGTTTTGGAAATTGTCGGAGGATCCACATCATCGGGAAGAAGGCGCTGAACACCGGCAATTTTCGCCTGCACATCCTGCAAAGCCACATCGATATTGCGATCCAAATCAAACTCAACTGTGATGCTGGCAGAGCCCGTTTTACTGTTGGATTTGATGGATTGAATTCCTTCAACGGTCATCAAGGAGCTCTCGATCGGGTCGACCACCTGGGTTTCCATAACCTCAGGGGCAGCCCCGCTCAGGGTCACACTGACTGTCACTGTCGGGAAGTCCACATCCGGCAACTGACTGACCCCCATACGAGAAAAGGAGATCAGACCAAAAATCATCAGACCAAACATCAACATCCACGCAAAAACGGGATTCCTAATCGAAATATCCGAGAGCCTCATCAACCACTCCTGTTAATCGGGCCACTCTAGGCAATCCATGTAAAATAGTCATTACCATTTTCTTTCAACACATCGCTCTCAAGGCCTTGAAATCAATAGATTTGTTAGCCCCCCTTAGAACCAGAAAGGGAGGTTGACAGGCCCTCCCCCAACGACTATTCCTGACGCCGCATAAAAATAGGCCTGTTTTTGGGACAAGAGGTGAGAATATGAAATGGACGCTCCTTGTAGTGCTGACGCTTTTTTCCGTCATGAGTTCGGCTCAAGCCAAGAAAAACTCCTCAACTCTTTCTCTGAAGCCTGAACTTTCCTTACGCGAAAAGGCCCTTGCCGAATCCAAAGTTGAGGGATTGGCCAAAACATCTGCCACAGACGCCCAAGTTCCTGGGATGCTCACGTTAAAAGACCCCCGCCCCGAGATCATCACTCGTTCTTGGCGCTATTTTGCGGGTCTGACCGCACAGAGCTTTCAACCTGAAGGAATCGCCAAAAAAGAGGGCTCGGGCGCCTTCGATCTGGGTAAAAATGATCAAACCTTTATGCCCGGATTGGAATTGGGAGTCTTAAGCACCCCCATTAAAACTAAATCTGTTCTGTGGAAACTCGGCCTTCGCGGGAAAGCGGGATTTTCCTCCCAGGGAACCAGCCTGACTTTAGACTCTGGCTACCAAATCAACGACGCCCGCCTGAACACCACCCTTTTTAGCGGTGGTCCTTTGCTGACATTGCAATGGGAAGGCTTGCAAAGTGTCAGCCTGACTCTTTCCCCGCAAATGGGCAGCGTCACTTACACTCAAACGAGCTCGAATGAATTTGCCACCTTTTCAAAACAATCCGGCTTTGAGTCCATGAGTTATGGACTTGATTTTGCCCTTGGCCAAAGATGGTCTCTCTTCACGGAATGGTCGCAAAGAACTCTTAAAGACAACACTGAAATTGCACTTCAAAAAGACAACTTTGAATTGGGAACAAAAGTCACATGGTAAAAATCTTTCTGGCTCTACTTAGTACGACATCCTTGACGGGAGCTTGGGCTCAAGCTCCGAAAGAAATCACTTTATCGCAAAAGACCGTGGCAGAACTTGTCTTAAAGCAGGGACCTAAGACGCTTGAGGTGAATTTAAAGTATCAACAGTTCCGCTTAGCTCCAGTGCAGGCCCTGTCGGTTTATGACTGGAAGGTGACCGCTGAAACTGGTTTCGAATACGATAAGTCGGCAAGCCTTCTGACCACCACCAGCCAAAACAATAATAAATACGAACGCTACAAAACAACCGTCAACTTGCAAAAGCCCTTCACGACGGGAACTCTCTTGGGCTTGGAGCTAAGCCGCCTTTCTCAGAAGGTGGATCTCGACGCTTTTACGACCAATCCTCCTCCGTCCCAGCAAACACTGGATTCCGCGGGACTGATCCTTGAACAATCCCTGCTTGGAAACTTTTTTGGTGTTGCGGACCGTGGAAATGTGAACGCAGCGGAACTCACTTACCAAGCCAACAATATCGCGCGCGCCAATGAACTTGAGGACGTGGTCTTAGAGGCCATTCGTCAGTTCTGGAACACTTATGTTGCACAAGAAAACTTCCGCGAATCTGTCAATTCTCGCGATCGCTACAAAAAATTGGTTGATGCCGTTAAAAGAAAAACCTCTCTCGGCTACTCCAACCCCGGGGATCTTCCTCAGGTGCAGGCCGAGTTCGAAACTCGCGAACAACGAGTGAAGTCTTCCTCGACTGAGTATCTCAAAAACGTCGAGAATCTTTTGACTCTTTTAGCTCTTGAGCCCGGCACTGAGGTTAAATTTGAAATCCCTAAGGATATTCCACCCGTTCCGAAGCTGACTGAAAAGAAGGTGGAGGACCTGCGCCTTGTTCGCTCTCAAAAACTTCGTGTCGAAGCGGCCCAAGAGGCTTTAAGTGCTTCGGAATCTTTGAGCTATCCCACTTTGAATTTCGTGGGCAAAGTTTACACAACTGGCGTGGATGAATCTTCTGAGAACTCTTATTCAGAGTTGGTTTCCGGCACCAGACCCAAATACTATGCCGGTCTTAAATTCCAATACAACTTTGGCTCGGACGTTCAGAATGAAACTGTTATCAACAGAAAGCTGACGAAAGACCTTGAGTCCACTCGCCTGCAAAGACAGTTGATGGAGACTCAAGATCTTGAGTCTCAAGCGCAAAGAAAAGTTCAATCCACTTATGCGATTGCACAAAGTTCGCAACGCCAAAGGGAGTTCCGTGACAAGGCTTCGCAAGAGCTGAATCGCTCTTACACGCAAGGCCGTACCGACATTTCGATTTTGATCACGGCTTTAAATAATTATTTCGACTCGGAAGTTCAGTACATTCGTGCGGTGGGCGATTATGCCATTGCACTTAATGAATGGGCCGCCGCCCGAGACGAACTTATTCCTGACGATGTTCCGTCAGAAGGTTATCAGAAATAGAGGGGTTCCATATGATGAAGAAACTTATTCTTGCCTCTGCTTTACTTGCTCTCGTAGGCTGCGCATTTGATAAAGACAATGCGACCAACAACGCGCGCGAAGTCGAAGAAAGACAAAAGTTGATGAACAAGTTTAGCCGCGTAGTTGGTTACTACACGGGAAAACTCACAACCTCCGCAGCTCAACAAGACGTTGAACTTCGTCTTTTCACTTTAGAAGACCAAGGTGGAACGAACTCAAGCGGTGAAGATCGTTACCGTGTTGTTTTGCGTGGCAACTACAAAAAAATCAATCCAGTCGGACCTGGTTTTAACTTCAAAGCTCGCTACATCGAGGAAACTGCAGAACTCATCCTAACCAACGAAGCGGGCACCTTGGGCGTGGATGATATTCACACCATCAATGCCAAAGTTGTTGGTCAAAAAATTGTCGGTGAAGTGAAGTCTATTTCTGGCGTGATTGGTGTTCTAGATCTGGCGTTGACCTCTAGCCAAACCAAAGTTCCCGGCGGCAGCAACGAAGAAAATGAGTACTACGAAAGACTCAGTCGTCAGTACAACGCCATTGCCGGCACGTATGTTGGCGAAAACGTGGTCGACGGCAAGGTGACCTACCAGTTCTCGATCTCTCTTCAGGTTGTAAAGACCGGCATTGTTCCTCAGTTGATTGGCGAATTCAAACGCCAAGACGATCCCGAAGGAAACGTGTCCTTGACCCTGACTGCGGTTTATCAGCCCGAGCTTTCTCCTGCGGTGTTAACTTTGACCGGGAAACCTCGCTACAACCCTAACAACTCCCCTTACCAGGGAACCTTCCAAGGGACTTTGGTGGGTGACGAGTACAAAGGCTCTTGGAGAACAAACATCAGAGGCTTTGAAGGGGAATTTCTTCTTAAAAAAGCAAAATAGTCGTTTCAATCCCGGATTGACCCAACTCGAATCCCCTTCCTTCAGCGAAGGGGATTCTGCTCATGTCTTCGCTCGGATTTAAACCTTAGCTTCCAGTTCAGCCCATCGGGCATACAGCTTATCGATTTGATTTTGTAACTCTGAAATCTGGGTATAGAGTTCCTGAACTTTCGCCGCTTGACTGACGATTTCAGGCTTCTGAGACTCGGCCTGAGCGACTGAGAGCTTTTCCTCCAAAACCTGAATCGTGGCTTCCATGTTCTCTAGCTCAAACTTCTCTTTGAAAGAAAGTTTGGCGGGTTTGCCACCGGATTTCGATTCCTTTTTGGCATCCTTCTTAAGTTCTAAAGCCTCCAAGGCTTTTTGCTCTTCAAACCACTCTTCCCATTGCAGATAGCCGACAAAATTCTCAAGTGTCGTTGAACCATCCGGTCGTTTATGGAACGCCATGATCTGTGACGCCACTTGATCCATGAAATAACGATCATGGGTCACCAGGATGACCGCGCCGTTGAATTCTTTAAGTGATTCCTCTAAAACCGTCAGGGTTGCCACATCCAGATCGTTGGTGGGCTCATCCAGAATCAAAACTTGCGCCTCATTCAACATCAGTTGCGCCAGACGCAGACGACTTTGCTCGCCTCCAGAAAGTTTTTCGACAGGCAAATCCATTTGTTGGCGATTGAATAGAAATCTTTCCAGATAGCTACGCGCAAAAACGTATTGCCCCTGATAGTGAACGTAATCCCCTTCAGGACAGATGTTTTTTAGAACAGATTCTTTGGGTTTTAAGGTCTCACGATTTTGTTCGAAATAGGCCACCTTCAGCTTGTCCGCTTGTACGACTCTTCCCGAATCAGGCGTTTCCTGCCCCAGCAAGATACGGATCAGAGTGGACTTCCCGGTGCCGTTATCGCCAAGCAACGCCAAACGCGTTTTCGGATTCACAAGGTATGAGAAGTCTTTGAAAAGAACTCGGCCATTGTAAGCTTTGGTGATATGGTCGACTTCAATCAACTTTTGTGGATTGCGTTCGGCATCTTTAAATTCAATCTTCGCCACTCGCGCGGCATTTTTGACGGTCAAATCCTGAACGTCTTCTTTCAAAGTTCCGGCCCGTTCAATGCGCGCTTTTTGTTTGGTCTGACGAGCTTTAGCTCCGCGACGGAGCCATTCGGTTTCTCGACGAAGAGTGTTTTTAAGAACCACCTCGCGCTGCTCTTGCGCCTGTAAAAGCTGCTCTTTGGCTTCCAAATACTCCAAGTATCCGCCCTTGACCGACAACAAGTAGTTGGGGTTCTTCGGATCCAGATCAAAAATCTTGTTGGTCACACGCTGCAAGAACAAACGATCATGGGTGATAATCAAAGTCGCAAAAGGTGCTTTTTCTAAAAACTCCTCCAACCATAAAATACTGGAGACATCGAGATGATTCGTCGGCTCATCCAGAAGCAAGAGTTCTGGTTCCAAAATCAGTTCCCGCGCCAAAGCCACGCGTTTTTTCCAACCCCCAGAAAGATCTTCGACTTTAAAATCTTCGCCGAACTGAGAGAGCTCCAAGCGTGCAATCCATTCATAGGCAGAACCAATGGCCTCGTCATAGTTGGCTTTGCTCAAAACCGCATCGAGGATTGTTTCTCCTTTGGCAAAAGTCGGCGTCTGCTCTAAAAAGCCCATACGCAGACCTTTTTTCGTGGTGACGTCGCCACCATCGGCGTCCATTTTTCCGGCAAGAATTCGCAGCAAAGTGGATTTACCAGCCCCATTGGGGCCCACCAAACCAACTCGTTCGCCGTCTTCAATGCCTAAGCTGACATTGCTAAAGAGGGATTTTCCGGCAAATGATTTTTCTAACTTATGAGTATTAATAAGAAGCATGACCTAAAGTACGTTGAATTAACGATCTCCGCTAGGATTTTCTGGCTGAGAATATGAATGATGCCTTTTTTCAAGCATTTCTAAATAGTCCTCACGATCGACGTACTTTCCGCCCATACTACCAACAACAGGCGTGACCATCTGAACGTCCATCCATTCATGACCCTGGCTTTTTAGTAGGTCTACCAGATACCAAAGAGCCAGCTTGGAAGCATTGGGCTTTTTATAGAACATGCTTTCGCCACTAAAAACCCCCTCCACCAGAACACCATAAATTCCGCCAATCAGAATATTGTCTTCACGGACTTCCACGGAAAGGCAATAACCGGCCTTGAAGAAGTCGTGGTAAGCCCTCTTCATCATCGGGGTAATCCAGGTGCCCTCTTGCCCCGGACGAGGTTGCTTGGCACACTCCTCCATCACATGAGGAAAATCTTTGTTCACCGTAAATTCTATTTGCGGATTCTTCCGACGAAAGCGCTGCAGACTTTCTGAAACTTTGAAATCTTTAAACTCTAAAATCCCTCGCCGTTCGGGCGAAAACCACAACATCGGAAGATTTGGTTGTGGCCAAGGAAAAATCCCTCGAGAATAAGCGGCATAAAGGGTGCCGACATCCAACTTGCCACCGACGGCAATAATACCTTCGGCCAATGTATCCCGAGGATCTGGAAAATCAACGGAAGAACGCAAAGGTTTGACCCCCATCACGCCTCCTGATTTTTCATCAGACACACATCACACTTTCCGCAAGGTGTTTCATGTTCATGACCAAAATAATGATAGATGCGATTCAAACGACACTCGGAATCTTGAGTGGCCCACTGAACCATTTTGAGAAGTTTGGTGTTTTGGCCCTTTAAGATCTCCACACCATTTTCCTGAGTGAACTGCTCGTCTGTCGGTTCATGAACACAAGCATAAGGAAAGTGGTCCTCGGACTTTTCTAGGCAGCCCCAACGCTCCAAAATACCGACCGCCGCTTCGGGACGAAAATCCCGACGGTTTTTAAAATTCATCTGTTCGCGTAAAAAATCAAACCCACCCTGATCGACCTGCAGGCGTTTTTCCTCGATCAATTGATAGATTTTGCGAATGAATTCCGGTTCGGGATGAGACCACTTTAAAAACTCCATCTGAATGGACACGTCGTCTTGATCGTAAAGCAAGTGACAAGAAGACTCTTGTCCATCCCGTCCCGCACGCCCCACTTCTTGAAAATAAGACTCTAAGGCATTGGGAGTTTCAGCGTGAATTAAGAGGCGCACATTTTCTTTATCAATCCCCAACCCAAACGCAGGGGTCGCAATCATCAACGGAGCGCCTTCACTGATAAATCTTTTTTGATTGCGTTTACGATCCTGCGGTGACAAATCCCCGTGATATACTAAATGCTCCATCCCCAAACGCTGAAGAGCGGAAGAGATTTTCTTTAATGTTTGAATCAACGAACAATAAACAATCGCGGCTCCGTTATGTTGATGACGAAGGCCCACAATCGCCCGGATCTTCTCATCGATGCCGTAAATATCGTGAACGCTCAAAGCCAGATTGGGGCGCTCGATCCCAGCGGAAATAATTTCAGCCTGCGGCATATTTAGTTTCGCCAAAATATCTTTTTGCACTTCCGGGGTTGCGGTCGCCGTCAAAGCCAAAGTCGGTGGATTGCCTAAAAGGGCGCGAAACTCTCCTACTCGTGAATAGTCAGGGCGGAAATCGTGCCCCCACTGGGAAATACAATGCGCCTCATCGACGGCCAGAAGTTGAACCTTGCGATTCTTGATGGCTTCTAAAAACTCAGGCTTTCTGAAGCGCTCGGGTGTCACATAAAGAAGTTTAAAGTCCCCTTTGGCCAACCGGGTTTGACGAAGCTCCCGCTCGTCTCGACTCAAGGTGGAACTTAAGAATGTGGCCGCAATCCCCAGATCCTGGGCTTTATAAACCTGATCCTGCATCAAGGCGATCAGAGGCGAAATCACGATCACGAGCCCGTCTCGGACCTTGGCTGGGAACTGAAAACAGAGGCTTTTTCCCATTCCCGTCGGCATTAATGCGAGGAGGTTTTCATTTGCCCAAACTTTGCGCAAAATAGCCTCCTGCTCCCCCCGAAAAGAAGAGAAAGGAAAATGAGAACAAAGCATCTGTTTTAAATCCACACTCATCCTCAAATCCTACCCGCACCCGAAAGCTATGTTCAAAATAATTCTAAGGGAGGCGCTTCCCTCTGGATTGGTGACCTCTGCGGGGCCTGGATGGCCCCCCGCCGTATGGCGGGAGCAGCCAGGCCGGAAGCCGTGTCTCAAATTCAGAGGGAAGCGCCTCCCATGAAATTATTTTGTAGCATTGCGTCGCGACTAGCCCGTAGAATCTTCTTTTGCACTCGGCACTATTTGGTGATAATTCGAATGCTTTCATAAAATTAACTATTTAAATAAACAGTGACCCGTATACAGGGTCACTCTAGCGGTCGGTTTAAGGCAAAGCTTTTACCGATTTAAAGATAACGAAGGGTAACGATATGTCCAAAAAGTGGAATATTGATATGGTCAGAAACATCGGTATCTCGGCTCACATCGACTCGGGAAAAACGACGACTTCTGAACGTATTTTGTTCTATGGAGGAAGAATCCACGCTATCCACGAAGTTCGTGGTAAAGACGGCGTGGGCGCGACAATGGACTCCATGGATCTAGAGAGAGAAAAAGGTATCACCATCCAGTCTGCTGCGACTCAGGTTCAGTGGAAGGATTACACAATCAACTTGATCGATACTCCGGGGCACGTGGACTTCACAGTAGAAGTTGAACGTTCTCTTCGCGTTCTTGACGGGGCTATCCTTCTTCTTTGCGGTGTAGCCGGCGTTCAATCTCAATCCATCACTGTTGACCGTCAGATGAAACGTTATAGCGTTCCTCGTTTGGCGTTCGTAAATAAATTGGACCGTCAAGGTGCCAATCCTTACCGTGTTACTGACGCTTTGATCGAAAAATTGCGTTTGAATGCTGTGATGATCCAAATTCCAATCGGTTTGGAAGATCAACACAGAGGTCACGTTGATTTGACTGATATGAAAGCTTACATCAACGAAGGTGAGTCTGGGGAAACTGTTAAAGTTGAAGAGATCCCTGTAGACCTTGTTGATCAGGCTAAAAAATACCGCCAAATCATGATCGGTAAATTGGCTGACATCGACCCTACCATCGAAGAAAAATTCTTGATGGAAGAAGAGCCTTCTACTGAAGAAATCCGCGCGGCCCTTCGTAAAGGCACTATTGCCTTGAAGATCGTTCCCGTTCTTTGTGGATCTGCCTTCAAAAATAAAGGTGTTCAACGTTTGATGGACGCTGTGACTTACTATCTTCCATCTCCTGCTGAGAAACGAGAGCAAGCTCTTGATCTTAACAAGAACGAAGAGAAGTTTGACCTTTTCCCAGATAACACAAAACCTTTGGTTTCTTTGGCGTTTAAACTTCAAGAGACTCCATTTGGTCAGTTGACTTACATGCGTATCTACCAAGGTAAGATGGGCAAAGGCGACTTCATCATCAATCAGGTCAACAAGAAATCTGTAAAGATTCCTCGTTTGGTGCGTATGCACTCTGACAAGATGGAAGACATCGACACAGCTTACGCTGGTGACATCGTGGCATTGTTCGGTATCGACTGTGCTTCTGGTGATACGTTCTGTGATGAAAACATCCAGGCTTCTATGCAATCTATGCACGTTCCTGATTCAGTTATCAGCTTGGCAGTTGCTCCTAAGGACAAAGCTGGCGCGAATAACTTCTCTAAGGCGTTGCAAAAGTTCCGTAAGGAAGACCCTACTTTCCGCGTTCATCGTGACGAGGAGTCCAACGAGACTATCATCTCTGGAATGGGTGAGCTTCACTTGGAAATCTATGTTGAGCGTATGAAGCGTGAGTTCAACTGTGAAGTGATCGTGGGTCAACCTCAGGTTGCTTACCGTGAGACCATTTCACAAGAAGCTCCATATGATTACACTCACAAAAAGCAAACGGGTGGTTCGGGTCAATACGCGAAGATCGTTGGTAAAATCCAACCTCTTCCTCCACAAGAAGACGGCGCTGTTTTCAAATTCGAAAACAAAGTTGTCGGTGGTCGTATCCCTAAAGAATTCATCCCTGCTGTTGAAGAAGGTTTCAAAGAGCAAACGGTTAAAGGACCACTCATCGGCTTCCCAATCGTGGGTGTTGAAGTTGTTCTTGAAGACGGTGCGTACCATGATGTCGACTCTTCATACATGGCGTTTAAGATCGCTGGTATGGCGGCTCTTCGTGAAGTTTACGCTGCTGCGAAACCAACAGTTCTTGAGCCTATCATGAAGCTTGAGACAACTGTTCCAGACGAATACCAAGGTTCAGCGGTTGGTCAAATCAACCAACGCCGTGGTACTATCGTGGGAACAACTGCTTTCGAAGGCAACTGCGTGATCGAAGCGGAAGTACCGTTGACAGAAATGTTCGGTTACTCAACTGATCTTCGTTCTGCAACTAAAGGTAAAGGTGAGTTCTCTATGGAATTCGCGAAGTACGCTGCTGTACCTCGCAACATCCAAGAAGAACTTGCGAAGAAATACCAAGCGAAGCGCGCAGCTGAGCAGAAGTAATTTCTCAACCACAAAAGCACAAATAAAAAAGCCCGATGGAAACATCGGGCTTTTTCTTTTTAAGCTATCTTGTTTTAGCTATTAAAGCGCAAAAGGTGCCTGGTGATTTTTTACGTCTACAGTGCGTAACACAATCTTCTTAATTAAAAATGCCTGAACATCTTGGCGCGTATAGCGGTTTCTGTGCGGCTTCCTCGAAGAAATTCAAAGCTTGAGTTTTGAGCTCTGGTGAAAATATTGGTTTTCTTTGAGAAAAGTCGACTCCGGTTTTCAGGCGCACGTCTTCGATGAAGGCTTTCATTTTTTCTACGCTTTGCTCTTCAAACATGCCACGCATAGGAAGCGCGCCTTCCCGGAACTTCACGACTTCATCGGGAAAGACGATGAGTGGCGCCAGCAATTCCACCTCATGAGAAAAAGAGGAGATAATATTGGGAAGCAGGCGACGTGAATCCATCTTCACCGCCAATAGACCGCCGTTTGGAACCATTTCAGTGAAACCATTCTTAGTAAGAGCCTTATCAGATCCCACAAATCTATGTGCGACCCATGGAGAAAGTGTAAAAGAAATATAGCTCGACGCCTTCGGGTCTCCGGCGTGGCTGCTCATGGTCTCTGTTGTAAGAAAAGAAGTCATCGTCTTGAGTCCATTGCTTCGATTCGTTGTTAAAGAGCGCAATCGTCGCGTGTAACTTCCTTGATTCTTCGTGAGAACCGTCGACATAAAACCCAAGTGTTCACTGCCATCAGCCATCTTTAAGCGTTGTACTTTATCCGTCGTATAGTCGACGCCACGGAACGCGACTGTCATACGAGAAGGATCTGGGTTTTCGATTGCATCCAACCACACCTTCCAGGTTTTAGCCTCCATCGGCTCCATCACAGACCAAGGAAGATATGCTTCTAGCATCTTGCGGACTCCGGCCCGATCGTTCTTAAGAATCAAATCGTTGAGCTTGTCAGACATGGATTCGTACTTCTCAAGAAGTTGAGTTTGCTCGCGGTATCGCAACAACTCTTTGTGTTTCCTTCGTGTGTCCGCTTCCGCCTGCATTTTGGCTTCCTCTATTTGCGCGACTGAGGTCTCTTTTTCAAGCGCTATCTGATTTCGCATTTTCTCGAACAAGGCAGGATCTTGATTCTTCAGCGTCTCGAGAGAGTCGAGATAGCTTTCCCGCAAGACACTCCCCCCAAGCTTCATAATTTCATAACGGGCCGACAAGCTTCCGTGTTGAGCGTTGAAAAAGGTTTCAACAAGCATATAATGGTAAGACCCTTCCCATCTTGAAGAGAGAGCTTTGAGCACACAAAGATCTTTGACAAAGAGTTCAGGTTTCTTCAAGGCTTCTGAATCGTATATCAACTTCAACTTAGCTTCTCCGTTAGAGAAGATGGCGATGAGCTGAGTATGCGTGGGAGTTTCAACCTGTTTTACTTTTTCAGAGAAGAAGACCTGCGCAGAATCCCCTGCCGCCATGGCGCTCAAACTTTGCACCGTACTTTGAATGATCGCTTCGGTCTGAGCGAACACGCAAAGAGGTAAAAACAGAGCGAACATTAAGAATGTTAGAAGCGGCTTCATAGAGACTCCTCTTTTCACTAAAAGTGCAAAACAAGGACCACTTGAACTCATTGAAATGACTTACATTCTTTTGTAAAGACTCATATTTAGTGACAGTATTTGATAGTCCTCTTGTAGAACGTCTCAGAATGAGACTACGTACCAGAGAGGAAACCACTCACCGGGCGCCAGGAAAAAAAGTCTTCAAAAAATAAAAGGGCCGACTTTACGTCAGCCCTTTCTTATTTCTGCTTACTGATTTCTAGGAGTTAAAGAGGCCAGTGATTACAAAACTCATCGCTGTCTGTCGACAAGACCTTTTTCGTTTTCTTATCCACCACCGTCACGACGATTTTCGTGCAGGTCTCTGAAGCGCTGAGATCCTCTTGAATTGTCGTTGTATAAATAATCACATCACCACGATCTTCTGTCTTCACATTGCTGGTCACCGGATATGTTTTAGCTGTTGGAGCATAGAAAAGCTCTCCGCCCATTCCGCCACCGCCGTCATAGCCGCCCCCATCAAAAGAGCCACCACCGCCGCCACGGTCATTGCCTTCGTACGTTTCTTCACGAGAATCCGGAGTTTCTTCCCCACCCGTACGCTCATCACGATCTTTAGGAGCCGGCTCGGATTTCTTTCCTTTTTTTGCTGACACCAAATCAAGAGAATCTGTCGAAGCACCCGCATGGGCCACCATCGCAAAAGAAACAAGCACTGCAAGAATTAACGATTTCATTTATAAACCCCTTTGGTATTTCAAGGGCTGTCTTTAGCACAAACAAAAAGCCCCCGCCAGAGGCGAGGGCCATCCTTACCCTATTTTCACGAATGACAACTATTTAGACAGCGGAGCGACCTCACCCAGAAAGTCCATCAACGCCTGCCAAGAACGACGGTCTGCGGCCTCGTTGTAAGCCACCCCTTTGGAGATGTCATTTCCGGCACTCTTCTGAGTAAAAGCATGAACTGCTCCCGAATAAGCGACAAATTGATAATCCACTTTGGCGTCATTCATTTCTTTCATAAAACCATCGACCTCTTTGGGAGGGACATTGGGGTCGATCGCACCATGAAGAACCAACAGCTTGGCTTTCATATTTTTTGTATTTTGTGGATTCGGAGTTGAAAGGCCTCCGTGAAAGCTCACCGCTCCTACGATGGGAAAGTCGGCGCGAGCCGCCTCAAGAGCTCCGGTACCGCCGAAACAATAGCCCATAATGACGATCCGTTTGGCGTCCACCCTTTTATTTTTCACGAGATAGTCAAAGGCGGCCTTTTCTCTTTGACGATAAGCTTTGATGTCCGTCTTGTATTGCATGGCAAGCTTGCCCGCCTCTGCGGCATCCTTGGGGCGAACTCCTTTGCCATAGATGTCGATGGCAAAGGCCACATAACCTTTTGCCGCCAACTGCTCTGCCCGCATCTTTTCATAGTCCGTCAACCCCATCCATTGGTGGACAATCATCACCGCAGGACGAAGCCCCGTCCAAGAGTCATCATAAACCAGGACACCCTCCAAAGTGGTTTTTCCATCTTTGTACTCCACGGCCTCCGACGTAATGGCAGCATGTGCTTTTGTGCTCATCAAACCCCACTGAATAATCAGGACCCCTAAAAGGGCGAATAGGACCTTCATCTTAACTCCTTTTATCTTTACTAAAGTCTATAGAGACCCCATCAAGTCCGTCAAAATGGCTTTCAGTCGCCTGCAAACAGACAATTTTATGGCCAAATGGAAATAAACAGGACCTTGCGAGTCGCGTTATAGACAGCCTCCTTCCCTGCTATGATAGACTTAGTCATCTATGGATTATTATAGGCCCTGGCCAATCACAATTAACCTCCCTGCATTGCAACCACTATGACATTACTTATCGTCTTGTTTATCAGCACCATTGGTATTTCATTTCTGTGTTCTATGTTAGAGGCCGTTCTTTTAACTTCGACTTCCGCTTACATCGGGGTGCTCGTCAAAGAGAATAAAAGAAGCGCCAAGCTTCTGGAACACCTCAAAGAGAATATTGACCGCCCGATTTCCGCGATTCTGACTCTGAACACTCTTTCTCACACCTTAGGCTCCGCCGCCATCGCTTACCAGATTCAAGTTCACTTTGGACAAGAGGCCGTCACGGCCGCCTCCTTCATCTTAACTTTCTTGATCCTCATCGTTTCAGAGATCATCCCGAAGTCCATCGGAGCCGCACACTGGAAAGCTCTCGTCCCCTTTGCGGCTTACACGATTCAATTTATGATTCTGGCTTTGTATCCTCTGGTGCTTTTGTCAGAATGGTTGGGAAAGTTTTTTGCAAAAACCTCCGAAGATCCCGAAGTCACGCGCGAAGAGCTTCTCATGACGGCAGAAATTGGCGTGGAAGAAGGGACTCTGAAGGGTAAAGAGTCCAACATTATCAAGAATCTTTTGATGCTGGATAAGATCTATGTTTCCGACATCATGACTCCGCGCTCAGTCTTTTTTGCCCTCGATAAAGAGCTCACGGTGGAAGAAGTCTTTAACAAGTACAAACCTTTGCGATTTTCCCGCATCCCGGTTTATTCAGGAAGTTTAGACAACATCATCGGCATGACGTATCGTTATAAAATTCACGAAGCCCTTTCCAACGATCAACATGAAAAAGTGGTCGGCGATATGGTGACTCCGATCTCGAGTATTCCCGAGCGTATGACGGTTTCGCAAGTTCTAGATTTTTTCATCAAAGAAAAAGAACACATTGCCTTGGCCGTAGACGAATACGGTATCGTGGCCGGACTGGTCAGCTTGGAAGATGCCGTTGAAACTCTTTTGGGTGTTGAGATCGTCGACGAACTGGATAACGTGGAAGACATGAGAAAGTTTGCGCTAGAGCAATGGCAATTGCGTAAACAAAAACTCCGCCGGAGCTAAGCATGATCTTGTTCTATATCCCCTGCCCCGACAAGGCCACTGCGGAACATATCGCCACCACCCTGATGCAAGAAAAACAGGTTGCTTGTGCGAATATCATTCCGGGCATGGAGTCGATGTATTGGTGGGAGGGGAAAATAGAGACAAGCACTGAGTATATCCTCATCCTTAAAACCTTGAAAACCCCTGACGCACAAGACAGTGTCACAAAAAGAGTTCAAGAGCTTCATCCCTACGAGGTGCCCTGTGTGATGACTCTTCCCGTCCTGGGAATCAACGCGTCCTACAAGAAGTGGCTTGAAGAGAGCCTCAAGTAACATCTATGATCTCTCTAGATTTCAGGGGGATTCATGACAAAACAAGAGTTGGCAAAAAAGATTTACGACGTAGCTCATTTGACCGGCGAATTCAAATTGCGTTCAGGGCAAATTTCAAATGAGTACTTCGACAAATATCGCTTCGAAGCCCAACCGGCCCTGCTTCGTGAGATCGCCAAACACATGGCGCCATTGATCCCCGCTGGAACTGAAGTTCTGGCTGGACTTGAAATGGGAGGCATCCCCATCGCCACCGCCTTGTCATTAGAGACCGGCCTGCCTTGCGTTTTTGTGCGCAAGGAAGCCAAAGAATACGGCACCTGCCAATTCGCCGAAGGCCTGGACATCCAAGGCAAGAGAGTCTGCGTGATTGAGGACGTCGTGACCACAGGAGGCCAAGTCGTGCTTTCTACGGCGGATCTACGCTCTTTAGGCGCTGAAATCAGCCATGTTCTGTGTGTGATTCACCGTGGCCCCGTCTTCCCTGAACCCAAACTCACGGAGGTCGGCCTAGCCCTTAGTCCCCTCTTTATGAAATCCGATTTCTAGCCGATAAAAAGGACTGGTTTACCTACCAGGAGAAAAAGGCATGAAAAGGTATCAACGAGTTCTGACAATCTCTGCGATTGTTATATCTTCAGCGACAAGTTTTGCGGGGTATGATGAGTTCGATTGCCGCAGCAGTGGTTTAAACTTAAAAAACACTCAACTGGAGTGTGTGTCCTGCGGAGCCCAAAAGTACTTCGCAGATAAAGCGGGCGGTCGCGAAGTTGTTCCATCAGAAAAGTGGCTGACTCTTTTAGGTACGATGGCTGTGCAACATGCGAAGCTTGATCCTAAAGGTCGAAACAATATTAGCGCGGATTCCGAAGCCAGAACAAACTATCAGATCTTCGTCATTTCCATGTTACGAGATTATGGCTTCTGCCAAAAGTACATCAGCAAAGAGCGCGCTCGCTCTGCAACCAACAAGAGTTCTGACATCGGTGGCGATGACTGGGGTCAATACATTTACCCCGGCCTGACTCGCAATGCGAATCTCGACTATAGCGGGATGAAGTCTCTTGGAAAGTACTACGGTTTTGACAGTTCCTTCTTTGGCTGGAACTCCGCAGAGAACATGAACTATCTTCTTTTGAACAGTCCAGACCCCTATAAGAGCAACAACCCCAAAGACGCTGCTGACCAATCTTTCGCTGAGAAATATCCTACTTACAATCAAGGACAGCAAAAATCAGATCGACGTCCCGCTTTCGTTCGACGACTGAAGCAGGCGTTGCAGTCAGAGTACGATGTCTCTGGTGAAAAGAAGACCTCAGGTGATCGTATTGTTCAATCCGGCGACAAAGACAATGGTCTGAGCGAATGTCTGCGTGAAATGGAAAGAATGCATGAAGGCAAAGGCGATCCTCTTTTGAATTCCTTCCTGCAGTCTTCATCAGAGAACACCAACTTCTGTAAATCCATGGCGAACTCCTGTGAAATCTCGGCTGATTTTTGTGGTGCGACTTCAACAAGTACCAAACCCACGAAGCAACCAGACCCGATAAAACCAGGTGCGCTACCTCCGCCACCACCGCCTCCTCCTCAACCAGCCAAAGCCCGCCAAGGTGGTGGAGTTCGATAAAAAAAGCCCTCGCAAGAGGGCTTTTTTCATTTAGTGAGTTGCCACATTTTGCAGTTGGCACTTTCGATCGATTTGTTGCTTAAGATACGTCAACTTTGCCGTGGGGTTTTTGATGTCCCATTGCCATTTAAAGTCGCGACAATCTTGCCACCAGGGGAACACCATTTCTCCGAAGATTTCTGACTGACTGTCGCGAAGAAGGCGCTTATAGACAAGATTTTCAATGACCGGGTATGCTTTTTCCGGCAACAATCCCTTCTGTATTAAATCCAGAGTCACCTCCACCGTCGTCACAAAACCAATTTGTCCCGACATCGTGGGGTGAGGGGACTCTCCCTTCGACGAATACGCCTCGCGGATGTAACTCACCGACGGAATTTGAGGAAACTCTTGAGTCATTTGATTGTAAACAACGGCGTCAAACTGACCGTTGTCGCCGAAGTAGATAACCAGTTCAGGCTTCTTTTCTATTAATAACTTACGAATGACTTTTTGCTTTAGCTCAGGGTCTTGCTTCATCCCCGGATTCATATGCAAGTTCGTGACGGGAAACTTATTTTCTTCAAGAAACTCACTGTGTTTGGATTTCATCAAAATCTTGGGTGCCAAGCTGACATAATGGAATTCAATGTCGTCATGATTGAAACTCAGCAGGCGGTAAAGTTCAGACATTCCAACAAAACGACTGTCGTCATCGAGGAAGGAACTTGCCGCCCCCTTTTTGGTGAGAACATGACTGACCTTGATGGTGTCATCGATATCCGAGATTACCAAAATTTTCGCCAACGCCGCCTGGGAAAGGCCCGACAAAAGAAGAATAACGGTCAAAAGTCTTTTCATAAACAGCTCCCTCATTCCAAACAACGAACCCACGTCCACATCGTCTATTCCCTAGACAGAGGCGCAAATATGGCTCCTTCTCCGCCCTCAGCTGAAAACCTATTTCATTTCAGTCAACCAAGGGGAACAGAAACAGGTTTGATCCAATTTTCAAGCCACCTCCCATCCAAAATCAGAGCCCTTTTGACACCAATTCCCCTGGCCCTGACTTTGCTTTAAGAGGGTCTACGGGCTTTAAGAAGGAAAAAGTCCGCAAAAAAACACCATTTCAAGGGGCCAATACCATGTCATTATTCAAAAACTCTCTGGTACTTCTGCTTTCGGCGACCTGTTTATTCTTTTCCACTCAAGCGGGCGCTCAAATTAGACCCGATGATCGCGTTCGGGTGCTCGAAAGTCGCGTCAATCAATTGGAATCCCTGATCAATCAACTTCATCAACGAGTCAGCAATCTTGAATACAACCAACGCCCCCAACCCTACCCCGAACCCCAAGAGGTCGCCTGCCTGCTTGAAGACACTGGTTATAATAAAGTATTTCTTGGAAAGGGGCGCACCCGCTTAGAGGCAGAGGCCGTTGTCCGCGAAACCTGTGGTCGCGAAACTCACCCCACATACTGCCAAGCACAACCTAAATGCAGCAATCCTCGCGAAGAACGTGGGATGAATGGAGCTCTTTGTATCATGACGGATACGGGCTACTCAAAGACCTTCAAAGCCGAAGGAAAATCCCTCATTGAAGCCGAGTTCAATGTTCGCAAAGCCTGCGGAAGCGGTACTCACCCCACCTACTGCAAAGGCCCCATTCGCTGCGAATCCTTCTAAAACATTGAGAGGCACTCAAACAAAAAAGCCGAGACAGTCTGCCTCGGCTTTTTTAATTTCAGGTTGAATACAATATCTGCTTATTTCTCTCCGACGATATAAGCAATCCAGCTTTGACAAGCTTCCCCGTGATCGACACGAGTGAAGTTTCCGTCCCCGCTGCCATCTTTGGCCGTGCCTTCCCAGTAGACGTGGGTCTTACGGAAGCCCACTTCCTGCATGATATCGCGAATTTCAGGAATCGACCAGACTCTCCAGTCATAAGAGAAAACTTGTTCGATCTTTTTACCCCACACACGGAAGTGAATATGGAACAAAGCTTCGTTGGTCACAGGATCAAAATTGGTCTGATCCCAATAGTAAGTGAAGCCTTCGTGCTTGATGGTGTCCTCGATAGCATCATAACACTGACTGCCACCGAAAATATCCACTAAGAACATGCCATCCTTGTTCAAGGATCTATAGACATTTGCAAAGTACTTCTTCAAAACATCTCTTTGCTTGAAGCAGAAATAAGAAAAATTCATCCCGGCGACAATATCGGATTTCGGCAGATTGGGATCAAGAACATTGCCCTCAATCAACTTCATGCGACGCTGCTGTTCAGGCTTCATCTTCGCCAAATAGTGATGACGACCATAAGCCATGGGCTCTGGATCTAAATCAATACCAATCGCCTCGTGACGAGGATTGAGCCTGATCCACTCTGTTGACAACGCAAAGGTTCCACAAAAGTCTTCACGGAAAGTGCGTGGGCTTTTCCCTTTCAGCTCCTTGTAGGTATCACGGATAAAAACCACGTCGTTTTCAGCAGACTGAACCGCTTTTCGATAAAGTTCATATTTATCAAAGAGGATTTTCGCGCTTTTCTTATTTACACGACGACGTACTTTCTTTTTGTGGGACACTTCTTTTTTAGCCATTAGGGCACTTCCGCAACTACTTCGCGAATCGCGAGTTCAATATCGTTAATCTGAGGGACAGAGTTTTTCTCAAGGTTCGGATGCAAACCAATGCCCGGCAAGTTTTTACCCGCCAACACACGAGGACGCGCCATCAATTGATAGAACAACTCCTGAGTTACTCGATAAGCCAAATGCTCACCGAAGTTCGTCACTTCCGTATCTTCATTCACAAAAAGAACCCGTCCGGTTTTTTCAACAGAAGACTTAATCATCTGCCAATCGTAAGGGTAAATGGAACGAAGGTCGATCACTTCAACAGAGATACCTTCTTGCGCCAACTTATCCGCCACCTCATCACAGAGATGAACCATGCGACTGTATGTCACCACGGTAATATGATCTCCCGAACGAGTGATCTTGCCTTTACCGATGGGCACTAAATACTCTTGCAGATCCGGCCAACGAGGCTTCCAGCCTTCCGCATTTTGAACCGGCTTATCAATCATCGCCTTCAGTTCTTTTTCATCGGCAGGTTCCCCAGGAATCAGCTCTTCCCCTTTATGGCGCATCAACGCTTTCGATTTCAGATACAACACTGGATTGGGATCCTGAATCGCTGACAACATCAAGCCATAAGCATCCAACGGATTTGATGGCATCACGATCTTCCAACCAGGAAGACGAGACGCCCACGCATCAAAAGAATGTGAATGATAAACAGAACCAAAGATTCCCGCACCCACCGGAGTCATCACCACCATCGGAAGTTGAATCTGACCGTTCGTACACCACAAGGTGTTCCCGGCAATCTTAAGAAGATCGATCGTATTAAAGATATAATCCGCGAACTGGATCTCAGCCACGCAACGATCTCCACCCATGGCAATTCCCATCGCCATGCCGATGATACCGCGTTCATCCAACGGAGAGTTCCACGCTGTCTTCAAACCTTGAGTGGCCGTGAAAACACCTCCCAAAGGAGCCCCCACGTCTTGACCAAAAATATCTTTAACACCCAAGTTCGTTTCACCATAATGAAGGGCCATTCGGATGGCCTGTGCAACACTTGCCATTAGAACTTCCTCCAATCAGCATTCTCATTGTTCACGTAGACATGATCCCAAACGGACTCCGGCGTCGGCACGGGTTCCTGGCGAGCTTGCTCTTGAGCAACAACGCCTTCCGTTTCGTAGATCTCCCAAATTTTCTTCGCGGCTTTTTCAGTTAACAAGCCCGCATCAATCAGACGCTTCTCAAAGCTGAGCACAGGATCAAACAACTGAGGTTTTTTATTGGCTCCGTCAGCTGACGAGTGACCATACAAACGCGTCACCATCGCCTCAATGAAAGAGGGCTTTCCTGTCTTTCGGATATATTCCATCTCTTCTTGCAAAGCGAGATAGGTTTCAACAGGATCATTTCCATTTATAATGCGCGAACGGATGTTAAAAGCACGCGCACGATCCGCGATATGTGTTTCACCGTGTTGGCCCTCATACGGAGTCGAAATGCCGTAACCATTATTTTGAACGGTAATAAGAAGCGGCAACTCTTGTCCTTTACGTGAAGCTAATACCAAGCATGATGCAAAATCACCTTCCGCAGTTCCCGCGTCTCCGCCTGTTACAATCGACAATGCTTTCTTGCCCGCTCGCTTTTGCGCGTGAGCCGTTCCACAAGCAATCGGGTACTGAACCTCCAAAGGAGACGTTACCGGCGCCACATTCCATTGAGGAAAACAATAGTGACTGGAAAAGTTTCGACCGCCCGTAGATGGATCTGTCGCTCTATTCATCATCAAACGAATAGAGTCGATCATGTTCAGCCCCAAGGCGACCATCGTGGGAGTACAACGATAATGTAAGTGGAACCAGTCATGCTCTAAGCCCTGACCTTTTCTGGCCAGCATTCCCAGTGGCACACCCCAAGCTTCTTCACCAGGTCCACCAATCCAGAAGTAGGCTTCCCCGGCTTTGTAGATTTTAATTAATCTTTCCTCAAGGACACGCGACTTCACCATCAGATCATGCATACGCAGCAAAATCTCTTCAGAGAGTCCGCCAAAATCGTGCTTTTTGGTTGTCACTTTTTTAGAAGTTTTCACGGATGTCTTGGCAGCGGACTTCAGGGTCTTTTTCGCAGACGCCTTACCTCCCGCTTTTACAGTGGTCTTTTTAGACATTCAGTTCTCCATTAAAGGGTCGATTTCCGGTCTATCTAAGCGAAAAGAGAGGCTTTTGTCACCTCGAAAGAGCCCCAAATCCCGCTATATGCAAAATTTCCGAGGAGCGATGCCCCATCTCTAGGCAATAAAAAAGCCCAGGGTTTCGCCCTGGGCTCTAACAACAACAAACATGGCCCTCAAGGACTCCGAAGCCGCCCTACTTGGCGTTACTAGCCTGTTTCGGCGGGACCAGGGTCTTCCCCTCTTCCAACTGAATCAGATCCAAAAGAACACTCTCGGCTTCCTGAATATCAGGACGCTTTAAGTACTCTTCCGTTTTCTTGGCCTTATTAGCGGTCTTCTTTGCCTTATCTTTTTTATCTTTTTCATTTTTATCTTTAAGCACTTCGCTGACACGGATCACTTTGCCGCGCGCTTTGGCCTTATTCAGCTCATCTACGATTTTCTTAAACTCGTCGTTCTTCGCCACACGCTCGGAAGATCTGTCGCGCAAAGATTTCAACCACTCTGGTTTGATCTCTTTCCACATCCCCGGACCTTCTTTCACATAGGCATCCGGCGACAAGAAAGGTTCAATCGTTTTTGGCGGCAAAGAGTAATCCATGTACTTCTCACCGATATCATCAGTACTGAAAGGACCTGGCAACACCACGTCTGCATCGACACCACGATGCTGAGTGGATTTACCGCCCGGAACAAAGAACATTCCCACCGTCACCTTGATTGCACCCAAGTTGTTTGGAATAGGAAGAACAGACTGCACACTTCCTTTACCGTAAGTGTGGTCGCCACCGACAATCACTGCTCGTTTATAATCTTGCAAAGTCCCTGACACGATCTCGGAAGCGGACGCGGAAATACGGCTGGTCAAAACAACCAAAGGCCCCGCCCAGTCCACAGTCGGATCCGTATCACGAAGAGCCGATTCGGCACGCCCTTCATTCTTAGACGATTGTTTTACAACATTTCCAGTTTGGAAGAACAGACCCGCAATCTTCACGGCGTCTTCTAAAGAGCCTCCACCGTTATTGGAAAGATCCAAGACCAATCCATCCGCTTTCTTTTCATTAGCTTCTTTCACGAGCTTCTTCATGTCTGCCGCAGAAGAGCGTCCACCGCGTCGAGAATCGGCATAGAAGGACGGGAAGTTGATAATTCCCAACTTCTTTTTCTGCCCGTTGATTTCTCTGTCCACGAACGTGATAGAAGCCGCCTCGTCTTCAAGATTTACTTTTTCACGAGTCAACGTCACATCAAAACGTTTTTTACCGTCGCCTGATTTACGCAAGATCGTCAAACGCACTTTCGTGCCTTTGTTCCCGCGAATCTTTTTAACGACGTCTTTTAAATCCATGTCGATCACGTTTTCCATCGGACCTTTTTCCTGACCGACAGCTACGATCTTATCTTGAGGCTCAATCTGCCCTGATTTGGCAGCAGCTCCACCAGGAACCAACTGTTCAACAACAGTAAAGCCATCTTGAGAAGAAAGAGTCGCGCCAATTCCTTCCAATGACAAACGCATTTGAATTTCAAAATCTTCAAGAACGTCACGAGAGAAAAAGCTGGAATGTGGATCTAAAGCTCTTGCAAAAGAATCCAAATATCCTGAATACAGATCATCCACAGTGGTGTCTTGAGTTCTCTTTACCGCACGTTCGTAGTTTTTTGCGACATTCTTTTTGGCTTCTTCCAACTTCATGTCTGTCGCCAAATAATTTCCGATTTGGAACTGGATGTATTTCTTTAAATACTCATTGGCCTCATTGCCATCCTTCGGCCACGCTTTTTTCTCGGGATCAAAAGTGAACTCCGTCGTTGCATCAAACTTAAAATCTTTTCCAAGATACGTTTTAGCAAAAGACGCACGATCTTTCACTCTCTCTAGGACAATCTTTTGTGTTTGCTCTAGGAAACTGCAATCGCGATTTTTTGTTTTCTCAAAAACATTTCCACTGATTTTTTTAATTTGATCTACGTCAGCTTGAGTTAAATAAATTTTTGAAGGATCCAATCTTTTGAGATACTGATCAACCACGCGATTCTGTAAATCCGCATCACGATTAGAGTACTTAACGTGATTCGCCAAGAAGCCTTGCTCAATGACTGTAAGATAACGGCACTCTAAACCCTCTTTTAATTGGGCAGATGCCAGTGACGAGATTGCCAATGAACCGGCAATAATGAAACCTTTAACACCTCTAGAGAATGAACTCATGATGATCCTTCCGTGTCCGCGCTCCCTCTGGGAGCCATCGTGATTTCATTAGATTATCAAAGATTTATAAGAGAGCATTCAATTTATGAAGCTCGTCATAAATTAGGACGTGGAAGAAACATTAAGACTTTCGTCGATCTTCTTCAAAAAAGGAAAGTTGTGAGAGGTTCTCTACTTTGTCCGCGCGCAAGCCCCCTGCCTTTACTTCATGTTTCACAAAACTTCCGTGCTGAGTTTCGATCATGAAGAAGGACATTTCAGGGTACCTCGCCTTTAGTCGAGTCATCTCTTCAAGGATAAGCTGAATATTTTTAGGATCATCATCAGACATTCCAAAGCGGTGATGAGGATTGTAGCCATAAACTTCGATGGCTTTTTCCACACTTGCGCGAATAGCTCGTTGCTTCAGCTCCGCGGTGCCTTCTTTAAACTCAGGATCCCCCAACTGCACACGAGTCTCTTTGTGACTTACTGGGTAGACACTCAGATAGTTGGGCTCTAAAGGAAGAACTCGATTTTGCACAAACACCCGAATCCCATCTTTCAGCGTTTCAGGATGATGTCCACGTGCCGTAATAACCGAAAGAGGCCGTTGATTGAAAGCGGCATGATAGAAACATTCCCAAGAAGGTCCCTTCCACTGAAAATCAGCAAATCCCAAAGCTTCGGCAACGTCTTGAACAAAGACCTGCTTCTTACCTTGCAACTTTGCTAACTCATCAATGTGATGGTCTCGAAAATTTCGGAAGGTCCCGGTCATATCGCAGTAATCAATATCATACTCTTCATACAAACCGGATTTACCAATGGATTGATGATATTGCGCAAAATCTCCACTGGAAATCTGCACTTCACGACGATCCTGTTTATGGAAAAGAATCAGAGGCGTAGTAAGAAAAGCAATGTTATCGTCGAAATCAAAAAAATAAAAACTGCGCCCACCTTTATCGAAGTTTCTATCCTTCTCAGGTGCGCGATTGATTCCTAACTCCAACTGTCCCTTACGGGGACTGTCGCTCATAACAACTCCACTTTCTAACTAAAGTTGGAGTGAATTTAACAAAGAAACCCCCTCTGGAAAAGGGGGATGAACAAATTACTTTTTCTTCTTACGAGTGACTACTTTTTTGACACCAAGAGCTTCGGCTTTTTCTTTTGCGGTCCCCGCCTTCTTCAGGCTCTTCTTCGGAGCGGCTTTCGCAGAAGCTCCTTTGCCTTTCCCCTTCGCCTTGGTGCCGCCCTTCTCATTGATTAGAGCCACGGCTTGCTCCAGGGTCACCGTTTCTGGGGTTGCTCCTTCAGGAAGAGACACATTCACTTTTCCACTCTTAATGTAGGGCCCATAAGGTCCATTATAAACTTGAATCGCCTCCCCAGAATCCGGATGAGCACCAAGCTCTTTCAATGGGGCTGCCTTACCACGGCCTTTTTTGGGCTGACTTAGCATCTCGATGGCTCTCTCAAGAGTGATCGTAAAAATGCTTTCTCCTTTTGGAATCGAGCGATAGTCCCCTTCATGAACCACGAAAGGACCAAATCGTCCCAAGCCCGCTTTGATATCCTTGCCCGTGCCGGGATGTTTCCCCAAGGTTTTCGGCAAAGACAAAAGATCCAACGCCATTTGCAAATCAACTTGCTCAGGCTGAACGCCCGGAGGCAAGGATGCACGCTTGGGTTTGTCGTTCTCTGGAGACACATCTCCCAACTGAACATACGGGCCATAACGACCACTTAAAACATAAATGGGCTCGTCCGTTTTCGGATCTTTTCCTAAGGCGTCAGCTCCATTAATTTTTTGATCAATCAATTTCTCAGCAATCTCCGGTGTGATATCCGCCGGAGACTCATTGTCAGGCAAAGACGCGCTGACATCTTCTCCATCCCGTTTGGCTGTGAGGTAAGCACCATAACGTCCCACATGGAACTTATATTTATCCATGCCTTCCAAAGTCATGGTTCGCGCATCGTCTGGATCAATCTTTTCCTCTTGCGCATCCACGCGGGCGCGCAATCCTTTTGGCCCCTTGTAAACGGATGCCAAATATTTTTCCCAATCCAAGTCGCCATCAGCGATATTATCCAGGCTTTGCTCCATTTCAGAGGTAAAACCCAAGTCCACATATTCAGAAAGATAATTGCCTAAAAGTTTTGAAACGATCATCGCCGTAAAGGTCGGCACCAACGCTGTTCCGCTCTTACGAACATATCCACGATCAATGATCGTTCCGATAACAGAGGCGTATGTTGAAGGACGACCAATACCTTCTTTTTCCATCGTCTGTACAAGGCTCGCCTCGGTATAACGAGCGGGTGGTTTGGTTTCATGAGACGTCGGATCCAATTTCGCGCACTTCACGCCGTCTTTCACTTTCAACGCCGGCAAACGCACTTCTCGTTCCGCCAAATCTGCTTCTGGATCATCACTGCCTTCCACATAAGCGCGCAAGAACCCCGGAAACTCAATGGTCATTCCCGACGCTCCGAAAAGAGCGTCACCCACTTGAATTTTCGCACTGACTTGTTTCTGACGAGCATCCACCATTTGCGAAGCAATCGTTCGTTTCCAAATCAAATCATAAAGACGGAACTGAGTTCCTGTGAGACCCGTTTCATCCGGATCCATAAACTGATTTCCAGCAGGACGAATCGCTTCATGGGCCTCTTGGGCCCCCTTCACTTTTTTCGCCGCATAATTGCGCGGTTGCGGGGTCAAATATTCTTTTCCATATTTACCTTGAATACAGTCACGTGACGCCGTGATCGCCTCGTTCGACAAGAATGTCGAGTCGGTACGCATATAAGTGATGAAACCTTGTTCATACAGCTTTTGCGCGACTTGCATGGTCTCACGCGAACTCAAACCCAGCTTACGGTTGGCCTCTTGCTGCAAGGTCGAAGTGATGAAAGGAGGAGCTGGTTTTCTGAATGTGGGCTTTTCTTCCACATCGGTCACCGCCCAATTTCCCGACTTCAAATCTTTAGCAAGACCCGAGGCCGTCTTTTCATCAAGCACCAAGACGTCTTTGCCCGCCGTCAACTGCCCCGTCAGACCATCGAAGTCTTTTCCCGTGGCTACACGTTGATTTTTATACTGCTGAAGGCGAGATTCAAAGTTCACACCGTCCTTGGAAAGTTCGGCCAACACGCCCCAATAAGAAGACTTTTTAAAACGGATGCGCTCAAGTTCTCTTTCGGCGATCAAACGCACCGCCACCGACTGCACTCGGCCCGCCGACAATCCGTAAGCGACCTTCTTCCATAACAGTGGAGAAATCGTGTAACCCACCAAACGATCCAGAATACGACGCGCCTCTTGAGCACGCACCAAATTCAAATCAATTTCACGAGTGTCTTTCAGCGCTTTTTGAATCGCCTCTTTGGTGATCTCATGGAACACCATTCGTTTGGTCGGAACCTTGGGTTTCAAAACCTCCAACAAATGCCAACTGATCGACTCCCCTTCGCGGTCTTCATCCGTCGCGAGGTAAAGCTCTGAGGCTTCTTCAAGTTTGTCTTTGAGGTTCTTCACCACTTTGGTTTTATCTTTGGGAACACAGTACAGAGGTTCAAAGTTTTTATCGACATTGACTCCCAACTGCGCCCATTTTTCTTTTTTTACTTTTTCAGGAATGTCTTTTGCCGACTGTGGAAGATCGCGGATATGCCCCATGCAGGACTCCACCACATAATCCTTCCCCAAGAACTTACGAATCGTCTTTGCCTTTGTGGGAGACTCCACAACGACCAATTTGATTCCATCAGATGCGTCACTTTTTTTAGCCATGATAAGTCCTTATCCGAACTCGCCCAAAGTCGATGGCGTAGCCCGTACTATATATATAGACAAAAAATGAAGGTGATTGCCTTAAGGTGCAAGTCTAATTTTTAACAAGCCGTACCAAAGGACTCGAACATCTCTTCATACTTTTTGGTCTCAAAGCGCTTTTTCCGGTAAGTTTGTAGTATGAAAAACATCTCTGAGTTCTCCGATTCTTTGCGTTTTCTTCTCACGGATATCGACGACACCCTGACCGACGACGGGCACCTAGGTCCTGAAGCTTACGAGGCTTTATGGAAACTTTCACGTTCTGGCCTTCACGTAATTCCCGTCACCGGTCGTCCAGCAGGCTGGTGTGAAATGATCGCACGAGTTTGGCCCGTGAGTGGCATCATCGGAGAAAACGGCGGCTTCTATTTTAGGTATCACAACAAGAAGATGCATCGGCATTTTTTCTTTGATGAAAAGACGCAAAAAGAAAATCGCACAAAACTTCAGCAAATAGAAAAAGAAATTCTTCATAAGGTTCCCGGATGCGATCTTGCCAGCGATCAGTTTTGTCGCTTAATGGATCTGGCCATTGATTTCTGCGAAGATGTGCCCGCCCTTCCGCGCAGTGAAGTGCAAAAGATCGTTTCCATTTTTGAATCCCATGGCGCCCAAGCCAAAGTCAGCTCGATTCACGTCAATGGGTGGTTTGGCAGTTATGACAAACTCACCATGTCTTTGCGTTTCCTGGAAAAGGAATTTGGAGTCAGCGCAGACGAAGCAAAAAAAGTATGCGGCTTCAGTGGAGACTCCCCCAATGACGAGCCCATGTTTCGGTACTTCCCCCACAGCTTCGCAGTTGCCAATATTCAGAATTTTATAGACCAGATTAAGGATAAGCCGGCCTATATCACTCAACAACGTGGCGGCTTGGGGTTCACGGAGATCGCGGCGGCCATTCTTAAATAGCCCACCCCCGGGGTCTGTAAAGAGGCTGCACACGAAAGTTTACATCTCATAAAGTCCACATTGAGCTCTCGCTCAAGTCGCCTTATATTAGCGGCCACGAATCGAGGACTTTATGAAGGCATCAATCTTCACCCTCTTATTAATCTCACTGATTTTTTCAGCAACTCCCGCTTACACTCAGGAACTTTCTGATCTTGAAAACAGCTGTGACACCTACTACGACATCGAAAACAGTCTGCGTTGCGGGTATCAATCCTATATCAGAAAATTTGCCCTGCCTTACTGCCAAGAGTATCTCAGAAGACACGATTCCTTTTCCCCCGCCGGGCAGGTTGTCGCCAAAGGCATTCGCGCTTGTCTGCAACAAGAACTGCTAGCCAATCTTTACGAAAATCCCGATCTTTCCTGTAACAACATTCAAAGCATCGGCATCCGCTCTCACTACAAGTGCTACATCGAGGCGGGCTTTTGCGAGCTACCCAATCCCGATCTTGTTCTGATCATGTGGATCGCCAAAAGACAGGTTTTCAACGCCGAAATCATGGCCACCTTCATGGATGTCGTGGGTTATTGTCAGCGAGGCTCCCCTTAAGAGCCTCGTCTGCAGGTTTTGTCTGCTTCCTTGACGATTTCTAAACCTTTAGAAACGAGCTTTTCTTACTCATTCGTCTCACTTCAAGAATTTATTTTTCCTGCTTAAAGGGACATTTTCACGAATTGCTCTGTGAACTGTTCACCCTTCAGACATTCTTATGTTATCCACGATCTTCTGCAAATTTCTTCGACAGCAATTTTTTAAAATCTGCATTTTCCGTAAACACACAAAATTATATTTTTTCCTGCCCATTTTTATTTTTCAGAATTTCCTCTAATCTGTTTTTGGATCTCAAGAGGAGGGACCACCATGAACAAGCAAGCACTCGTTTCAGCATTGTTAGCGATTGGATTTCTTGCAGGATGCAACAACAACATGTCAGCCGTTGATGCCGCCAGTGAAAACGCTCCACAAAGTGTCCAGAACACTTCCGAAGCACAAAAGATGCTTCAAGAACTTGAAGCGACACTAAGAGCCACACAGAATTCCGGCAGCGCCTCAGCCCAGAAAATCACGACCACCGGAATTTCACTTAACAACTCTCAGATCAGCACTATTATTGGCATGGCCAGCTCTGCCCTTGGCGGTGCCGGGCTCAGCAACAGCAATGATCTCAGCGCGATCCTTCCTGTTCTTATTGGCGGGGCTTCTCAAGGTGTCGGCGGACTGGGACTTCCCACCGGGCAGGCCACAGATCTTTTAGCTCTTATTGGCAATGGCTCCCTGGGATCAATTCTTGGTTCTGCCTCGGGAACGGGAGTTCCCACCGATCTTATTCAGACTCTCACCGGCTCCCTCTTTCAGAATCTGCCGAACGCAGGAATCTCTTCCGGAAATATTTCTCAAGTCGCGGGATCTTTGATTGGATCTCTGACGGGAAACCTCGGCTCAACAGGATTAGGCTCTGGTGATCTTTCAAGCATCATTCAAAGTATTTCTTCTGGCGCCGTGTTGGGTATCGGCGGCATCAATGGGACCAGCGGTCTGAACTCCACTTTATTCTCAAGTATTCTTTCACAAATTGGTGCTGGCTCTGTTCAAGGCATTTCAGGAATTGCCCTTCCTGGCGGAATGAACGCCTCTTTACTACAAACTTTGTTAGGCTCTTTCGCTTCGGGTTCAAACTTGGGATTGGGTCAACTGGCGGGTTCTCAAGTGATTAACAACTCGGCCATCACGACATTGCTGGGCAGCTTGATGCAGGGACAAAACGCGGCTCTTCCCAATATCGGTTTGGGATCAAATCAACAACAGACCATGGCCGCCTTCCTACAAATGCTTCTTGCAAATCTTGGTCGCTAAGTCGATGCCATAAAAAACCCCTCTTTTCTCGAGAGGGGTTTTTCTTATAATCACCTTTATTTAAAAAATCTAGGCGCCCGCAAAACTCAACGACTTCACCAAAACATCAGGGCAAATCATCGAGCTGCCGGGTTTATTGTATTCATTCCCCAGATCTTCGATATCTCGTAGCAGGTCTAAAACATTCCCCGACATCACAAACTGATCGATGGGGCCGATGCACTTGCCGTTCTCATATAAGAATCCTTCGGCCGGCATCGAGAAGTCTCCGGTGGTTTCCTTGAAGCCGGCGTGAAGACCGCCTGAAAACTCGGTCAGATGAACTACCTTCGTATGAGAAGCCAAAAGTTCCTGCAAAGATTTCGTTCCTTTTGCCACTAAAAGATTCGTCGGAGCAATCTCCAACTGAGACGCCGGACTTCGACGGGCGTGAGCCGTGTGAGGCAACTCCATCTTTTTTGCGTATTCCAAATTAGTCAGGAAGTTTTTCAGAACCCCCTTTTCAAAAAGAACCGTCTTTTGAGAAGAAGCCCCCTCATCATCAAAGGGTCGAACCGCACTGCCACGAAGTTCAAACGGATCATCCACCAGTTGAAACTTTTCGCTGGCAATTTTCTGTCCCAGCTTCCCTTTGAACAAGGACTTACCCTCGTAAACTTGTTTGGCTGAAAAATAAGAGTAAATCATTTGCAGCACCATCGGAAACTGCGAGCGATCAATCACCACGGCATAATTTCCCGTTGGCAACTTCTGTGCCCCTAGGCGAGAAAGAGCTTTGCGCACACCCTCCTCCGCCACTTCTTTGGTTTTAATATCTTGAAAAGAGCGAACAAAGAACCCCTCGCCATCCATCTTCGAAGATTCCCCCTCTTTCGCCAACGCATAAGCATAGCCGGAATAGTAGTTCTGTTTGAACTCTTGATCCAAACCTTCAGAGTTTAAAATGCGTTTAAAACTGACCGTCTCGCTAAATCCAGAATAGGGAACAGCCTGAACACGTTTATCCACGTTCAAACTGATCTCTTCCAAAAGACGAGCTACTTCCATCTTTTTATCCATGGTTACATTTTCCGGATTAAAAAGATGATTCATGGCCTGCACGGTTTGAGGTTTTACAAGCGGCACTTCCAAGCTCTCGCCTTTTTGCACGGTCTTGGCATTACTTAAAGCCTCACGATAGGTGCGCAACAAAGATTCATCAGAAAGATTCTCTGTGTAGGCGTACCCCTGACTGGCCCCCAGGATGACTCGCAGACCGGCCATCTGGGACTGCGTCGCCTCAAAAGACTCGAGCTTATTCTTTTGATAGCCAATGCTCAGGTCTTCACCGCCAGACAATAACATCTCGACCTTGGCGCCATCTTGACGAGCCAGTTCAACAATCTTTTGAAAATTTTCTTTAATAGCATCCATTATTTTGCTCTCCCGCCAACCATCAAACTTGAAACCAAGATTTGCGGCTGTCCCACTGCTGCTGGAATACTTCCACTCACAGAACCACACATGCCGCGGGCCAATTTTAAATCATTTGAAACCTTGGTGATCTTTCCAAGCGTGTCGATACCTCGGCCAATTAAACAAGCCCCTTTCACGGGCTCTTCGATGCGCCCGTTACGAATGATATAAGCCTCGCTCACTTGGAAGTTGTAGTCTCCCGTTCCAGGATTGACGGAACCTCCCCCCATTTTTTTTGCATACAATCCGTAATCCACATCACGAATCATATCTTCAAATGTGTCCTTCCCCGCCGCGATATAGGTGTTTCTCATACGCGAAGCGGGAGCATACTTGTAAGACTGGCGACGGCCACTTCCCGTGATCGCATGCCCCGTCTGAAGGGAGCCCATCTCATCGACGATATAAGACTTCAAGACTCCGTTTTCAATAAGAGTTGTTTTTTGTGTCTTGTTGCCTTCATCATCGATAGTCAAAGAGCCCCAACCATTCTGAATAGTCCCATCGTCAATCGCCGTGACACTTTCGTGGGCAATCTTTTGACCCAGCTTTCCACAAAACACAGAGGCGTCTTTGGCCACACTTGTCGTTTCAAGGCCATGCCCTGAAGCTTCATGGAAGATCACTCCGCCAAAACCATTATCAATGACTACCGGCATCTCACCTGCAGGGGCATAAGCCGCCGTCGTCAACATCATGGCACAGTCTGCGTTTCTCTCGGCAAGCTCTTTCAAATTGATCTGATCGTAAATTTCAGAAGTGCCCATATGGCCTTCATCTTCGGCGGCACTCTCTTTGACACCGTTATTTTCTACAAAGGTTTGCATACGCAAACGAGAATACGCTCGCTCATCATAAGCCATCACGCCGCGTGAGTTAGCGATTTGCACTCTTTGAAATTTCTCGTTCAAACCAGCCTCAACTTGAGTCACCGCCGCATGGCGCGCCCGTGAATACTGATCGAGGGAGTTCAGCCACTGAAACTTACGATCCCGATTCATCTCCCAGGGTTTTTCGCCATAAGTATGAATGGAATCAAAAGGCACTTGCATCAAGGGCATGGTTTTTTTTGCGACCCCGGCCCCACGCGTTTGGGCCGCATTCAGAGCCGCTTTAACCAAACCCGCTTCAGATAAATCATTGGTCGTGACATAGACAATTTCATGCTCAAAAAACAAACGAATCCCGGCTCCGTACAACTGACCGACAATGGCTTGTTCGGGCTTTGAATTTAAAACCGTGAGCTGTGAAGAATAGGTGTCCTCAAGAAAAATATCCGCAAAGTCCGCTCCCGTACTGAGGGCCGCATCCAGAGCTTTGGTAAGAATATGAGGTTGAACAATCATGACGCCTCCTTGATCTTGGCAGAATAGCCGAAAAAAGAGCCACCTCCATAATAGAAAAGATCAGGGCGCAGAAGAGACGCGCTAAGTATCAATATATGATACCATCCCAGAAAGTAGCTTTCCCGACCGATGTCCAGAGATAAAACAATCTAGCTCTTTCCACCCAACCGATACTCTTAAAAAGCAAAAACCCACCTCTTGCGAAGTGGGTTTTTTTAGCTGATCTCACAACAAGAAAATTACTTGCGGATCTTTGCTTTGATCATACGCTTTTTCTTAGCGATTCTTTTCATTCTGTGACGGATGCCTTTTTTTGATTTTCCTTTTACTGCCATTTTAAACTCCTTATGTTTCTTTAAACCTGTCTCCGCGAAGCCCCCAAAGGGACTTCCGTGTTTTACTTTTTATTCGTAGGTACGTTCATCAATGCTGCAAATGGGTTGTTAAACGGATTTGCAGGTTTCGCTGGAGGCCCAGAGGGACGTTGATCGCGACCTCCGCCACCACCGTGAGGACGCCCTCCGCCCGACGGTCTTGGACCACCCGTGCGTTGCTCAGGACGTCTTTCCCCACGAGGAGCTGAAGCCTCAGGAGCATCATCCATTTTCATAGTTAAAGAGATTTGGTTTTTAATCGTATCCACTTTAAGAACTTTCACGGTCACATGGTCACCGGGATTCACAACTTTACGAGGATCATCCACGAACTTATGAGACAACGCCGAGATATGCACAAGGCCGTCTTGATGAACGCCGATATCCACAAACGCTCCGAAGTTGGTCACGTTCGTCACGATACCTGGACAGATCATACCTTCTTGAAGGTCTTTCACCTCCATGATGTCGTCGCGGAATTGGAAAACCTTGAACGGATCACGAGGATCACGGCCCGGCTTTTCAAGCTCTTTCACGATATCATCAAACGTAAACTCACCAACAAGTTGTGCCCACTTGGTTCTTTGTGCCAAAAGTTTCTTCGCACCTTCACCAATCACTTCAGACAAAGAAACACCCAAGTCCTTCGCCATATCCGTCACAGCTTGGTAACGCTCGGGATGGATGCCTGTCGAATCCAAGATCTGTTTGCTAGAGGGGATTCTTAAGAAACCCGCCGCTTGCTCAAATACTTTTGCAGAGAACTTAGGGACCTTCAAAAGCTCCGTGCGATCTCCAAACAAGCTTTTCTTTCTGTACTCAACAATCCCTTTCGCCAAAGCCGGACCGATGCCCGCAACATGCGACAAAAGCGCCGCGGAAGCCGTATTCACATCAACACCCACGTTATTCACGCAGGATTCAACTACCGCTTCCAAAGACTTCTTCAGTTGCGACTGATTCACGTCATGCTGATACTGACCTACACCAATAGATTTAGGATCGACCTTTACAAGTTCCGCTAATGGGTCCTGCAAACGGCGAGCAATTGAAATGGCCCCTTTCACAGTGACATCAAGATCTGGGAACTCTTCACGAGCCACTTCAGAAGCTGAGTACACAGAAGCCCCGGACTCACTGACCATCACAACGGGAATATTCTTGCCAAGATCTTTCAATACTTTGCGCAAGAAAGACTCAGTTTCACGCCCCGCAGTTCCATTTCCAACCGCAATCGCTTCGATCTGAATCTGCTTAAGAACTTCACCAAACAAAACTTTGGCTTTTCTATCCGCATCATCACCCAAAGTGTAAAGGACCGTGTGAGAAATGAAAGCGCCCGACTTATCAATCAAAGCCACCTTACAACCCGTTCTTAAACCAGGGTCAACCCCCAGAACGCACTTTGGTCCATAAGGAGACCCCAGTAATAGTTTACGTACGTTTTCAGCAAACACCGTGATGGCATCTGCATCAGCCTTCTCTTTAAGAACACGGTGAACTTCATTCACCACCGATGGAAGGACGTAAACATTCAACGCCAAACGCGCACACTGTTTCAAATAATCACCAATGGCATTGTCGGGAGTCGAAGTCGCGAATTTTTCGTAAGACTTCAAGATATCTTCGTCATCACCCTTCACATCCACTGACAATTCTTCTTCTTGCCAACCACGTCTCATCGCCAAATAGCGGTGATTATTTTTAGCATCGAGAAGATTCTTAACGGGCTCTTCAAACTCTTTGTACATGTCGTACTTGGAGTTCGGCTTAAAGCCCTTCGCCGCTTTCGCAATCACGCGGCCTTTGTCGTTGTAGTTCTTCGCCACCATCGCACGCAATTCAGCGTCATTGGCGATTTTTTCGACGATGATGTCCTGAGCGCCCTTAAGCGCCTCTTCGTAGGTCATGATCTTCGCCGCAGGATTGAGGAAGTTCTTCGCCTTCATCTCCATGGTCAATTCGTCTTTGATCAGACCGTGACCCATGTCCCAGATCCACTGAGCCAAAGGCTCCAATCCCGCTTCGCGCGCGATGGTTGCCTTGGTCTTCTTCTTTTTCTTGAAGGGTTTATAGATCTCCTCAAGCTCACCCAAATCCCAAGAAAGCTCGATACGCTTTTGGATTTCTGCAGTCAGGTTGTTTTGCTCTCCAATCTCTTTGATTAAGAAAGCCTTACGCTTGATGATTTCGTTGTAAGTTTCGTGACCTTCAATCACCGCGCGGATTTGAACTTCGTCCAAATTGCCGGTTTTTTCTTTACGGTAACGAGCGATGAACGGGACTGTCGCGCCTTCCGCTGCAAGTTCGATCACAGCCTGTGCTGATTTTGCAGAAACGGTGGGAGCAATACGAGCCAAGTAACTCTGAAGAGCCTGATCCATAGAACCTCTAGATTTAATTGGGAAGTTAGAGTGATTAAATCAATTTATTTATGACGGAACATGATCAGACCATGAGTGGGGTCGTAAGGGGAAACCCCTACGCTCACCCGGTCGCCCACGACCACACGAATGTTAAAGCGTCTCATCTTTCCGCAAAGTTTAGCGTTGATGATCGCTTTATTTTCGAGTTCGATCTTATAGAGTCCACCCGCGAGGGCGTCGATCACTTTTCCATCAATTTGTACTAAATCGTCTTTTGCCATGCAGATAAATTAGTAGGTCAGATTGCAGTGCCTTGCAATAATTTTCTGCCCTATGACAGCTTCCTATTGCTGATCAGCATTCGTTTTCCATCCTCAAAAAGAACCTCTAAGCGGTCATATTCATTGGATAGAATAAATCCCCAGCCAAAGATCTTATGCTGCAAAGGAGTCTTTGCCTCAAATTGACCCGAAATACTGTAAGCAGGAGCCTTCATGCCTTTGTACTTTTCATGAAACTCATGCCACTTGACTTGATCTTCCGACATCCCGGACTTGTCAATTTTGACCTTTTTTTCTTTTTTGGGAGCTTCGACCACAACCTCAGCAGGAACAGCCTCGGCTTTCACTTTTTTCTCGGCTTTCGGAGCCTTTGCAGGGGCTGGAGGTGGTGGAGCCGCCTTTTTTTCAGGGGCTTTCGGCGCCGCTTTGGGAGCTTTTGTCGCCTTCACTTCTTTTGCTGCTGGTTTCGCAGCTTTTACAGGTTTTGCCGCCTTTGCGGGTGCCTTCGCCTTTGCAACGGGTTTCGCCGCCTTCTTGGCCTTTGCCGCAGGTGCTTCCTTTTTCGCAGCCTTTTTCGCCATCTCAGTTCCTCTCTTAATAAGGTGAGAAAAGATCAAAAGTGTTTAGTTAGCAGACTTATACTATCACCCAGTGTCTTGACATCAAAAAAATAATAGGAAAGTGTTAGCGCGAGGCATCACTATGATTACAGCTGAAGTTATTAAAGATCTCAATTCGTCAGACCTCTCCTTTGTGAGTGGTTCTTCTCAAGCCGTTGCCACAAAAGTTCGACCTCCCGAGTTTTGCGACTCTGAGAGTTTGGTTTTTGTCTCTAAAAAAGAGCAACTGGAAATCGCCCTGAAGGCCCAAGCCCCGATCATCGTGGCACACAAGGCCCTGCAAATCCCCACCGACAGCGCCGGAACGTTCTTCACAACCGGTTCTATTCAGTTGGGAATGGCCGCGATTCTTCCGCTCTTCGATGGCAAGATGAATCGTTTTAACCAAGAGACCAAGATTCACCCAACGGCCTCCATTCACCCGTCAGCTCACCTGGGCAAAAATGTGGGCGTCGGCCCCTTTGCGGTGATTGGAGAACACGCCAAAATTGGCGATGGCGCGACTTTAGGAGCTCATGTTGTTGTGGAGTGTTTTGCCGAAGTGGGCGACCACAGTCTGCTTCACCCCCATGTCTTCTTGGGGGCTTATTGCAGCGTAGGTTCTCACTGCGAAATCCATCCCAACACGACGATTGGATCTGACGGTTTTGCCTTTGCCACCGGCAAAGATGGAGTTCCCAAAAAGATTCCTCAGATTGGGAAAGTCGTCATCGGAAACAACGTGGAAATCGGTGCGAACTGCGCCATTGACCGCGCCGCTTTGACCGAAACTAAAATCGGCAACAACACAAAAATGGATAACTTGTGCCACATCGCCCATAACGTTGTTATTGGTGCGAACTGCCTGATCGCCGCAAAATTTAGCGTGGCGGGTTCAAGCACCATCGGCAATAACTGTATGTTCGGAGGCGAAGTTGCGGTCTCTGATCACGTTCAACTCTGTGATCACGTGATCGTTGCTGGACGCAGCGCCGTGACTAACGATATCACAGAACCTGGACAATACGGCGGATATCCCCTAGAACCTCTGCGTGACGCTCTGAAAACCCTGGCTAATAAAACCCATATTACCAGAATCAGAAAAGATATGGCTCGAGTGCTCAAACACTTGGGTCTTAATGCAGAATAAGGAGTTCGCTCATGTCTTATGAATTTTATAAAGTTCTTCACCTTTTAGGTCTTATGCTTTTGTTCTTCGGCTTTGGAGGACTTCTTGTAGCGGCCTACTCAAAGGCGGAGCTTAAGAAGGCTGCTCGCATCATGGGTTTCATCACACATGGACTGGGACTTCTATTTATTTTAGTGAGTGGTTTTGGAATGGCCGCTCGCCTTGGACTGGCTGCCGGCCTTCCAGGTTGGGTTCACGCCAAAATTGCGATCTGGGTTCTTTTAGGTGTGGGCATCTCTTTGGTTAAAAGAAAAGGATATATCGGCTGGCCTGTCGCCGTTCTTCTTTTGGGCTTGGGCACCTCTGCGGCGTTCATCGCCATCAATAAACCTTTCTAAGCCCTCTATTAAAAACTAAAAAAGTCCCTCGGAGTTTATCCCAGGGACTTTTTTATTGCTTTAATCTTGCTCTGCATTTTTTCAAAATGAGAACCTTCCCAATAAATTTGGTGGCACGTGGGGCATTCATAAAACTTATCGTAAAGTCCAAAAGTTTTCGCATCCACTCTGCCGACGACGGACTGTTTCTGAACTTCTTCAATTAAAGAGTTACAGCGAAAACATCGCGATAGCGGGTCTTCCGTCGCCAGAAAAGGATACTGCCGAAGTACTTCGAAAAGCTGCTCCTCCGGAGTTCCACTGATGACGAAATAAGCTCGCCCCTGGGGAATTCTCTGAAAAAAACGACGGTCTTTGGTAAGAATCAAGCGACTTTGTTCGTCAGCTTTAGCCAGCAGCTCATCATCTGTGGCTCCAGGAAGGTCGATCGTATCGACCCCCATCATACGCAGCCTCTTCACGAGGCCTAAGAGATTTTCATCAACTATAAATGGCTTTTGTTCATTCATGGCTTCAGATCGCAAGACACACTGTGGGTGCCTTGAGCGATCCGAACCCAGGTTACCTCTTTTGCGGAAACCTCAGAAGAACTTTCAAGCTCCCCAACCATGAGATTCTGCAAAATCAACACGGACTCAGGAAGAGGTGAGTTCATGTCATCTTCAATCAAGATCTGATACTGAATCATCTTTTGTTCGTCACCAAATTGAATCTGAGCAAAACGCCCCAGACGCTCTTCGATCATCAACGTCATCAGGGGTTGAGACTGTTCTTTAACAAGAACACCCTCAACAACAAAGCGGCAGGTGATGTTCTTATAGCTAAGAACCGGCATCACCGCCCATGCAGAAGAACTCATAAAAAGAAGAAGAAGTGGAATGATGTTTTTCATAAACCCTTGCGAATTAAAACATGCTGTATTTCAAGAAACGACACTCAATGTTTCCATTGAACACAAAGTGTTTACGGGTCGATTTAAGTTTGAGGTCCGCAATCAATTCTTTGTTTCCAGACAAGATCCACGCATCCCAACCCTTAAAGCGATGTTTCAAGGTGAAACCCAAATCACGATACACATCGCGCAGATTGTCTTCATCCCCGATACGAGCTCCATAAGGAGGATTCACTACGATCATGCCCTTTTCAACAGGAGGCTCCACCGTTGCCACAGCCTCTTTCTTAAACTCGATAACTTGATCCACACCGGCACGCTTGGCGTTGTCTTTGGCATTCTTTAAAACGCGATTGTCGATATCATAACCGTAGAACTTAAATGGAAGCTCTTCTTTTTCAGCATCCATGGCCTCTTGAACGACCTTTTCCCAAGCCGCTTCTTCGTAGTTCAACCAGTTTTGGAAACCGAATCTTTTGCGGTTGATACCAGGAGCGATATTCATGGCCATCATTGCCGCCTCAATCAAGAACGTTCCTGAACCACACATGAAATCCACCAAAGGACTTTGTCCGTCCCACTCGGTGACCTTCAAAAGGCCCGCCGCTAAGTTTTCCTTGAGGGGAGCCTCTCCCACCTCTTTACGATAACCACGTTTAAACAAGCTATCACCCGAGGTGTCGATCGCTACATTGAACTGATTCTTGATCGCACGCACATGAATTCGCAAAGATGGGTTCTCATTGTCCACGTCAGGGCGAACTCCAAATTTTTCACGGAACTGATCGACGATCGCGTCTTTCACCTTCATCGCCACAAAACGCTGATCGCGCATTTTGGATTCGCTGACACTCGCATCGATGGAGATCGTCTGTGTTGGCTTAATATATTTTGTAAAATCATGACGAAGAATTTGAGTGTAAAGCTCTTCCGGCTGATAGGCCGTGAAATCCAGAACAGGCTTCAAAATACGGCTGGCCAAACGAGAGTGAAGGTTCGCCTTGTAACAACCTTCCCAGTTACTTTCAAAAAAGACCCCACCGATATATTTATCAGTGACTTTAAGTCCAAGATCTTTGAGTTCTTTTTCTAGAGGTTCTACAAGTCCACGGGCTGTGGAAGCAAAAAATTGAGGCATGGGCTGGTCCTTTCTGTTGTTGAAGAAGGCCCAGTCCCTATGCGCTGAGCCTTCCTTACCGTCCAGCGCAGCCCGATTCTAAAGGCTACACCTCGCGATATTGTGGTCCCCCGCCCCCTTCAGGAACGGTCCACTCGATGTTTTCGAATGGGCACTTAATATCACAAGTTTTGCAGTGAATACAGTTGGTATAGTTAATTTGTAAGTCCTTCTTACCCGCTTCCTTCGTAGACGGCACCATTTCGTATACAGAGGCCGGGCAGAAATGATTACAGGGTGATTTGTAGTTGGGCTCACATACCGTGCGGCAGATATCCCCATCCTTCAAAATCAAATGGTTCGGGGAATCTTCATCATGCATGGTTCCGGTCAAATAAACGCTAGATAGTTTATCAAAGAACAGCTCACCATCCGCCTTCGGAAGCTTATTGTCCTCATGGTCTAAGCCATAGGGCCCCCACACGTCGATCACCTTTTCGGTGGTGTCCGCATCAATATGCTCAATCTTCATATGATCCTGCAAACCACGACCGCCGGTCATCTCTTGAAGACCAATCATAGGAAGTCCGGCCAAGAAACCTTTGCTCAAAGCCTGGTGGAAGTTACGAACACGATACAACTCGGATTTCACATAACTGCCTTCGATACGCTTTTCATACCCTTGAGTGGTGGCTTCCGTAAAGTCGCCGCCCTTCATAAGCCCTTCAATCACCGTCTCGGCCACCTGCATCCCCGACTTCATCGCCAAGTGAATACCTTTCAGCTTTTGCACGTCGACCATGCTGGCAGAGTCTCCGCACACCATGAAACCATCGCCATAAAGCTTCGGCATAGAGTACCAACCACCCGCAGGTAACGTCTTACCGCCATACGCGACAACTTTTCCACCCTTCAGCATACTTTGCATGAAGGGATGAGTTTTCAATTTTTGCAACTCGCGATGAGGATCCAACAATGGATCGTTCGTATCAAGATAAGCCACAAGTCCGACAATGATCTTGTCGCCCGGAAGAGTGTAAATGAAAGTTCCACCAATAGACTTCGAAAGAGGAAAGCCCATCGTATGAATCACTTGTCCCGCTTCGACCGTCCCCGCAGGCATCTGGATGATCTCTTTGACACCTTCTTCAAAGACTTCGGGGTTTTTACCCGCACGAAGATCCAATTTCTTTTCGACTTGTTTGAAAAGAGAACCACGAGTTCCCTCTGCAAAAATCACCACTTTGGATTTTAAAATCAAACCCGGCTCAAAGTTCGCCTTCGGTTTGCCGTTTTTATCACGCCCCTTATCGCCCGTACGCACACCGACAATTTTATTGCCTTCATACAACGCTTCGACGGCCGCAAAACCCGGGAAGATATTGATCCCTTTTTCTTCACACTTTGTCGCCAACCAACGGTTGAACTTGCTCAACGAAACGATGTAGTTGCCTTCGTTATGAAAAGGCGGAGGAGTGATCGGAAGTTTAAAAGAAAAATCAGAACCCAAATAGTAAACCGCATCCTTTTTCACTTCGGAATCAAGAGGACATCCCTCTTCCTTGAAGTTCGGAATCATTTCACCCAGGGCTTTCGGATTTAACACCGCTCCAGAAAAACTGTGAGCCCCCACTTCGGACGCCTTTTCCAGCACCACGATCATCTGTTCAGGAATCTGTTCACCTTGTTTGCGACCTGCGGAAACATCTTCATTGTGTTTTTGAATTTGGTTTTGCAAATGGAGCGCGCAAGAAAGGCCCGCAGCTCCGCCGCCGACGATCAAAACATCGACATCCATAGTCTCACGAGTTACACCTTCAGGAAGTTCATTATAAGTAGACATAGGGGTTCTCCAAAAAATACTACAGTTTAAATTAGACCTTTATTCCTCGACAGATTCTTCTTTGATCTCTGCCTGAGGAGCCACTTTTCGTGCCGGAGTTGAAAGCTGACTCTGCACCTTCAACTCTTCTTCATCGCGCCCCCCGGGGTAAAGACGCTTCTTCGCTTTTTGAGCAATCTCCGCATCACGAGCTTCGTCGTATTTGGGTTGCTCTGTCGCCTCCTCTTGAGCCCCAGCCTGGAAGCTGAAGGACGAGGTTAGCAAAAATAAAACAAAGAAAACTCGGATCATAATCCAGCTCCCTGGTTCTGCGCTGGGCGCATATTAAAAGCCAATTGAGAAAGTTGTCATTGAAATAGTGCAGGATTTCTAGTCTTTAGGCAACTGGAAGACGACGGTGAAACTTCATCGGAATCTGCTTACGAACCTTTTCGATTTGCTCTCGACGAAGTGTCGTCACTACAACCCCCGGGCGGCTTTTCTCAAGCTGCACCACCACACTTCCCCACGGCTCGATAACTAAACTATGGCCATAGGTTTCCCGTGTGCCCCCGTTTATGCCCCGATGAGTCCCCGCCTGAGCGCTCGCAATGACATAGGACTGACTCTCGATAGCTCGAGCTCTTAAAAGAATCTCCCAATGCGCTTCTCCCGTTTTCACAAGGAACGCGGCGGGCAACAATATCACATCCACCTCTTTACGAGCATACTGCGAAAAGAGTTCGGCAAAACGCACGTCATAACAAATCGCTTCACCAATACGCCATCCATCGACCTCAATCAGATGAGGTTTTTGCCCATGGCGAAACACGTCTGACTCGCGAATCGGCGTTTGCCCCTCGAGCTGAATATCAAAGAGATGCATTTTTTGATACGTGGGCTGCACAACTCCTTCAGGAGAAATCAAAACCGATGAATTGTAGAGATGACCATCGACATAAAGAGGAAGGGAACCGAGATGCAGATAAGTATTGTATTTTTTCGCCCACGCAGAAAGCTGCACAAAAGCGGGATGAGAAAGAGTAAACCCCTCTATTTTTTGGCCTTCGATCAAACGCAGATACAGACAATTTTCAGGGAAACTAACAAGACGAGGCTGAGAGCTTTTGAAAGTCTCTTCAAGCAAAGCTTCCATTTGCATCAGGTTGGTGTCCACATCATCAATGGATGTCATTTGCACGACAGCAACAACCAACTCCGAGCTCATGGGAATCTTACTCCGCTCCGGTCAAAACATTAGAGGTTCGCGCTTCTTTCACTTCGCGACAACTCCACTTTGCTTCTTCCAGATTTTTTCGAACGTTAGCAATAAACTCGACGCAAGAACTTGGATTCAAGCCCGAGCCGATCGTTTCATCCACGCCTTGTTTTGTATAAATCGCACGACATTTCTGATCCGTGCCCATTTCGACACGCAAAGTACGAACTGTCTTATTGCTTTTACACAAAACTAAAGATTCGCCGAGTTCAGCGGACGCCAACGACGAAAAAAAAAGCACCGCCATCGTCGCCGAGAACAGTGCTTTTTTGCTTTTTAATGCTGAGATTTGGTCCCGTTTCAAGCTGCCTCTCCTCTTTGGGTTGGGTGAAAATAATTTTTCTAAACCCAACTTAGATTTTACGCAGCTATGTCAGAGACTAAAATGAAGAGATCGCCTTAAGGACCAAATTTAGACTTTGTCTTAGGCAAACTTTGCCGCATTTAGCGCGACTCCAGAAGAGCTGGAGCCCCAGACCTATGCAGACTTAGACTTAGTCGCCTTTTTAGAAGTCTTCTTTTCTTTAGCAGCAGCTTCAACTAATTTCACATTGGAATAGTCGATGAAGCCTTCTTTTTTCAAAAGACCGTCTTTTTTGTCATAGTGTGTTTGTACTTTCACACCTTGAACTTTAACTTTCATGTTTTTAGCATCTACAGCCAAAACTGAACCCTTCTTACCTTTGTCAGAGCCAGTGATAACTTGTACTGTCGCGCCTTTTTTAACTTTCAATTTCATGACGGGCCTCTATTACTTTTTAGTGCTGATTTTTTTCTTAATTCTCATTTTAACAGCCATAGCTCTTTTAGAGAGCTTAGAGTCATCAGAATTAAGGATGTAGTTATCAAAACCGCCTACATGCTCCATATCGCGGATAGCACTAGCTGCGATTTGCAATCTCACCATTTGGTTCAAAGAACGGCTAAATATGCGTTTCTTTTGAACATTTGGTTGAGCTGTTGATTTAGTTTTAATGTTGGAGTGAGACACCAAGTTCTTTACAACAGGGCCTTTTCCAGTAATTTCACATCTGCTCATACTAAGCTCCTCTGGCTCGTCTTGGACCTTACGGTCCCTGGCTACAAGTCTGGGTCAACGCTTCCCTTCAAATTAAATAGGGGCGCCGCAAACAAGAAGTAACCATATAAAGTAAAAAGACACTTGATGGCAACTCTTTTTTCTTGTACACACAATAACTCGCTAACCAATCAGGAAATCGAAAGAGGATAGTAATGAAAAAGACAACTCGTAGCAAATACCGTCAGGAATTCTCAGGCGATCACGTTTTTGACTATAAAGATCCCGCTTCTTTGACTCGTTTCATCGGTGACGGTGGTAAAATCACTCCATCTAGAATCTCTAAACTTAGCGTAGCTCAACAGAAGAAAGTTGCTGCTGCTGTTAAGAAAGCTCGTAACTTGGGTCTATTGCCTTCTGGCACTGACGCTTACGATACTTTCCACAGAGCTGAAGCTATTTCTCCAGTTCCTTTCGAGATCTAATCAGGTCTTGTTGAAAATTTGAGATTTCCTTGATGGGAAGAAAAAAGCCGGTTTTAAACCGGCTTTTTTCGTTTAGTCAGCACGCACTCGCGACGTCCGCCACCAGCCCCACAGAGTGAAAACCATCATCACCATGTAACTTTTACTGGACCATTGATGCAAGACCGGACCTGGAATCCCCAGAAATGAGAGCTCCTCAAAGGGCACTCCCCAGTTGGCCAACCGCATCCCTAAAATAGGCAGCGCAAAAACAGTCCAAAACTGCAAAACCGCCACAAACCAAGCCATCTGCTCCAACCCTGCGCGGCGATACTCCCAAGTCATCATCCCCAACGGAAGACCGACAAAAAGAACCCCCGCGACCGTCGCGGCCACTTGGCGTTCCGGAATAAACTTAAAACTCATCGTTACTAGAACGATGACGATCACTTCGGCTAGCAAATATCCAAGAAAGGCGTTTCGTCTCATATCCAAGAAGTTAGTCCACCCCTTGGGACAACTCAAGACCTGCAGCGGCTCAAACTCATTTAAATCATTACCCACAGAAAACACGTCCGGCTTTCGCCTTGCACAATGGGTCTGGCAAGCAACTTAAACCTCACAAAGGACGGATCTATGAGCAAAAATGAAATCACTCTTTTGAAGCTTCAGTCAGAACTTAAATTTTTCGGATTAAATCCCGCAGAGTGGAGCCTGCAACAAGCCCAGGCTTTAAGCTATGTGATTCGAAATAAGCTGGATAAGAATTTCGCCCTCTATGGACGCCTTGAGTATCGCGATAAAAAACCCCGTTGGAAGTCCTTGGAGCTGGTGTCCCTTTAATAAGTTTCGCAACGAACCGAGAAAAGACTGCGATTCCAAATCTCCCGCTCGGGCAACACGGCGGTGGCCTTTTTAGGCTCCACAGTGGCTCGAGTGGGGTCCGTAGAAAACGGCGCTTCTTCTCCTGGCAACTTGGCCGTGACTCTTTGACGAAGAGCGGTCCACCCTTCCTCTCCGTTGGCTCTGATATAGATACTTTTTAGGCGGCAAAAGATCGCGATTTCCGCGTCCTGCATCCAGCCGAATCGCTCAAGCCCTGGCTCGGGAGGTTTGGTTCCCCACGCCAAGCGCACCATCAGCTCCAGTCCATCATTCAATGCCGACTTAACCTCATTCACATTGAAAAGCTGAGCCGTACATTCCCCCGAAGCCTTACCCACGTCGTCTGCCACTTTTTTAAGCACCATGAAATACTCATAACAAGATCCTGCACTGTTCCCCAACTGGCAGGCCTCTTTAGCTCGAACCAAAGTCGGAGGGATTTTGTTCTTCTTCACTTCCGTCGGAAAGATATTCCCCTTTTGCAGCTCACGGAGAGTGGCCTCCTGAGTGTCACAGACCGTATGCGGAGGGCTGACCAGCATGAAGACGCCAATACCAATTAAAATAGCCAAAAATGCGAGAAGTGGTTTCGGAAGCGAGTTAATGAAGTTTTCCATGAAAAAAAGAATAGCTTATGTTGTGCGTTAGTATCTAGTGATTTGACAACAGGCCCCTTAATTATTTATTGTCCACTCCTCGTCGGGGAGTAGCGCAGTCTGGTAGCGCATCTGGTTTGGGACCAGAGGGTCGTAGGTTCGAATCCTATCTCCCCGACCAATTTTTCAAAAAAGCCGAGTGGCATTGCAGAGGTTCGGTTCTACGGTTCTACGGTTCTACGGTTCTACGGTTCTACTCGCTCCATGGTGGGCAATTTCA